>NZ_CP143423.1:3887430-4203674 GCF_014337925.2 Roseobacter fucihabitans | reverse complement strand
AGTTGGGACCAGAGCACATCGGTTTTGAATGTTAGGGCGGCGGCGGCGGCGTCCTGTTTTTCGCGCGTGTCGGCGTGGTCCAGGACCCAGGCGAGGCCGAATGCGACGTCCTTGGGGGCCTCTTTGAGGCGGTTTTTGAAGTAGGAGAGCGAACTGTCATCGGCGAAAGCGTAGTTTTTAAGCAGGCCCTGGATTCGGTTGGCATGGATTTTCGGGGCGAAGAGTTCGGTGAGGGAGGCGCTGACGGCTTCCAGCAGGGTTTTTTCGCGCACGTATCGCACATAGGCATCAACGGCGAATTTCGTGGCCGGCAATACGCCTTCGCAGGAGGCGACATAGTCGGGGTCAAGCCCCACGGCCCGCGCCAGACGCAGCCAACGCTTGATGCCCCCCTCATTATCGTCCGTACCGTCGTGATCCTCGATACGGGAACGCCATGCCCGGCGTAGGGCGGGATCGGTGACGCGCGACATGAAGGCGGCGTCCTTCATCGGGATGCTATGTTGGTAATAATAACGGTTGATCACCCAGGCGCGGACCTGATCGGGTGTGCAATTGCCACCGTGCAACAAGTCATGAAACGGGTGCAAATCGTGATACCGTTCGGCTCCGATCTGACGCAGGCGGGTCTCAAAATCTTCGCGGGTCTGGGTCATTTACGTGATCTCCATGCCATCTTGTCCAACGATCCACCCGGCGGCTTCGGCTTGGGCCTTTTCATCCGAAGCGGGGCGCAGGACGGGGTTGGTGTTATTCATATGCACAAACAGTTTTTGCGTGATGCCCATGTCCGCGAACGCGGCGATGGACCCTGCTGGACCGCTCATCGACATATGCCCCATGCGCGCCCCGGTTTTCTGGCCCAAACGCGCGCGGATCATCTCATCATCTTGCCACAGGGTGCCGTCAAAGAACAGCAGATCCGCTCCGGTTAGACGGGCGCGCAGATCATCGGTCATGGCGGCACAGCCGGGGATGTAAAACGCTGTTTTATCGCTTGTTTCCAGTTTCACACCGACGGTTTGATCACCGATCAGATCGGTTTGCACCTCTTCGCCCTCCAGATAGAGCGGTACTTTGCCGGGCACCGGGAACAGCGTTGCGGTCAGCTGCGGCGCCAGCGTGAAGGGTTCCTCCAGCGCGATGGTCTGGCGGGTGACAACGGCGCTGTTGAGCGCGTCGAAAATAGGGTTTTGAGCGAGCACATCGTGAATGCCGGGTGTGGCAAAGAGCGTAAAGGGCTGCATTTCGCGCAGCACCAGCAGGCCTGCGATGTGGTCAATATCCCCGTTCGTCACCAGAACCGACGCCAAGGACAGTTTGCGCAAATCGGTGGGGTGCAACGCGGGTGTCGCGGCAAATTGTTGACGAATGTCGGGGGAGGCGTTCAGAACGGCCCATGTCTTGCCGTCCCCTGTAACAGCCAGAGAAGATTGGGTTTGGGATGGGATGTCACCGGCGCGGGCCAGGTCACAATTTTCGCATCCACAATTCCATTGCGGCAATCCGCCACCAGCGGCCGCCCCAAGGATATGCGCGCGGAAAGTCATTTATACCACCCGCGCGCAGAATTTCAGAACAGAACTTCGCGCTCTTCGTCGCTGTCTGGTCCGTACATGTTGATTTCCATGCCGCATTCGATTTCGCGGATGATGGGTTTGCTCCAAGCCATGGGTATTTCCTCCTGAAAATTGGTTCCACTGGAGGTCAGCGTGGCAGATGTGCGCCTTTGGGGCGACTCTTAATTTATAAGAAACGCCTAGACTTTGGTCTGTATCACGCAGTTTCTTCTTCGGGCAGCAATCCGGTGAGGCAAAAGCCCTTGTTACGCAAGGTTTTGATTTCGAAGCCAAAATCGGACGCCGCGAGCTTTTTGCGCAGATACCCGATATAGACATCAACCACATTTTCGTGACCCGATCCATCCCCCGCCCAAAGCGCCTCATATATCGCAGCACGGGGCAGGGGGGCCTCTGCATGCTGCATCAAAAGCACCAGAAGATCGTATTCGCGCTCCGTCAAATGGGTCTCTGCGGTGCCGTTTTGCAGGGTCCGGGTGTGGCGCGACAGGCGCGCGGGGGCGGGGCGCAGGGTGCTGACGCGATGCTCCTGTACCTTAAGGCGGGCGACCAATTCGTCGAAATTGAAAGGCTTCACCACATAATCATCCGCCCCGGCGGCAAGCCCGGCAGCGCGGTGTTCGACCTCCGAGAGCGCCGAGAGCATGAGGATGGGCAGCGTGACCCCGCTGGTGCGGGCGGCGCGCACCAGATCAATCCCGCTATCCGCGCCGAGCATCACATCGACGATGGCCCCGGCATGCGCACCGCTTTGTAACCGTGCCAACGCCCGGTCGGCGCGGTTTTCGGTCTCGGTCTCATAGCCGTGCAAGGCCAGCCCACGCGCCAGCGCGGAGGTGATTTCAGGGTCATCGTCAATGAGGAGAAGCGTGCTCATAATCGCAGGTTACGGCTTTGTGCGCGGCAGGCGAAGGGATACTTTGGTCCCCGGCGCATCGCCAATCGCCTGGGCGCGGGGCAGGGGGCTGGTCAGGGTGATGTCACCGCCCTGCGCCTCGATCACCCAACGCGCCAGCGCCAGCCCGACGCCAAAGCCCTGATGCGCGGTGGCGGATGGGCCTTGGGCGAAACGCCGGAAAAGACGCGCCTGATCCGGTGGCGGGATGCCGGGGCCGTTATCGCTGAGCGAGACGCCGGCGGTGGTGTCATCCACCAGCGGCAGCAGGCGCAGGTTCTGGCCCGCGCGGGCATGGCGGATGGCGTTGCGGATCAGGCTCACGATCACTTGGCGCACCCAATTGGGATCGCATTGCAGCGTGATGTCGGGCATGTCCGCAATGTCGAGCACCATGCCCGCATTGTCGATTTCCGCCTGGATTTCCGCGGCCACATCCGCGAGCAATTCGGGCAGGGTGACGCCGCAGGGATCCAGCGCCAATTCGCCCGTGTCCGAACGCGCCAGCCGCAACAGATCGTCAATGCGCCGGTTGAGCCGGGCGGCGCGGGTCTCGATGGTGGCAAAAGCCTGTGCGGGGTCGGGGCTGCCCTGTTTGCCGATTTGCGCCTCCAGCAGGATCACGGTCAGGGGCGTGCGCAATTCATGGCTGATGTCGGCAAAGAAACGGCGGCGTTTGTCATCCGTTTCGGCCAGGGCGGCATTAGCGGTTTGCAATTCCTGGGTGCGCTGGTTGATGGTTTCATTCAAGCGCGCCCATTCGGTTTCGATGTGATGTTGGCGCGCCGACAGCGCCGCGGCCATGCGGTTGGTTTCCACGGCCAGTTGCCCGATTTCATCGCGGCGCTGGTCGGTCAGGGCGACCGAGAAATCCGCCCGCCCGATTTGATCGGCGGCGGCGCGCAAATCATCGAGCCGTTGGAATTGCGGGCGGATCAGGCCGAAATAAAACGCTGCCACCGCCCCCAGCGTCAGCGCCGTGATCAAAAGCGCCACCCCGATCAGCCGCTGGCGCAGGGTGGTGATGCCCGACAGGATGTTGTTGCGGAACCGCACTTCGGTGTTCACGGACTGCGACAGCAGTTGGTCGAAATTTGAGGCAAAGCTGTCGAGATAGGGTTTGAGGTCGGTAGGATCATCCGCGTCGGTATTGAGACCGTCCAGCGTGGCGGCGAGTGTGGCCTCCATCCGCGCAAGACCCAGCGATTGCGCGCCAAAGCGGGATTCATCCGTAAGCCCGAGGGCATTCGCCGCGCGCAGGGCGGTTTCCACATCACCGTGCAATTGTTCAAAGCTGGCGCGCATTTGGGTCGCAACCGGGCTGATGCGATCCATGCGCGAGGGGGCATTTTGGCGGGTTTGCAAGGTTTCCGTGGCCACCACCAGGAAGGTTGAGGCCTGCGTCGAGAGGCTCGCATAGCGCGCCATGCGGTTTTCCGAGGCGAGGGTGGTGTCGAGGCGTTCCGCCACCTCATTGAGGCCGAGATAAAGGACGATCGCGATGATCAAGGTGCCGGCACCGAGCAGCGCGGCCCCGAGGCCAAGGCGCAGTTTGAGCGAGAACGTGCGGGTCATGCGGCGGCGTTGCAAGGTGGTGTGATTTTTTGGTGACGGGTACGGATTTGACGCGTGATCCAGTCAATTAAGGTAAAATTCACCGGTCTGTGTGTAGGATTTATGCGTGAAAACGAGCAGTATAAAACAGGAAAGCCTGAAAGATGATTGAACTTTTGTTTGTCGCGTGCCTCGCGACAGCGCCGGATCAGTGCCAGGAACGCAGTCTGATCTTTACCGATGTAAGCCCGATGCAATGCCTGATGGGCGCGCAGCCCGAATTGGCGAAATGGACCGCAAGCCATCCCAATCAGGAGATCAAGTCCTGGCGGTGCCAGACGGTGTCTTTTGCCGAGCGTGATGCCTGATCCCATGGTTCACCCTTTGCGTTTCATCAGTCCGCGCGCCGGGTCATAGCCCCAAACCGCGAGCAGGCTGAGGGCGATGGTGCTGGCCACGACCCAGAGGAACGCGGAGAGGTTGAATTGCAAATAAAACAGGAAGCGGATCAGTTCCACCACATGGGTGAACGGGTTGAGCGCGCAGATGTCGCGCAAAAGCGGTGAGCTTTCGCCCATTTTCCACAAGGGATAGAGCGCGGAGGACAGAAAGAACATCGGGAAGATCACGAAGTTCATCACCCCTGCGAAATTTTCCAGTTGCGAGATGAAGCTGGAGAGCACAAGGCCGAGCGCGCCCAGCATCAACCCGCCGAGGATCAAGCCCGGCAGCACCATGATGTAGCCCAAGGGCGGCATGGTGATCCCGAAAGCGGCGGCGATCCCGAGGAAGGCATAGACCTGGAGAATCGAGATCGCGGTGGCGCCAAAGAGGCGACAAAACAGCAGCCACCAGCGCGGAAAGGGGCTTGTCAGCAGCAGCCGCATCGAGCCCATTTCGCGGTCATAAACCAGGCTGAGCGAGCTTTGCATGCCGTTGAAAAGCAGCACCATGGCGCAGAGACCGGGCACGATATAGGTCTCATAGGTGATGTAGGTTTGATAGGGCGGGATGATCGACAAGCCGAGGGCCGCGCGGAACCCGGCGGCAAAGATCAACAGCCATACCAGCGGGCGCACGAGGGCGGCGATAAACCGTTCGCGTTGATGCACGAAACGCAGGAACTCGCGGCCCATGATGGCGCGGGTAACGCCCCAATAGCCACTCATGCCGGGGCCCCCGTTTGCGCCAGAAACCAGTCCGATAACGTTTGATTGCCCCGGATTGCCCCGGTCACGCCCGATTGGATGATCCGCCCCCGGTGCAGCACCAAAAGCGCGTCATCGTCGCGCACCTCATCCGTCAGATGGGTGGTCCAGAGCACGCAAAGGCCGCGGTCCGCGAGGTCATGTACATGCGCGGTGATGGCGGCGCGTGCGGCGGCATCAAGGCCGACGGTGGGTTCATCGAGTAATAAAACCGATGGCTCATGCAACAAAGCGCGCGCCAGTTCCATGCGCCGCCGGTGCCCGCCATTGAGTGCTGCGGCCTTTTCATCGGCGCGCGCGCGCATGTCGAGCCGGTCAAGAGCGGCATCAATGCGCCCCGGTATTTCACTGCGCGCAATCCCGTGCAGGGCGGCGAAATACATCAGGTTCTGACGCACGGACAGGCTCAGATCCAGCGTGGGTTGTTGAAACACCACACCCAACTGCGCCAGGGCGCGGCGCGGGGCGGCGCGCAGATCCTGCCCGGCGATTTCGATCTCACCCTTGGGCGCGACCAGCAGACGTGTCAGCAAGGAGACCAGCGTCGATTTTCCCGCGCCATTCGGCCCGAGCAGCGCGCAAAACCGACCCGCAGGGACCTCCAGCGAGACGTTATCAAGCGCCTTTTTCGCACCGTATTCAAAGCTGAGACCGCGCACGGTCAACCCCTTCGTCATGCGTGCATCCCCTCATCCCGTTGCCGTATGGTCTTTTTCGACCGGCCCATGCCTGCGGCTCAGCTTGCATAGAAAACGGGCGGGCGACAAGGCGTGCTTGCTGGGGGAGGCGCATTGGTCGGGGCTTTAGGGGGGCAAGGCAGCGTGCCGTTCAGTTAATTCCACCGCGCGCAGGAAGACGGACCAACCACTGACGCAGGTTCAAACCAAAGCAGATAAAACCGCTTTTCCGGACCGAACCGAACCGCCCTACACGCCCCGTCCAATGCCATCAGGTGAACGGGTTTCCAACGCCGAGCCTGCCAAAATCATGGACGAAAACACCATGTCGCCCTACCTTTGGACACATTGGAGGCACGGTGGCATGCATCGATTGATTTTAACCCTGGCATTTGCGTTTCTGAGCATGGCCCCGGCAACGCCCGCACTGGCGGATCGCAGCGCCTATGTCGATCTGGCACGGCAGGGGTGGCATTATCAGCTGCGCACCACGATGGTCGGGCGCGATATGTCCATTCCGGTGCATATCAACGGGCGTGATCTGGCGGGGGCGAGCCTGTGCGTTGTGGGCGAAAAGCCGCATGCCACCACGCTGGAAACGCTCAATACGTTTCGCGCCCTGGCCGGGCATGTTTTCGACAAGCCGCTGACCATGCGCTATGCGGGGCGGGATGCGGCGCGTTGCGGCACCGGGCGCACGGTGATTTTGCGGCTTTATTCCGGGCATCCCCCCAACCGGGCATTATCAGCGGATTTGGGCTGGATGAACCGGACCTATGAATTGGGATTGCCCATCAAGCGGCAATACGCCGTGACCTCGCCCGCCATGGCGCAAACGTTTTTCGGGCGGCGCGGCCAGAGCACGCATATCATGGTGAAACAACCCCGGCAGGCCCGGCTTGGCCCTTTGGAGCAGGCGTTTTACAAATCGATTCTGGTGGAGGAATTGTTCCAGTCTTTCACCTTCGGGATGGATATTTTGCTGTTTGACCGGGGGTCGGCATTCCAGTCGAAATTGCAGGAAACCCCCTTCAGCCTGTATCGTTTGCCATGGGAGTCGCGTGATTTCATGCGCGGAATCCTGCGCTCCAATCCGGGCGGGCTCTGTGCTTTTGATCTTTTTATGATGCATGCCGTCGCGCAATCCCCGGCGGATCAAACCATCGAGCCGGGGTTTATCGACTACATCGAGGCCGAATATGATGCGCTGTTGGCGCAGGCGACGCGGACCATGGCGGATGCACGCTTCGCGCCCATTGTTGAGCCGGGATGTCTGCCCGCCCCGACCTGAGCGCGGTATCGGCGGGGGGAGCCTTGCCGCGCCCATGTCCTGTGCGACGTCGTGATCGGCCATACCGAAACGCTTTAATACTTTTGGTTGGGTTCGCGCAGGGGCCTTATGGCGTTAGCGTGCACTACGCGCATTTGCGCGCCGGGAGGAAATATGGACAGTGGAGCAGGCCCCGCAGGCGCGGGCGCATCGGCGCTTTCGAACTATCTGGCCAATGGGCTTGTTGGCCATGACGTATTGATCGAACGGTTGCTGATCGCGCTGTTGAGCGGGGGTCATTTGCTGGTCGAAGGGCCGCCGGGGCTGGCCAAGACGCGCGCGGTCAAGTGGTTGTCGGATGCCGTGGAGAGCACATTCGCCCGCATCCAGTGTACGCCCGATTTGATGCCGTCCGATGTGACCGGAACGCCGGTTTACAACCCGCAGGATGGATCGTTTGAATTCGTGCCCGGCCCGGTATTTCATAATCTGGTGCTGGTGGATGAGATTAACCGCGCCCCGCCCAAGGTGCAATCCGCGCTGCTGGAGGCGATGGCCGAACGGCAGGTGACGGCGGGCAATGACACGCATCCGCTGCCTGATCCGTTTCTGGTGGTGGCCACGCAGAACCCTATTGAACATGACGGGACCTTTCCATTGCCCGAGGCGCAGATGGATCGGTTTTTATTGCATGTCGTTTTGGGCTTGCCGGATCTGGCGACGGAGCGGCGCATTCTGGATCTGGTGGAGGCGGAGGTGCCAGGGGGTGCCGCGCCAAGGCAGGCGATGAGCTTGCAGGATTTGGCAGAGGCGCGCGCGGCTGTACGGGCGGTGCATCTGGCACCGGAGTTGCGCGATTACATCGTGCGGCTGGTTTTGGCGACGCGGGAGGGGCCATTGTCGGTCGATATCGAACATGCGGTTTCGCCGCGCGGATCGCTGGCATTGGCGGCGGCGTCGCGGGCGCGGGCCTATTTGCACGGGCGCGATTACGCGATACCCGAGGATGTGGCGGAGATCGCCGGGGACGCTTTGGCGCACCGCATGGTGTTGAGCTGGCGCGCTGTGGCAGAAGGGCGGTGCGCGCGCGATGTGGTGGCGGATGTGTTGAACGCCACGCCGCCCTTGTGAGCGGTGGCGCACTGGAAGCTCCGGGGGTTTGCTTGTCCTCGGAGGGGTTGATTGCCTTGCGGGCCGTGGCGCTTGGCGCGCAGATGCCCCCGGTGTTGGCGGCCTTGCCCGGCGGCTTTGCGACGCGTCGCAAGGGGCATGGCCTGGAGGTCGCCGATATGCGTGAATATGTGGCGGGCGATGACATTCGCCATCTGGATCGCGGGACGACGGCGCGCACCGGGCGGCTGCATGTGCGCCAGTTTCAGGAAGAGCGCGACCGGGTGACCTTGTTGATCGCAGATTTTCGTCCCTGCATGTTTTGGGGAATGCGGCGTGCGTTTCGATCCGTCGCGGTGGCCGAGGCCTTGGCGCTGATCGGCTGGAACGTGGTGGAAAGCGGCGGGCGTGTGGGGTTGTTGACCGTTTCGGCGGGGGGGCCGGTGATCGTGCCACCGCGCGGGCGCACACGCGGCATGCTCGATGTGATCGGTGGTATGGTGCAGGCGCATCGCGCCGGATTGCGCGCGATGGCTGCGGGGCAGGACGTTGACCCAGCCTTGGAAAGCGCGCTGCTCAGGGCGGATCGGTTGGTGCCTGCGGGGGGCGAGTTTATCATTGGATCGGGGTTTGATGCGCCGGGGCCGGGATTTGCGGATCGCCTCGATGCGCTGGCGCGGCGACGGGTGCCACGGCTGGTGATGATCACAGATGCGCAGATGTTACGCATGCCATCGGGGCGTTACCCGATCCGGCTGGCGGATGGGCGGCGCATGCGGGTCAGCCTTGGTGGTAAGACGCCGCCTCCCGAAACCCGGATCGCGGGGCGTGTGGCGCTGCTGTTGGATGCGGGCGAGGAGGTCGAGCATATGGCGCGCCGCATCGTGGCGGGTTTCCCGGCGGAGCGCGCGGCATGAGCGATAGGGCAATGAGCGAGGAGGCCATGCTGGCCAGCCTGCGCGACATGCGCCTGCCCAGCGAGGCCGCCGGGGGGATGATCGCGGATCTGGCGGTGACGTTCGGGGTGGCCGGGTTGTTGGCGGTGCTGATCGCGGCGGGCTTACGCTTGCTCAGCCAGCGCCGTGTGTCTGCACCGGTGGCGTCGCTCAAAACCCGGATCGCGGAATGCGCCGAGCTGCCCGCGCCCGAGCGCCGGGTTGCGCTGTTGTACCTGTTGCGGGCACAGGACCCGATACGATACGCGGAGCTGCGTGGCGAGATCTATCACCCCGGCGGCGGCGTCGATCTGGCGACGCTGGAGGGGGAGGTGAAGCGGTTTGTTTGAGCTTGCGGACCCCTGGCTGCTCCTGCTGTTGCCGCTGCCTTTGCTGGGCATGCGTCTCCTGGGGCCGCAGGCGATGGCAGGCGGTGCGATCCGGGTCCCGGAACGCATTGGCGGCGCGTTGCTCGCGGCAGGGCGTCACAGCGCGGGCGGGGGCAAAATGCAAATGCGCCAGGTCCTGCTCTGGTCGATCTGGGCGCTTGTGCTGCTGGCCGCTTCTGGGCCGCGCGATCTGGCCCCGGTCTCCGCGCTCAAGGTCACGGGACGCGACCTTGCGATTGTGCTGGATTTGTCGGGCTCAATGGTGCGCGATGATTTCGACCTTGATGGACGCCAGATCACCCGGCTCGAGGCCGTCACCACCGTCGGCGCCGCCTTTGCACGCAGGCGCGGGGGTGACCGTGTGGCGCTGGTTGTGTTCGGATCAGAAGCCTATTACGCTGCCCCGTTTTCCTTTGACGTCGAGGCCATCGCGCGCGCGATTGAGGGCGCAGAGATCGGAATCTCGGGCCGCGCGACGAATATATCCGACGGGCTGGGCCTTGCCCTCAAACGCCTGCAAAACAGCGCCGCAACCACGCGCGTCGTGATCCTGTTATCGGACGGCGTGAATAATGCCGGGGCCACAAACCCGCGCGGGGTGGCCGAAATGGCCGCCGATTTGGGCGTGAGGGTTCATACGATTGCGCTGGGTCCCAAGGACCTCGATAGCGCGGCAGAAGGCGAACGCGGCGTGGTCGATGCGGCCACCCTGCGCGCGATTTCGCAGATTTCAGGTGGGGAAAGTTTCCGCGTCAAAACGACGGATGATCTGGTCGCGGTCACCGACGCGCTCGACCGGTTGGAGGCGATCGAAAGCCAGGGCCTCGCGGCGGAAGTGTTCCGCGATTATTGGGTCTGGCCCGCGACGCTGGCGGGATTGCTAGGCCTGTGGCTCGGATGGAGAGAGCGCGGATGAGCGGGTTTGACCTCACCTTGCTGCGCCCGCTCTGGCTGCTTGCCTTACCGCTTTTGGCCGGTTTCGGGGTCTGGCTTTATACGCGCGGCGGGGGTCTTGGCGATTGGCAAAAGGCGACCGATCCGGCCCTGATGCGCGCGATGCAGGCGCTGGGCCGGGTGGATAAAACCACCTCCCGCGCGCCGCTTGTGGCTCTGCTGGGCGCGCTTTTTGTGATCATACTCGCGCTGTCAGGGCCGGCGGTGGAGCGGCGCGATACGCTGTCGTTTCGCAATCTCGACGGTGTGCTCTTTGTGATCGACGCCTCGGCCAGTGTAACCGAAGACACCCGCTGGCCGCAAATGCTGGCCACGGGGCGTTTCGCGCTGGCCGCGCTCGGCACGCGTCCGGGCGGGCTGCTGGTTTATGGCGGGGACGCCTATGTGGCCTCGGATATGACGCTGGATCATGTGCAACTGGGCCAGACTCTGTCGTTGATTGATGCCGAAACAGTGCCCGATCCGGGATCCCGCCCCGAACGCGCCTTGGAGCGGGCGGCGGAGATGCTGGTACAGGCCGATGTGATTGCGGGCGATGTGATCCTGTTGAGTGATGGGGCGGGTTTCGGCCCGGCTTCCTTACAGAGCGCGGCGCGGATTGCGGCGCAGGGTGCCCGCCTGTCGCTCATCTCACTGAACGCGCCGGATGCGGCTTTCGCGACCCATGCCGCGGCGGGGCAGGGCCGGGTTTTCACGCTGGATCAGACCGAGGCCCTGTCGGAATGGCTGTCACAGGACGCGCGCACCCGGCTCGAGGCGCAGGATTTTCCGCTGCTGTTCTGGAAGGACATCGGGCGCTATTTGCTGCTGCTGGCGCTCTTGCCGCTGCTGTTGTTGTTCCGCAGGCCCGCAACATGAGGGTGCTGGCGTCCCTCTCGGTATTGGCGCTGGTTCTGGCGCTTTTGCTGGGCGGCACGGCACCGTTCGGGCGCGCCTTGCTGGCCGCCGGTCTGCCCGGTCTCGCGGTCCCCTTGATGAAGGACGCAGAATGGCGCGGGATCGCGCTTTTTCGGGCAGAACGCTACGAGGCGGCGGCGGCGGAATTCACGCGGGCGGGGTCGTTTTACAATCTGGGCAATGCCGAAACCCACGGCGGGAATTATGCCGCAGCACTTGAGGCGTTTGACCTTGCCCATGCGCGGGGGCATCCCGATGCCATGGCGAATTTCGACGTGGTTTCAGCTTATTACGCGGGGCTTGGCATTGATCCGGATGCGCTTGCGCTGTTTCCCAAGCGCAAAGAGGGACCGAGCGAAGAAAGCTTCGTGGCCCGTGGTAATGCGCGCGCCGCGGGGACCGGAAGTGACGTGACCAACGCCAATACCATGCTGGGTCTGGCGCAGCTTGAGAGTAGGGGAACCTTGGGCGTGCGGCGGATTTTTGACGATAAATTCATGCGCGCCGATGAGCGCTGGCTGGAACAGCTGGCGGATGTGCCGGGCGAATATATGGCCGCGCGGATCGCGCAGGAGCACAAGCGGCGCAGGAAGCTGGGCCTGTCCCCGCCCGAGCCGGAGGACCCGAGATGAGGGGGGTGTTATGCGCTTTTCTGATGCTGTGGCCGGGCCTTTTGGCGGCGCAATCGCGCAGCGTTTTGCCGTCGGAATTATCCTTGGAGGTGGTGGTGGAGCCGACCGCCCACACCCCGTTGGCGCGCGAAATGGTGTTGATCACGATCAAGGGTATTTATCGCCGTCACATCACGCGCGAAACGCTGGAGCAGCCCCCCCTGGAAGGGTTCAACTGGACGCAATTGGGCGATGATCTGTGGCGGGATGAGCGTCTGGACGGTGCGCAGGTCAAGACGTTTACCCGGCGCATGGCGGTGTTTCCCAATGAAGCGGGGGAGATCGAGATCGGGGCGTTTGCCCATGTGCTGACCCTGACGGATGAGCGGGATGAGTGGTTTGAGCATCGCGTGTTCTCTGAGCCGCTGGTGATCACGGTCGATCCGGCACCGGAAGGGCGCGATTGGTGGTTCCCGGTCACCTCGCTCAAGATTTCCGATCAATGGTCGAATGCGCCTGACCAGCTTGTTCCGGGTGAAGGCGTGTTGCGGGTGGTGCGCATTGAGGCGCTTGGTGTGACACCCGAGATGATCCCGCCGATGCCGGTCTTGACGTCGCCTTCGGCGATGATTTTTGCCCATCCCGACAAGCGGTTTGTGGAACTGTCGCCGCGCGGGCCGGTGTCTTTTGCCTTTTGGCGCTGGACGATCCGACCGGGCAATGACACCTCAGCCATCGTGGAGCCCCTGAGTTTGGACTATTTCGACACCGTCAACCGGGTGGACCGGAACGTGACCATTTCGGCGCAACGCGTGGCTTATGGCACGGTGGTGCCGGAAGGGCCGGTCGCGGAGGCGATGCCTGTGGTGCTGGTCGAGGCGCAATTGCCGGGCTGGCCGTTTTTGGTATTGGGCGGGCTGGTCTGTGTGACGGGCGTGGTTTTGGGCTTGCGCGGCTGGCGGATGACGGGTGTGCAGGCGGCGCATCGGTTCACGCTGCTGGATCCGCTGGCACGGCAGATGAAGCGCGCGGCGCGTGTCGGCGATCTTGCCGGGCTACGCCGCACGGCTCAGTTGATCCTGAACCGGGAGGGCGCGTCACAGCCGCGCCGCCAGCTTTTGCGTCACTTCGACGAGGCCGTTTTTGGGCGAAAACAGAGCCTCCCGGCCTTGCGGGAATTCACCCGAAAATTCCTCAAGGCGTCCTGACGCAAAGCCTCAAAACCTCGATACCCGACCCCGTCGGCATGGGTTTGCGGGCCTCGGGGTCCGGTCGGTGATGTCCTGTTTGATTGTCGCACAGGTTCAGAAGGTGTTGATAATTCGATTTTTACGCGTACCATTAGAGGCTGGGAGGACTTTGTGATGGAACACGTACGTGGGCCAATCGATCAGGATGCGATATCGCGCATTTTGATTGTCGACGATCATCCGCTCTATAGTGACGCGCTGGAATCCGCTCTGGATCTGGTGTTTTCCGATTGCGATATCCGCAAGGCGTGCAATCTTGGCGAGGCGCTGGACGCGGCGACATCCGGATTTGAACCCGAACTTGTGATGTTCGATCTGAAGCTGCCCGATGTGACGGGCATTTCCGGGTTCGTCAGTCTGCGACAGCATCTGCCGGAAGCGCGTATTCTGGTGATTTCGTCGCTGGCCTCTTTCGATCTGGTGCAATCTTTGTTGCGCGAAGGGGCGTCGGGGTTCCTGCCCAAGGACACCTCTGCGGGCGCGCTGCGCTGCGTGCTGGCCGAGATCATTGCCGGGCGAACCTATGTGCCGAAGGATTTCCAAAAGCCCAATGCATGCGAAAATGATACGCTGGCCGCGGCGATGGATCATCCCAAGCTGGCGGATCTCACACCGCAGCAACAACGTATCATGCGCCTGATCTGTTGTGGCAAACCAAACAAGCAGATCGCCTATGAGCTCTCGCTCGCAGAGGCCACGGTCAAGGCGCATATCACCGCATTGCTCAGGCGTCTTGGCGTGCGCAACCGCACCCAGGCGGTCGTCATGGTCGAGGGCGCGGTGCGCGGACCGGAACCCGAAGCGCGGGCCTTTCTGGAGCATTGAAGATGCGCGATATGCGCTCCAATCCAACCTGCGTGGCCGTCAGCGCATCCCGCGCCGTGGGGGAAGCCAGTGCCGCGCGCAACGCGGCGCGCGATATTGATCTGGAGGATACCTGTTTTGTGCTGGCCTTCGTGCCGGGTGGTTGGGACGGGGCGCTTGTGGCGCAGACGCTGGATGAGCTTTTGGGTGGTCTGCCGGTATTCGGCTGTTCCACGGCGGGGCAGATCACGATGCAGGGCTATGAGACTGACGCGTTGCTGCTGATGGCCTTTCCCAAGGCGCATTTTCGCTGCGCTTCTGTTTTGCTCGACCCGCTCAAGCCGCTCTCGGCACCGATGATCGCCACCAAAGCGCAAAGCCATGCGCAGAAATTCCAACATACCGCCGGCTGGCACAGGTTGGGGCTGATTTTTGCGGATGGGCTCTCAAAGCAAGAAGACATCCTGATCTCGACGCTGGAAACCGTGCTGGCGGATTTGCCGATCTTTGGCGGCTCTGCAGGGGATGGGCTGCGGTTTGAAACCACCTATGTGCTGCACAAGGGGCAGGCTTATCAAAATGCCGCTGTTTTGTTGCTGCTGGAAACGGATTTGCCGTTTCAGGGCATCGGGTTCGATCACTTCCTGCCCACCGGCAGCAAGTTCATCATCACCGATGCCGACCCCGAAGAACGCAAGGTATTCGAGATCAACGGCGCGCCCGCCGCGCAGGAATACGCCCGCCTCGTGGGGTGCCGGGTCGATCAACTCTCCCCGTTGGTTTTTGCCGAAAATCCCATGCTGATCGAATATAAGAACAACCATTATGTGCGCGCGATTTCGGATGCGGATGAAACCGGGGCGCTGTCGTTCATGGCCGCAATTGATGACGGGTTGATCATGACGCTGGGGCAGGGGCAGGAGATCATCCGCACGCTGGAAAACGGGCTGGATATTCGCGATGACAAGGGGCGCAGTCCCGATTTCATCCTCGGGTTCGATTGCGTGCTGCGCAAGCTGGAGATCGAGCAGAAACAGCTGGGGCGCGCGGTCTCGGATGTGCTGGAAACGGCGCGGGTCTTTGGGTTTAACACCTACGGCGAGCAGCATTGCGGCGTGCATATGAACCAGACGCTGGTGGGTGTGGCGTTTTTCGAACCGGATCAAAGGAACATGTGTTGAACATGATTGATCCCGACGACCCGCCCGCCGTTCAGGTTGCCAAACAGGCCAAGATCATTGATGCGCTGATCCGTCGCGCCAGCCGTCAGAAGGACGTGGGGCCATCAGCCTACCGCGCATTTCAATCCGCGATTGACCTGCAACAGAAGGTGGCCGCGCAGACTTTGGAGCTGGAAAGCGCGCGGTTGGAACGCGAGCGGACGCGGCGGACATTGGCGGAGGCTCTGGCCTCGATGGAAGAGGGGTTGGCGCTGTTTTCGGACGGCAGCCTGAACATCTGCAACGGGTTGTTCAAAGGGTTGCTGCCCGATATTTCAGAGCAGATCAAACCGGGTCTGCAGCTTGCGGAGTATTTCAGCCTGATGCAGAACAGCACGCATCTGGTCTCCACCGACCGGCAGTTGCCTAATGTGCAATGGGCGCTGGAAAACGGCGGGACCGCGGGATCGGTGGTGTCGCTGGTGGCCGAAGTGTCGCGCGATCGCTGGTATCAGATGAGTGCGCAGCAGACATCGCCCGAAAACACCGTGCTGTTGTTGACGGAAATCACCGCCCTTGTGCGCAATAACCGGCGCGAAAAAGAGCATCTGATTGACCGGCAGGCCGATTATTTGCAAGCGGTGTTTCAGAACATGACGGCGGGGGTCTGCACCTTTTCGGCCAGCGGCGAGGTCATGATGCAGAACGGCCGGTTCCGCGAAATCCTCGGCGTGCCGCTGACCGTGGTGCAGCCGGGCACTTCGCTCAAGGAACTGCTCGAGTTCATGCGCGTGCGCGCTCTGATTGCGGATGATGCGTGGCTGCGCGTGGACGGCTGGCGCGATGAGTTGCGCAAGAACGGCTCCCTGACCACGCGGGTGTCGCATGGCGTGGACCGGGTGCTGGATGTGCAGGCCAACGCCCTGCCCGATGGTGGGTTTCTGGTGGAACTCAAGGACGTCACGCTGGAGACACGTTCCACCGAATTGCTGGAAAATCGGGTGATGGAGCGTACGGCGGAGTTGACCCGCGCCAATGCCAGCCTGACCGAGCAATATGACGAAAAGGCCCGCGTGGAGGAGGAATTGCGCGTCGCCAAGGAGCGCGCTGAGGCCGCCGTGTCATCCAAGACGCGGTTTCTGGCAGCGGCGAGCCATGATCTGTTGCAACCGATCAACGCGGCCAAGCTGCTGATTTCATCGCTGGAGGAAACCACGCGCGAAACCCGGTTCCGCCCCATCGTGAAGCGGCTGGAGGGGGCGTTTGCCTCGGCGGAATATCTGTTGCACTCGCTCTTGGACATCTCGCGTCTGGAAAGTGCGGACCCGGATGCGGTGACGGCGACGGATGTGAGCCTGAAGCCTTTGATGGAAGGGGTGCGCGCGGATCAAGCCCTTTTGGCGGCACAGAAATTCGTGGCGCTGGATGTGGTGCCCTGTTCGCTGATCGTGCGCTCGGACCCGGTGTATCTTTGGCGCTCGATCCAGAATCTGGTGGTCAATGCGATCCAATATACCGATACGGGCGGTCGCGTGTTGCTGGGGTGCCGTCGAAAGGGCGCGCGCGTGGTGCTGGAGGTCTGGGACACCGGCATCGGCATCGCGGCCAAGGACCAGTCGCGGATTTTTGATGAATTCACCCGCGCGGATAACGTGCCGATTGGGTCAGGGGTCGGCCTTGGGTTGTCGGTGGTGGACCGGGCGTGTCGGTTGTTGGATCATCGTTTGCAGGTGCGTTCAAAACCGGGGCACGGGTCGGTGTTCAGCATCGAGATGGATGTTGTTGATGCCACCACGGCGAGCCCCGCGCCGCAGGGTCCGGTGGAGGATCGTTTTACGGGATCGCTGGAGTATATCATTCTGGTGATCGAAAATGATGTGGATGTTCTTTATGGGGCGACGCAACGGCTCGAGCTTTGGGGGGCCAGTGTTTTGCCCGCCCGCTCCACGCGCGAAGCGATGCAGCATATTGCCGATATGGGGATGGCGCCGGACATCATTCTGGCCGATTACCAATTGGATGGCGGTGAAACGGGTGTTGAGGCCACGCAGGCCGTGCGCACGGCGACGGGGACGCAGGTTCCCGCCATTCTGATCACGGCGGATCGCAGTGAGATGGTGCGCCGTCTGGGTGTGGACAATGACATGTCGATACTGACCAAACCTGCCGATCTGACCCGGCTGCGCCCGTTGATCGATTGGAAAATCCGGGTGGGCGGATGATGGCCCACGCGGCAGTACAGACAAAAGTCGGCGGTGACACTGCGCCACCCCAGCCCCACAGTTGATCCGGGAGGATATAGTTATGATCAGACTACCTGTTATCGGATTGATGATTGCGCTTTTTGCAGGGAGTGCGGGGGCGAGTTCGCTGGAGGGCGCAGAAACCTATGATCTGCTGTTTCGCAACGGCACGCTGGATCAGATAGACCGCGATGCGGAGCTGGTCTATCACCGCGACGTCAGCAATGCGCTGAAACCGGAAATGGCAGAGCGCGACACCGGAGATATTGCGCTGAGCTTTAAAGAGGGTGACGCGCCGCTGGCCCTGTTGGAGTTTCGCCAGGACGGGAAACATCGCTCGCTGGGGCAATTTCCGGCCAGCGTGGGCAATCCGATGATCATGTTTTTCTATGAATCCGTGGTGCGCGACATGGCCGCGGCCGCGGGGGGCAGCCCGTATTACATCCGCAACCGCGTCAAGGAATCGCTGGTTCAAAGTTCGGATATGCAAATGGGCGAGGCCGAAGTTGCCGGCAAGACCGTCACAACACAGACCATCGTCATGACCCCGTTTCTGGATGATCCCAACCAGGCCCGGATGCAGGGGTTTGGCGATCTTGAACTGCGCGTGACCATGTCCGAGCAGGTTCCGGGCTGGTATGTGAAGCTGGTTGCCGAAGCTTCGGGGGGCGCGGTTTACCGATCCGAACTGGCCTTTGATCGGTTGGATGAAACGCCATGAGAGGGGCGTTTATTGCGGTTTTGATCATGGCTTTGCCCGCGAGCCTGTCGGCGCAATCCGTGGCCCAGCAGTTGAACGATTACCCCACTGCGGCGCGCGCGGATTACGTTTTCGCCTGTATGGTCACCAATGGGCAGACCCGCGAAATGCTGGACCGCTGTGCCTGCTCGATTGATGAAATCGCCTCGATTCTGCCCTATGAGAACTATCTGGAGGCGGAAACGGTGCTGTCCATGCGCCGGGTCGGCGGTGAACGCATGGCGTTCTTCCAAAGCTCGGCGATGGCAGAGAACATCGTCGCGGATCTGCGCCGCGCCCAGGCAGAGGCCGAAATTGTCTGTTTCTGAGCCTAGCCGCTGACGGCTTTGGGCAGGGTGCTTTCGAAGGTATTGCCGTCGGTATCCGTCGCCTTGATGGTCAGCGCCGTCGCGCCATTGTCGTTATAACCAAAACGAAACACTGGATTTTCAGAGATCGAAATGCCGCCGTCCATGGTAAAAAGCAACTCAGCACCCTGCCAGACCTCAATATGGTCGATAAAATGCGCGGGGATGAAAAGCTGCGTGATCTGATCACGCTGTAGCCCGGAATAGTTGGGGTGACGGATCATGATCTGCGCCTCGGCCCGCGGGGTGGACATCTGCGCGGTGCTCTCGAACATGCGCAGCTTCATCTTGCCCATATCGGCCAGTGCCAGCTCCGGGTCCTTGGAGGCAGGTGCCGAACAGCCCCCCGACGCCTTGACGAAGCGCCCGGTCATATGCAGCCCGTCGGGCGTTTCGGCGATGACGCGCACGTTGGAATATTGGTTCACCCGTACGCGCAGCTCGAAATCAAGCTGGCCCATGGCCGGGCCAAAGGCAAAGACCGCCGCGACCGGGGCGGGGTTTTCATCCACCACAACGGTGGCTGCTGTGATCACCGTGGAAGGGTCCGTTTGCTTCAGCACAATCGGGACCGTGGCGGCGTCATGCGCGCGGTAGGGCGCGTCGATGCTCAGCACTCCTTGCGCTGAGGCGATATCGGCGTCACCGACCACATCACCGCGCAGATCGTTCCATGTTTCGCTTTCGGCGAGCGGATTCTTGAGCGTCTCCGTTGCCCCTGCGGGACCACATATCAGCATCGCAAGGGCGGCTGCGTGAACAAGCTTGAACGTCATGTCGGTCTCCTTCGGCATCGGATTTGCATCTTATTGCACAAATTGATCCAAAAGAACACATATACCAAAGGCGGATTGGGTCTCACATTGCCGTGTGAAACAGTCCCGACAAAAAGGAGCGGATATGTTCGAAGCCATTGTCGCCTTATGCATCGACCTGTCGGAGGGGCCGTGCCGGGATCATCTGCTGCCGGGATATGAGGGCGAAACGCTTGCTGCCTGTGCCGCGTCTCTTTCCGCGCGCGCGCCTGATTTATCGGTCTTCAATGGGCTCGTCGCACAAGGCCCGCCGTCCTGTCATGCGGTGGGGGAGGCTTTGGATGTCACCGAGGTCGCACCGGGTGTTTTTGTGCATAGGGGCGCGATTGCGGAGCCGGATGCGCAGAACCGGGGTGATGTTACGAACCTGGGGTTTGTCATCGGAAAGACAAGCGTTGCGGTGGTGGATACCGGCACCGCGCGCTGGATGGGTGAAGCGTTATGGCGCGCCATACGTCAGCGTACGGATAAACCCGTGACCCATGTGATCATCACCCATATGCACCTGGATCACGCTTTGGGCGGTGGTCCGTTTGTGGAGGCGGGTGCAGAGGTGATCGGCCATGCCAATCTGTCACGCGCGCTTTCGGACCGGCAGGCGAATTATCTGGAGAGCCTCGCGCGTCTGGTCGGGGAGGGCGCGATGCTCGGCACGCGCGTGGTGGCGGTGGATATCGCGGTTGAGCAGAGTGCAGCGATCGATTTGGGGGGGCGCAAATTGACGTTACGCGCCTGGCCTGCGGCGCATACCGGGTCTGATCTGACCGTGCTGGATGCGCAGACAGGGACGCTGTTTGCGGGCGATCTGGTGTTTGAACGCCATACCCCGGCGCTGGATGGGCGCTTGCGGGGCTGGCGCGCTGTGTTGGGGGATTTGCAACAGATGGACATCGCGCGCGTGGTGCCGGGACATGGCGGCCCGTCGCTGGATTGGCCGCTCGGGGGCGCGTCGATGGCGCGTTATCTGGAAGTGTTGGAGAGCGATACGCGCGCCGCGATTGCGCAAGGTCAGCGGTTGGGGGACGCGGTGGAGGAGATCGCGCAGAGCGAGGCACCACATTGGGAATTGTTCGAGGCCTATAACCCGCGCAATGCCACCGTCGCCTTTACCGAATTGGAGTGGGAATAGCGCGCTAGCCGGGTTCCTGCGCCACCTGTTGCAACATCTGCGCGATGCCAAAGAGGCGGCGTTCCAGCAGCGTGGGCGTTTCACAAAGGTAGGTGATATTGCGTTGCCGGTCGGTGTAGATCACCTGATCCCAGTCCAGTTGTTCCTCCAACTTGTCGATCCGGTCGTAATCGGGTTCGGTGGCGGCGAGGCCTGCGTCCATCTCGCCGCGCGCCTTGTCGATCTGATCGGCGAGCGCGATCTGGCTGAGAGAGAAATCGCCGATGCCGTCGATGATTCGCCCGCGCCGCGTGGAAAGCGTGTCAAAGACGCTGGCAAAGACCAGCCCCAGGGCCTCCACATCGCCTTGGTAGGTTTGCGCGAACTGCGCCACACGGGGTTTGAGCGTTTCAATCTCCACCCGGCGCAGGGACAGATATCCCGCCAATTGCGCAATGTCGGCGCGTTCTGCGTCACTGGCGGGCTGTGCCTGCGGATCAACGGGATAGGGCCACATCAACCCCAGGGACAGGTTTTCTACCTTGCGTTGCACGCAGGGCCAGGTCGGATCGGAGAAATCAGCCCCCCAGCCGGGCTGCGCGGCCACCGTCAGGGACAGGGATACGGCGATGGTTCTGAGCATCATATGGGGTGCCTCCGTTTTGCCGTTGACTATGGGCAAGCATCCCGCAGCTGTCCATGGGACCCAATACCCACCATTGTCTTAGTTGTTCTGAGGCCGGTGGCGCGTTCTTATATTCTAAGAAAAGGGTCACCTCGCAAATTTGTGACCATGGGAGAAATAAAGAATGATGAAGACCCGTGCTGCTGTTGCTGTTTCTGCTGGCCAGCCATTGGAGATCATGGAGGTGAACCTTGAAGGTCCGCGTGCGGGCGAGGTTCTGGTGGAGATCAAGGCCACGGGTCTGTGCCATACGGATGAATTCACGCGTTCGGGCGATGATCCTGAGGGGATTTTCCCGGCCATTCTGGGCCATGAGGGCGCGGGCGTGGTGATCGAGATCGGCGAAGGCGTCACCAGCCTGGAGGTGGGCGATCACGTGATCCCGCTTTATACGCCGGAATGTCGCGAGTGTGACTATTGCCTGAACCCCAAAACCAACCTCTGCCAGTCGATCCGCAGCACGCAGGGTCAGGGGCTGTTGCCCGATGGCTCCACGCGGTTTTCGATGCTGGATGGCACGCCGATCCACCATTACATGGGCTGCTCGACCTTCGCCAATCACACGGTTGTGCCCGAAATCGCGCTGGCCAAAGTGCGCAAGGACGCGCCTTTTGACAAGATTTGCTACATCGGCTGCGGCGTGACCACGGGCATCGGGGCGGTGATTAACACGGCAAAGGTTGAGATTGGGTCAACGGCGGCTGTTTTCGGGCTGGGCGGCATCGGGTTGAACGTGATCCAGGGTCTGCGGCTGGCGGGCGCGGATCAGATCATCGGCGTGGATCTCAACGATGCCAAGATCGAGATGGCGACGCATTTCGGCATGACCGATTTCGTGAACCCGTCCAAGGTGGAGGGCGATCTGGTCGCGCATCTGGTCGAACTCTCGGGCGGGGGCTGTGATTATACGTTCGACGCAACCGGCAATGTGGGTGTGATGCGCACGGCTTTGGAGGCCGCGCATAAGGGCTGGGGCGAGAGCATCATCATCGGCGTGGCCCCGGCGGGGGCGGAGATTTCGACGCGTCCCTTCCAGCTGGTGACCGGGCGCAGCTGGCGCGGCACGGCGTTTGGCGGGGCATCGGGGCGCACGGATGTGCCCAAGATTGTCGATTGGTACATGGACGGCAAGATCGAGATCGACCCGATGATCACGCATAAGCTGACGCTCGATGAGATCAACCACGGGTTTGATCTGATGCATAAGGGCGAGAGCATCCGGGCCGTGGTGGAGTTTTAGGGATGGAGCTGGTGTCGGACAATCGTAGTTTTGGAGGGCGCCAGAAGGTCTTCAAACACCCGTCCAACACCTGTGGTTGTGAAATGACATTTGCGGCCTATTTACCACCCCAGGCCGAGCGCGGGCCGGTGCCGGTGCTGTGGTATCTGAGCGGGCTGACCTGCACGCATGAAAACGCCATGACCAAGGGTGGGTTTCAGGAACATGCCTCCGAGCACGGGTTGGCCGTGATCTTTCCCGATACATCGCCGCGCGGCGCAGGGGTCAAGGATGACGAGGCGTATGATCTGGGGCAGGGTGCGGGGTTTTACCTCAACGCCACACGCAACCCTTGGAAAACCCATTACCGGATGTATGATTACATCGTCAGCGAATTGCGCTCGATCGTGATGGACAACCTGCCGGTGCAGGACAAACACGGGATTACCGGCCATTCGATGGGCGGGCATGGTGCGATTACAATCGCAGTGCGCAATGCGACCCTGTTTGATTCCCTGTCGGCCTTCGCGCCGATCGCCAATCCGACCAAATCGGATTGGGGGCGCAAGCAGTTAAGTGCATATTTAGGGGACGATGAAAGCAGTTGGGCAGAACATGATGCCACGCTCCTGCTGGAGGAGCACGGCTGGAAGGGTGATCTGCTCGTGGATCAGGGGTCGGGGGATCAATTCCTCGATCTGCTGAAGCCCGAAGCGCTGGCGGATGTGATGGCACGGCGTCGCCAGCCCGGACAGGTGCGCATGCAGGAGGGGTATGATCATTCGTATTTCTTTGTGAATAGTTTTGCGCGTGATCACGTCAGATGGCACGCGGCTCGGTTGAATTGATATGAGAATGCAAGATCACAGATCGAAAGGGTGCAAATGATCAGGACTTTAACGAAAGCTCTCTGTTTGACAGCATTGCCCATGATGGCGGCGGCGGATGGCCACATCAGCGGTGACGCGGCAGCTGGCGAGAAAGTTTTCCGCAAATGCAAAGCCTGTCATGCCGTGGGAGAGGGGGCCGAGAACAAGGTTGGTCCGGCATTAAATGGCGTCATCGATCGCGCGGTCGCCTCGGGAGCCGACTTCAAATACTCCGATACGTTGCTGGCTCTGGGCGCGGAGGGCAAGACGTGGAGCCCCGAGACGCTGGCCGCATTCCTTGAAAAACCGCGCAGCTATGCGAAGGGCACCAAGATGTCCTTTGCCGGGCTGCGCAAGGAAGACGATCGCACGAATGTGATCGCATATCTTGCGACCTTCCCAGCGGAAGGCTCGTAGGAGCACGAATTTTCTGAGCGGCCGTGAGGAGAGAGGTCGCTCAGAAAAGACCTGATACCAGGCCCAGTACCGGGCGCTGTGTCATTACCGCGGCAATCCTGCCGCATACCAGGGAGGTACTTTGATGAGAAAGCTCAAGCTTTTGACGTCCGGGATCGCTCTTTGCGCTGCCAGCATGGCCTATGCAAACGACGATCTCATTCAACAAATGGATAACGCCAACCAATGGGCGATCCAGACCGGCGACTATAAGAACCAGCGGTATTCCGAACTCGATCAGATCAACGCTGAAAACGTGGGCGATCTTCAGGTCGCATGGACATTCTCGACGGGTGTTCTGCGCGGCCATGAGGGCTCGCCACTGGTGATCGGCGACACGATGTATGTCCATACGCCGTTCCCTAACATCGTTTATGCGCTAGATCTGGCCAATGAAGGCAAGATCCTGTGGAAATACGAGCCCAAGCAGAATCCGGACGTTATTCCGGTGATGTGCTGTGATACGGTCAACCGCGGTGTCGCCTATGCGGAAGGCAAGATTTTCCTGCATCAGGCCGATACTAAGCTGGTGGCGCTTGACGCTGAAACAGGTGCCGTGGTCTGGGAAGCCCAGAACGGGGATCCAACCATCGGTGAGACCAACACGGCAACGGTTTTGCCGGTCAAAGACAAAATCATCGTCGGCATCTCGGGTGGCGAGTTCGGTGTCCGCGGCCATACAACGGCCTATGACATGAACACCGGTGAGCAAGTCTGGCGGGCCTATTCGCTGGGCCCAGATGAAGAAATGCTGGTCGATCCTGAAAAGACCACGCACTTGGGCACACCGATTGGCGCGAATTCCAGCCTGGACAGCTGGGAAGGCGATCAATGGATGATCGGTGGCGGGACGACATGGGGCTGGTTTTCGGCCGATATGGAAGAGAACCTGTTCTATTATGGAACCGGGAACCCTTCCACATGGAACCCGGCGCAGCGTCCAGGTGACAACCGCTGGACCATGACGGTCATGGCGCGCGACATCGACACAGGCGTGGCGAAATGGTTCTATCAGATGACCCCGCATGACGAGTGGGATTATGATGGTGTGAACGAAAACATCCTGTCCGAGCAGATGATGGACGGTGAAGAGCGCAAGTTGCTGACGCGCTTTGATCGCAATGGTCTGGCCTATACAATGGACCGTGTGACAGGTGAGCTTCTGGTTGCTGAGAAGTTCGACCCGGTAGTGAACTGGACCTCCGGCGTGGACATGGACCCCGAAAGCCCAACCTATGGGCGTCCGGCAGTTGTGGCCCAATATTCCACAGCGCAGAACGGGGAAGATGTGAACTCCACCGGTATCTGTCCTGCGGCTTTAGGCACCAAAGACCAACAGCCAGCTGCCTATTCGCCGAAAACGGATATGTTCTATGTGCCGACAAACCACGTCTGCATGGATTATGAGCCTTTCCGCGTGTCCTACACGGCTGGTCAGCCTTATGTAGGTGCGACCCTGTCGATGTATCCAGCCCCGGAAAGCCACGGCGGCATGGGTAACTTCATCGCCTGGGACAATATTTCGGGCGAGATCAAATGGTCCATCCCCGAGAAGTTCTCGGTCTGGTCCGGTGCTTTGGCAACAGCGGGTGACGTTGTTTTCTACGGCACACTTGAAGGCCATCTGAAAGCGGTCAGCGCGGAAACCGGTGAGGAGCTTTACCGCTTCAAGACACCATCGGGCATCATCGGCAACGTGATGACCTATGTCTCCGACGGCAAGCAATATGTCGGCATTCTGTCCGGTGTGGGCGGTTGGGCCGGTATTGGTCTTGCGGCTGGTCTGACCAATCCCAACGATGGTCTGGGCGCTGTGGGTGGCTATGCGGCCTTGAGCGATTATACAGCACTTGGGGGTCAATTGACCGTCTTCGCCCTGCCGAATTGATATCGCGCAGAGCTTGATACGATGAGAGGCGCGGCCTTGTGAGAGGTCGCGCCACTCCAACAAACAAACGGGCGACAGCACTATGCGGCCCCAGATATAATGGGTGAGAAACATGAAAACCATACAATGGATCGTCGCGATGTGTCTGGCTGCCAGCCTGCCGATGAGCGCCAGCGCGGAAGACAAGCCAGACCCGAGCGTCTATGAGGTCGCTTACAGCGAGGATGGCCGGTATTATAATGCCGATGACGTCCCGACGTTCAATATCACCGAAGACGGCACCGTGGATTGGATGACCTTTTCCGGCTTTCGCCGCTATCACGCGGAATGCCATGTCTGTCACGGCCCGGATGGTGAGGGGTCGACCTATGCGCCCGCGGTCAAGAATGCCGCTGTCGATCTTGGATATGACGGCTTTGTCGATGTGGTCGTGAATGGCCGTCAAAACGGCAATTCGGTGATGCCCCATTTTGGTGAAAACCGGAATGTGATGTGCTTTCTGGATGACATCTATGTTTACCTGAAAGCGCGCGGCACTGATTCTGTGCCACGTGGACGCCCTGCGAATAAAGAGGCGAAATCTGATGTTATCCGAGAGGATGAAAATGCCTGCATGGGCTGATAGAATTCGAAACCTGCTGATACCCCTGGTCATGGGGTTCTCCCTCGCGGGGTCGCTCGGTGCACAGACCTCCGATCTTGTGTCCAACAACGCCTTTCGTGTCTGTGCGGACCCCGCGAATTTTCCAATGTCGGACCGGGAAGAGACTGGTTTCGAAAACCGTCTGGCTGAGCTTGTGGGTGCCAAGCTGGACTTGCCGGTGCAATATGCCTGGTATCCGATGGCCACGGGTTTTGTGCGCAATACGCTGAATGCAAAGCTTTGTGACGTGATCATAGGCTATGCGCAGGGGCATGAGCTGGTGCTCAATACCAACCATTATTTTACCTCCGTTTATACGCTGATCGTGGCCGCGGACGGGGATCTTGCGGGTGTTCAATCGCTCTCCGATCCCGCGCTCAAGGGCCGTCGTATCGGCATCATCGCGGGTACGCCGCCGTCGGCGCATCTGGCGCGTAACGGGCTGATCGGCAAGGCCAAGGCCTACAACCTGGTGGTGGATCGGCGTCACGAAAGCCCTGCGGGGGATATGCTGAGCGATCTTGCAGCGGGCGATATTGATGCGGCCATCCTGTGGGGGCCGCTTGGTGGGCCGCTGGTCAAGACCGGGTATCCGGGTCTCAAGGTGATCCCTTTGATCAAGGAGGAACTGCCGCCCCGGCTGTTCTTCCGCATCACCATGGGGGTACGGCAGGGAGAGAAGGTCTGGCAGCGCGAACTCAACTCGCTCATCCGGCGCAATCAGGATGAGATCAACGCGCTTCTGGTCGATGCCGGGGTGCCGTTGGTCACGGACCTCGGGACGGAAGTGATGGAGATTTCAAATTGATACGGTTCCTGTTGGTGGCTGCGTTTTTGGCGCTGCCGCTGGCGGGAGGCGCGCAAACGGTTCCCGAACCTGGCGATTACCGAATGGATCATTACCGCGATGCCGTCCCCGAAAGCCTGGTGGGTGCCACGTTGCTCGGCCCCGAAGGTGCCTATGACCTCTGGCGCACGGGCGATGCCGCCTTCATCGACGTGCTGCCCCAACCGCCCAAACCCGCGAACCTGCCTGAGGGTACGATCTGGCGAGATAAACCGCGCAACTCGATCCCCGGTGCGATCTGGCTGCCCAATGTCGGCTATGGTGCAATTGCGGATGTGACAGCGGAGTATTTCCGCGCGGGTTTGGAAAAGGTCACGCAGGGTGATCCGGCGCATCCGGTGGTGATTTTTTGCCTGGAGGATTGCTGGATGAGCTGGAATGCCGCCAAACGCGCCATCGAATGGGGATATTCAAACGTTTATTGGATGCCCGAAGGCACCGATGGCTGGACGCTATGGGATTATCCGCTGGAACGGATCACGCCGATGGAGGGTCAACCCCAAACGCAATAGCGGCTCAAAAGCCCGGCAGGTCCTTGCGCGCGTGGCTGACGGTGCCGTCGGTATCGGTCATAGTGACATCAACCGATCGCGTGCTTTGCGGCACGGCGAGACCCAGACGCGGGTTTTCCGAGAGTGAAATTGAGCCCGTGACATCCACGAACCCGGCCCCATCCAGATCAATCTCGACGCTTTCAACATAGCGCATCGGGACGAACAGCAGAGAAATCTGATCCATCTGCATACCCGAATGGGAGGGGTGTGAAATATCCACGTCCATCCGGCTGAGCCTTGAGGCGAGGTTGGTCAATTTGCCCGCATCAATGCCCGGCACCGCGCCCACCACGTCAATGTCCATACGGCCCAGACTGGCCAGTGCCAGTTCCGGGTTGGTCCCCGGAGGTGCGGAACAAGCCCCCGTCCCGGAGGTCTTCACGAAGGTTTCAGATACAAACAACCGACCATCAGAGGTTTCCGCGATCACATG
Source organism: Roseobacter fucihabitans (assembly GCF_014337925.2). Taxonomy (NCBI): domain Bacteria; kingdom Pseudomonadati; phylum Pseudomonadota; class Alphaproteobacteria; order Rhodobacterales; family Roseobacteraceae; genus Roseobacter; species Roseobacter fucihabitans. The sequence goes on along the minus strand of NZ_CP143423.1, from coordinate 4,175,513 downwards.
CAAGGGTGTTGGCCCGTTCACCCGCATGGTCAGATCGAAATAGAAACCGGGCTGGGGCCGATCCAGATCGAAGACCGCCGAGACGGGCATGGGGTTTTCATCCAGCACAACCGTGACCTTGACGATCTCTGCTCCGGGCGGTGCCTGAATTTGTGCGGCCAGATCCGTGCGCGTATCATCGGGCGTGCGGTAGGGCGCATCAATCGCGATAATCCCATCGCCGCTCAGCATAGTGCGCTCGCCGTAAAGCTGTGCTTTGACCGCGTCCCAGCTTTCGGTGCTGGCCCCCAGAGGCAGGGCGGTCGCCATCAGCAATGACGCGATTATAGAGAGGTGTTTCATCTTCGATCTCCTGCACTGCGCGGTCTTATCATGTCGTGGTTCGCAGGTATTTGTGTAACCATATCACAAAAATGCATCTGGCGACGTTTTTTGTTCTCAGCGTGCGCAACCGGTGCGGGGACTGCTGTGCTCATGGTTTTTCTGCCACAAAAATCCGGTTTTTCAGAAGGTAACGCATGCCCCGTTCCCAGCTTTCATCGGTATTGCCGCGAATATCGACAACGCCGCCCCGGATCATCTGGCCGGTATCTGCATCCCGCAGTTGCAGGTTCATCGCGATGATCAGATTTGACACTTTTTGCACCTCGCCGACCAGCGCATAATCCGCGCCAAGTTGCGTTGCGATGCGGGTGTCACAGCCATAGCATTTTGCCACATTGGCCACCCTGTCGATTTCGCGTCGCGCAGGTTCAATATCGACCAGAACATAGTTTTCGGTCCTAAAGCGGTCGCGTACCATATCCTCCAGTTTTGCAAGCCGCGCGGTCTCGGCGGGGTCTGCACCGGTCGCACCGGTCTGAAGAGAGGTGTCCAGCAGGGTCATGCCAAAAAACGCCACACGTTCTTGGGCATGCGCGCCGCTGGCAGCCAGAAAAGCAAGGATGATCAGTCGCATAGGCCTGTTCTTAAAAAATAAGAATCGTGATTTATCTTGGTGCTGCTAGGCTCCTTGCGACAACCCGGCCAAAAGTATCGGTTTACTGTATGGCTTTGGCGGGGCGTAAAGGGTGGGACCATCCAGGGTGGTGGGCGAGGGAGGATCAGGTGTTTCAATTGCGCGTATCGCTGTTGGCGATGGCTTTTTGTCTATCGGCGGGTGTTGCTTTGGCGATTGATGTCAAGGCGGCCGTCCTGCGCGTGGATTACCCGACGCTCCTGCCGATCAGCCGCTATGATTTGCCTCCCGCCGATCTGGGGTTCGCCGGGGCGGCGCTGGCGGATGAGGACAATGGGACGACGGGCGGTTTTCTGGGCCATACCTATGAGACTGTGACCGCGGCAAGCACGCCGGAAGCGGCAGAAGCCACGATGGCGCAAATCCTGGAGGATGGGATCCGCTTGATCGTCGTGCAAGCCCGCGCTGCGGAATTGTTACGTCTGAGCGATCAAGCGGCGGCGGCGGGGGCCTTGGTCTTCAATGCGCGCGCGCCGGATGTTGAGCTGCGCGATGGGTCATGCCGGGGTAACCTGCTGCACACGGCACCGTCCAATGCGATGATGGCCGATGCGGTGGCGCAATTTGCGGTTTGGAAGAAATGGACGGATTGGTTCCTGATCTCAGGCTCCAACCCGGCGGATGTGGCGCTGGCCGAGGCTTACCGCAAGGCCGCGCGCAAGTTCGGGGCGCGCATTGTCGAGGATCGCGCGTTCGAGGACACCGGCGGGTCGCGCCGTACCGATTCCGGGCATGTGTTGGTGCAGCGCCAATTGCCGACCTTTACGCAGGGGGCCGAGGATCATGACGTTGTGATTGCCGCCGATGGCACCGATTATTTCGCGCGCTTCCTGAGTTATCATTTGTGGACGCCGCGCCCGGTCATGGGGTCGGGCGGCCTGGTGCCGACCACCTTTCACGGTGCGCATGAAGCTTACGGTGCGACGCAATACCAGACCCGTTTCGAAGGTTTGACCGGGCGATATGCCAAGCCCGAGGATTACAACGTCTGGCTGGCCCTGCGCGTGATTGGCGAGGCGGTGACGCGCGCCAATACCGCCGAACCCGACGGTGTGCGCGACTATGCGGTTTCGGATGCGTTTGAACTGGCGGCTTTCAAAGGTCAAAAGGTGACGTTTCGCGACTGGAACGGCCAATTGCGCCAGCCGATCCTGCTTTATGACGGGATGATCACCGTCAGCGTCAGCCCGCAGGAGGGGTTCCTGCACCAAAACTCTCTGCTGGATACCATGGGGCTTGATCGTCCCGAATCCAGTTGCACGCAATTTGAATGAACGGAGATTACAGATGAAATCGGCTTTCCTCGCACTCCCCATTGCTGCTTTGTTGGCGGGGCCGGTTGATGCCGGCAAGGCGTTCATCTCCAACGAACGCGGCAATACGATCACCGTGGTGAATACCGAAACCTGGGAGGTGGAGACGGAATTTTTTGCGGGTAACCGCCCGCGCGGAATCACGGCCAGCCCGGATGGTAGCGTGATTTACGTCTGTGCCTCGGATGATAATCTGGTGCGGGTCTTTGATGCGGAAACCTATGAAGAATTGCCCAGCCTGCCGTCTGGCCCCGACCCGGAATTGTTCATTCTGGAGCCGTCAGGCAAGCGGCTTTATATCGCCAATGAGGATGACAATCTGGTGACGGTGACCGATACGCAAACCCGCACCATTCTGGCCGAGGTGCCGGTGGGCGTGGAACCCGAGGGCATGGGCATGAGCCCGGATGCCAAATGGGTGGTCAATACCTCCGAGACGACCAATATGGCGCATTTCATTTCGACCGAAGACTATAAGATCAAACATAATATCCTCGTCGATCAACGCCCGCGTTATGCGCATTACACGGCGGATGGGAAGCGCCTTTTTGTGACCTCCGAGATCGGTGGGACCGTCACGGTGATGGACATCGCGGAAGATGGCGCGCCCACTGTCGTTGGTAAAATCTCCTTTGAGGTGGCGGGAATTCAACCCGAATGGCTGCAACCCGTGGGCGCGCGGGTAACGGCGGATGGCACGCGGCTCTTTGTGGCGCTGGGGCCGTCGAACCGGGTCGCGGTGGTGGATGCGCAAAGCCTTGAGGTTCTGGATTACATCCTCGTGGGGCAGCGCGTCTGGCAGCTTGATTTCACACCGGATGAGAAATTCCTGCTGACCACCAATGGGAATTCCAATGACATTACGGTCATTGATGTGGCCCGCGAAAAGGCGATCAAATCCATTCAGGTCGGCCAGCAACCCTGGGGGGTTGTGGTGATCGACTAAGGCAAAAGAGGGAGGAACGATATGCGAAATTTGATAGGTGCCGCGGTGCTTGCGGTGATGGGGGGGCCGGTCATGGCGGCCCTGCTTTGTGACGATCTGGGGTTCGCCGGGTTGTTGGCGAAATGCAATCGGGGCGAGACGATCAAGGTCTTGCTGGCTTCGGGGCAACCGTTGGGACAAGACGTGCAATTGCAATCGGGTGCCTATTACAAAATGGAAATCACGGCGGATGGATCGGCAGAACTGGCGGTGGAGGGGTCTAGTTTCTTTCGCGCGATCTGGATGAACGAGATCGTCATCAACAGCATCGAAATCCGGCCCATGGCGATCGACAGCATCGAGTTCGACAAGGCAGGCGTGGCGGAATTATCCTTTGTTGCGATCAAGCCGGGCAGTCATACGCTGCGCATTCCCGGATCGACCGGCGAGTCGCAATCCATCACGCTTTCGATTCAGTAAATAGGGGGCAGATACGCATGAAACATTTATTGACCTTGGCGGTGGCCACTTTGATCGGGGCGCCGGCGTTTGCGGCGGGTCACTTGGACGCCGAAACCGTGGAAAAGATCGAGGCGATGTTAGCCTCCATCGAGTGCCAGATGGACCCTGATGACATTGAGGTCGAAGAGGACGGCTATGATCTGGATGATGTGATCTGCAAAGGTGGCAACCAGTTCGACATCAAATTAGACAAGGCGTTCAATGAGGTGAGCCGCCGCGCTGAATGAGGAGAATACGCCGGGAGGCCCTGATGAAACATCTTGTCAAATTGATTTGTGCGATGGTTTTGGGCGGGACCGGGATGGCCTGGGCCGAAGATTTGCCCGTGATCCGGGCGGCCGTCCTCAAGATCGGGACGGTCAATTGGGAGTTGGCCACGATCATTGATAATGGGTTTGATCGCCAGAACGGCTTTATCCTCGATGTGCAGCCCTATGCCGATAACGGTGCGACGCGCATTGCCGTGGAAGGTGGCGAGGCCGATATGGCGGTGGCCGATTGGATTTGGGTGGCGCGTCAGCGCGCTGCCGGAAAGGGCTATGTATTCATCCCATATTCCAAAGCCGTCGGCGGTGTGGTCGTGCCAAATGACAGCACCGCAGCCACTCTTGCAGACCTCAAGGGCGGTAAAATCGGGATTGCAGGGGGGCCGCTGGATAAATCATGGCTGATCCTGCGCGCCTACGCGCAACAACAATATGGGTTTGACCTCAAGGCTGACACCGATCAGGTTTACGGCGCGCCGCCGTTGATTTTCAAATCGGCCAATGGCGGGGCTTATGTCGGCGCGATCAATTTCTGGCATTTTCTCGCGCGCAACAAGGCCGAGGGTATGCGGGAACTGATCTCGGTAGAACAGGCGGGAGCGGCGCTGGGTCTGGATACGGACACGCCTTTGCTGGGGTATTACTTCAAGGAGGCATTTCTGAACGACCACCCTGATCTGGCGCAATCTTTCTTTGAGGCCAGCCGGGCGGCCAAGGCCTTACTGCTCACGTCAGATGCGGCATGGGAGGCCATCCGTCCGCGCATGAACGCGGGAACAGAGGCTTATTTCCAACAGCTTAAATCAGACTGGATTGCGGGTATCCCTGCGCGTGGGCCTGTAAATAAGGCGGCGGCGGAGAAAATGTTACTGCTGATGGATGATCTGGGCGGGCCGGAGTTGGTGGGGTCGGCGACATCCCTGCCGGATGGTCTGTTTGCGGATGTGAAATAGGGCGGGGGTATGCATAGCGCGCGGCTCACGCCGGTTCTGTCAATGGGCGGGCTTTTGTTGCTTTGGGTGGTCGCAGCACTGCTGAGCGATGACGCGCAGATACTGCCCACCCCATGGCAATTGATCCCGCCGTGGCGACAGGAACTGGCGTCGGGAGAATTGTTCACCCATCTCGGGGCGACTTTGGTGCGGGTGATCTGGGCCTTCACGCTGGCGATGTCGCTCGGGGTTGCGCTCGGACTGGCCATGGGACGCTCTGCGGCGCTGAACCGCTGGCTCGACCCCTGGCTGGTGGTGTTCCTGAACCTGCCAGCGCTGGTGTTGATCGTGCTCTGTTACCTCTGGATCGGATTGACCGAGGCTGCCGCGATCACTGCCGTGACCCTCAACAAGGTTCCCAATGTCGCCGTGCTCATCCGCGAAGGCGCGCGCGCGCTGGACCCGGAACTGGATGCCATGAGCAAGGTTTACCGCATGTCCTGGCTCACCCGGATGCGTCACGTGATTTTCCCCCAGCTGGCACCATTCATCGCCGCCGCCGCCCGCTCCGGTGTGGCGGTGATCTGGAAAATCGTGCTGGTGGTCGAATTTCTGGGACGCTCTTCGGGCGTCGGGTTTCAGATCCACCTCTATTTCCAACTTTTCGATGTGGCCATGGTGCTGGTCTATGCGTTTTCGTTTATCTGCGTGATGCTGCTTTTTGAATGGCTGATCCTGCAACCGATGGAACGGCGCGCGAACCGGTGGCGTGCGCCGTGATCCGGGTGGATGTCAAATCCAAGCGTTTTGGCGATGTCCTCGTGCTCGGCGATATTTCATTCACCATTGCGAAAGGTGAAACACTGGCGCTTGTGGGGCCATCGGGTATCGGTAAATCCACTTTGTTACGCATCCTTTCAGGCGTGGATCACGATTTTGAAGGAACGGTGATCCGGCCTGATGCGATGGCATTCGTGTTTCAGGAACCGACGCTTTTGCCCTGGCGCTCGGCATTGCAAAACCTGCTGTTGGTGCATCCCCGTCTGAGCGCAACGGATGCGCGCGAAAGAATGGCCGAGGTGGGGCTTGCTGGAAAAGAGTTGCTTTTTCCGGGTCAATTGTCACTGGGCCAGCAGCGTCGGCTGTCTCTGGCGCGCGCCTTTGCGGGGCAGCCCGAGCTGCTGATCATGGATGAACCCTATGCGTCTCTGGATTCCGATACTGGTGATGCGATGTTGCGCCTGACAGAGGCGTTGATTGCCCGGCACCGTCCGGCGAGCCTTTTTGTGACGCATGACATGCGCGAGGCGGATCGGCTGGCTGATCGCGTTTTGACACTGTGCCCGCATGCAACAGGTGCCACATTGAATTGAGCCTGTAAGATGCAGCCTCAATGGATTTACAGCGCGAGATATCCGACCCCGCAGAAGGCAACGAGGCACCCGCCCCATTGCGGCAGGGACATTGCCTCCTTGAGCCAGACCCAGGCCAATAGGATTGTCAGCAATCCGAACATCGAGGAGGTGACGGCTGCGTATTGTGGATCGGGCAGCGTGCCGGCGGTCAGGACACAGAGCAGGGCGATTCCATCGGCAACGCCCATCAGGACCAATATCGGAAAAGCGCGCCTGCCTGGCCAGAACGGCATTTTGAAGCTCACGAAGATCACGCAGACAAGCGCGACCGTGACAATGCGCGCAATGAGGGTGGATGGCATTTCATTGCTAATGTCGGCTGCATGTTGACCCAATGCGAAGGTGCCGGCGAAACCGACAGCTGCGATCAAAGCATAGAGGATGGTAAGACCTTTGGGGGGGGCCTCATCGGAGCTGCTGTCTGAGAGGGCCGCAACGATGGCAACCCCGGTGACGATTGCGATGACGGCGATCCACTGCAACGGTGTTGTATTTGCGCCCTGCACGGATGCCAGAGCGACCGACAAGATCGGATAGCTGGCGATCAGGGGGGCCACCAGCCTGACCGGACCGCGTTGAAACGCATAGTAGAGTCCAAAGGTAGCGATAGCGAAAAACACGCCTGCGCCGATGGACAGCCATACCGCCTGCAGGGGGATTGGGCTGAAACCTGCTCCCAAGGCCATCAGCGTAACATGAAACAGCAAACCGGTCGCAAGCACCGTGAAGATACAGGCGCTGAGGGGTGTTTTCTGGCTGAGAAAGCGCACGCATATATCGTGAAACCCCCAGCACAGTGCCGCAACCAATCCCAGCATCAAAGTGTTCATGTGACGGCTTCACCAGCGCGATTCGCTGCCCTATCTGCCCCCTCATGGACAAAGATGGCTCGCACAGGCCCACTTGAAGCTCCCATGTTACAACAGATAGCTTGATTTGTCATTTGTGTCCGATTTTGTTTGCGGTGAGGGTCTGTGTATGTATTCTTATCATTAAATAATTATTCCGCTCATGCAACTGCAACCGGCATTGGAGACGCGCAATGCTCGATCATTACCCCACAGTCAGGCCAGGTCCACCAAAACCCAGCAAGATCATCCAACCGCGGGTCTTCTCGCTGGAACCCGGCACGGAGCGGTATGTCATACCGGGGCGGGGGGCGGTTTTGATTCCTGTCTTGGCCGGGGACAGGATGACGATTTCCAACGATGAAGGGGGGCAGCCCTGTGAGATTCTGGCATGCGACGCGCGCGGGCGTGTTGATGCCGAAATGATCGGCGCGACGGCGCAGGGTCATGCGGCGGGGCTGCAATCCTTATTGGCCAGCGACGATCATTCCCTGCGCGCGCTTCGGATGGGTCTTGACGCGCGCAAGATCGATCTCGCTCAGGCGCAGGCGGTTCACCTTTTTGAAAAGACGACCCCAGCGGGCACGCAGGCTGATTTTGGCGTGGCCCGAGAGGGCGCGCTTATCATTGCGGCCCCCGGTGCGGCGATGGATGCGGAAACCCAAAACACCGCGACACCGCTTACCGTGGTCATCAAACGGGCCACATTGAAAAGCCATGTCCGCTTTGAATTGCCCGACCCTCTGGCGGACCCTCTGGCCGATGTGCGCATCCATTCCCAGACGGCGGAAGCCTATTTCGTCAAGGCAGGCGACTACATCCAGATCATCGATGTGGACGGGCGCCAATGCACAGATTTCGAGTGCTTTTCTGCCCGCAAGCTGGACCGCGGCATAGAGCATGCGCTGGATGTGACAACGACGCGGACCCTGATGGGCCATGCCTATCCGATGCCCGGCGTGCATGCGAAATATTACGATCAGGAAATGTTGCCATTGGTCGAGGTCGTGCAGGACACCTGTGGGCGCCATGATGCTTTCGCGCTCGCCTGTTCGGCGAAATATTATGATGACATCGGCTATCCGGGGCATGTCAATTGTTCGGATAACTTCAACACCGCGCTGTCGAATTTCGGGGTGGGGGGGCGTCCGGGCTGGATGGCAATCAACTTCTTTTTCAATACGGCCATCGACGATCATGGGGTGATGTATACCGATGAACCCTGGTCGCGTCCCGGTGATTACGTGCTCTTGCGCGCGCTGACGGATATCGTCTGTGTCAGTTCGGCCTGTCCCGATGATACCACGGCGGCCAATGGCTGGAATCCCACCGACATTCACATTCGCACCTATAGCGGTAAAGAAACTTTTCAACGGTCCATTGCGACCCGCGCCACGCCAGATTCGGAGCCGAAAATGACCAAGAAAACTGGTTTCCACGACAGCTTTGCCAAGCACACGCGGAATTTTGTCGAATACAACGGCTATTGGCTGGCCAATTGCTTTGCTGCCGCCGGTCCGATCGAGGAATATTGGGCGTGTCGGCAAAAGGCGGTGATCATGGATCTGTCGCCGCTGCGCAAATTCGAGATCACCGGACCGGACGCCGAGGCGCTGTGCCAATATGCCTTTACCCGCAACATGAAAACGCTGGCGGTTGGCGGCGTGGTCTATACCGCGATGTGTTATGAACATGGCGGGATGATCGACGACGGGACCGTGTTCCGTCTGGCGCGGGATAACTTCCGCTGGATTGGCGGCACGGAATACGGCGGTGAATGGTTGCGTGAACTGGCGGAAAAACTGGGACTGAAAGTGCTGATCCGCTCGTCTACGGATCAATTGCACAATGTCGCGGTACAAGGGCCAAACAGCCGGGATTTGTTACGCGAGCTGGTCTGGACCGCGCCGCATAATCCCGAATTTGACCAACTCGATTGGTTCCGCTTTACGCCTGCACGTTTGCGCAATGAAGCCGGGACGGCCTTTGTTTTAAGCCGTACGGGATACACGGGCGAATTGGGATATGAGGTGATGTGCCACCCCAAGAACTGCGCTGAGATTTTCGAGGCGATCTGGGAGGTGGGACAGGGGTATGGTCTGAAACCGATGGGATTGGAGGCGCTTGATATGGTTCGGATTGAGGCAGGCTTGGTCTTTGCCGGCTATGATTTCAGCGATCAGACCGACCCGTTTGAGGCGGGCATCGGATTCACGGTGCCGCTGAAATCAAAAACGGATGACTTCATGGGCCGGGATGCTTTGATCCGGCGCAAGGAAACGCCCGCGCGCAAACTAGTTGGCCTGGAAATCGACAGTAATGTGGATGTGGCGCATGGCGATTGCGTCCATGTTGGGCGTGCACAAATCGGTGAAATCACCTCCTCGATGCGTTCTGCGATGTTGGGCAAGAATATTGCGCTGGCGCGGGTGGATGTGGCCCACTGCGAGGTCGGAACCGCGCTTGAGATCGGCAAGCTGGATGGGCATCAAAAACGCCTGCCCGCCGTCATCGCCCCGACGCTTGCGGCGTTTGACCCAAAGAAAGAGCGCCCCCGGTCATGATCCGGTTTGCGCTTGCCCTTTGCTTGATGGCGAGTGCGTCGGCGGCGCAGTCCGTCAAGCTGAGTGCGAATGAAATCTCTTTGTTGTTGTCCGGGAATACGGCCGTGGGCAGCTGGGACAACGTACCTTATCGCCAGTATTTCGACCCGGAAGGGACGACGATTTTTGCACAGGAAAACACGCGTTCGGTGCGCGGGTCATGGCGCGTTGACGTGGATCGCGATGAGTTTCAGAGCCGTTGGCCAAATGATGCAGAATGGGAGGGGTGGTTCGTGATGGAATACGCGGGCGAGTGGTTTTGGGTCAGCAAAACCACACCGCCAACGCCCTTTGCCGTGGTGGAAGGCGAACAGCTGATCGGGGAGTAGAACGGATGGCGGCATTGGATGATCTGGGCGGCGAGGCACGGCTACGCACCTTGGTGGAACAGTTCTATGATCTGGTCGAAAACCTGCCCGAGGGATCCAACCTGCGGCGTTTGCATGGGCGCGGACATGGTGTGGATCACGCGCGGGTGGAACAATTCAACTTTCTGTCCGGTTTCATGGGGGGCCGCCCGTATTATAGAGAGAAATACGGCCATATGGACGTGAAGCTGATGCATGAACATGTGCCGATCCGGCAGGACGACGCGGATAACTGGCTGTTTTGTATGAACCGCGCGCTTGACGACGAAGGCCACAATGGCCCCCATATCGACAAGCTGCGCGCGGTGTTTCAGCGCGTTGCGCAGATCCTGGTCAACGACGTCCCCGATTGGGAAGAAACGGGGACGCGCCGCCCTTAATTCTGTAGATAGACCTCGAGGCTATCATCAAGCGCGTCCTTCCAGGGCGTGTGGTGTTTGGGTGCCATCGTACCCGTGATGACCGATCTATAGCCGTTGTCGCGGAAGGTCATGATGCCGGCCTTTTTGTGGCCCTTCCATTGCTTGAACGCCTGGCAGGCCCCTTCGACGTCAAAGGAGGGGTAATCCGTTTCTGCCACCAGCTCCTTGATGTAATCGCCCTGATACCAGATTGCGTCGTAATCATCCGCGCCCGCATCCTCGCGCGCGACCCGGTCGGCCACATCGGCTTTCATCGTGGCGGGGTCGGGCATCTCGATGCGCCCCATGATCGCGTCGCGCACCCACCAGGCCTGCGCGTCGAACATGTTGAAGGTGAACCACTGATCCTGCATCCCGATGTAGAAAAGCGCAGGTTCCTCGACATAGGCAACACCCTTGTAAAGATCCGCCGTGGCGAGCCGGTTTGCCGTTTTCAGCCGCAACCCGTCGGGCAGGAAGGGGAAGTGATGCTTGTACCCGGTGCAGAGGATCACCGCGTCCACATCGCGCGACGTGCCGTCTTTGAAATGCGCCGTGGTGCCATCGACATGGGTGAGCAGGGGGACCTCGGCCCAATTATCGGGCCAGTCAAAACCCATCGCGGCGGTGCGGTGGCTGACGGTGATCGATTTGGCACCATATTTCCAGCATTGTGACCCGATGTCCTCAGCGGAATAGCTGGTGCCGACGATGAGAATATCCTTGTCTTTGAATTCCATCGCATCACGGAAGTCATGCGCATGCAAAACCCGACCCTTGAAACTCTCGAACCCGTCAAATTGGGGTACATTTGGCGTGCTGAAATGGCCTGAACAGACGATCACATGATCAAAGCTCTCGGTATAGGTGTGATCCTTGGGCAGGTTACAGACCGTGACGTTGAACTTATCACCTTCTTTCGCGACCCAGCGCACCGCCGTTTCAAACCGGATCCAGTCGCGCACACCGGCCTTTTTCACCCGCCCTTCGATGTAATCGAACAGCACCGCGCGGGGCGGATAAGAGGCGATCTGCTTGCCGAAATGCTCTTCAAAACTGTAATCGGCAAACTCCAGGCCCTCCTTGGGACCGTTCGACCACAGATAGCGATACATCGATCCGTGCACCGGCTCGCCGTATTCATCCAAGCCCGTGCGCCACGTATAATTCCACAAACCGCCCCAATTGGCCTGTTTCTCGAAACATACGATCTCGGGGATTTCCGCGCCTTGGGCTGCGGCGGATTGAAAGGCACGAAGTTGCGCGAGACCTGAAGGGCCTGCGCCAATGACGGCGATGCGTTTGGTCATGATGTGACATGTCCTTTTCTAATTTCATGGTTGTAACGAGTTCATCCGATTTTCTTACTGCAAGTCAACAATTATTCTTATTGGTAAACACTGAATCGCATATTTCGTTGTTTCATAGGCCTGTTTTGCCTTAGAGTTGGGTGACGCATGATCCGGGAAACAGTATGGAAAACGGCAAGCGAAAGATCAGCTATTGGACGGTTGCGTTCCGGAGCGGTTATGGAAGTTTGGGGATGCCTAATGACACCACGCATCAGCCGCGGCGCAGATGTCCCCGGCCGATCAATTATTGATCCTGACGCGCGCAACATGGACGACGGCGGTATTTGCGCCAAGCACCGCGTTGCCGAATTTTGCACATGCAGCAATGAGCATGGGGTTTTTACGCGACACCTTGCTTGGGAACGAGAAATCCATTGGTCTGCTCTGGGGGCGCGCGCCTAGCGCGGCGGATGGCTGCGCGAGGCACGTGCCATCCGCCGCGCACAGCCATCAGATGTCCAATGTGTTCGCTTTTTCCCAGGATGAAAAATAGTTACAAAAGTCGTTCCATTCCTGATGCTTCATCTTCAGATAAGCGGCAGAAAACTCTGCCCCCATTGCCTCTTTCAAGGCCTTGTCCTTGTCATAGTCGCGCAAAGCGTCCAGCATGTTCAAAGGCAGTTTTGGCGCGCCCCGAACCTTGTGGCCTTCGGCATACATATCGATATCATGGCGTTTACCGGGGTCGGCCTTGGAGCCTATGCCCGACAGGCCCGCCGCAATGATCACAGCCTGCAACAGATAGGGGTTCGCGGCACCGTCAGGCAGGCGCAATTCAAACCGTCCCGGACCAGGCACGCGCACCATATGCGTGCGGTTATTGCCGGTCCAGGTGACCGTATTGGGCGCCCAAGTGGCCCCGGAGGTGGTGCGCGGTGCGTTGATACGCTTGTAGCTGTTAACGGTTGGGTTCGTGATTGCCGCCAGCGCGCTGGCATGTTTCATGATCCCGCCGAGGAAGTGCTTGCCACGCTCCGAGAGGCCCAATTCACCTGTCTGCCCTTCACCCTCACCGGCAAAGACGTTGGTCTTTGATTGCGCACCGGGCGCATCCCAAACCGAGATGTGAACGTGACAGCCGTTGCCAGTCAGCCCCTCGATGGGTTTGGGCATGAAAGTTGCGCGGAACCCGTGTTTTTCGGCGACACATTTCGTCATAAACTTAAAGAAACTGTGCTTATCTGCGGTTTTCAGCGCATCGTCGAAATCCCAGTTCATCTCCCACTGGCCGTTGGCGTCTTCATGGTCATTCTGATAGGGATTCCAACCCATTTCCAGCATGTGATCGCTGATCTCGCGGATCACGTCGAGCCGGCGCATAAAGGCCTGCTGGTCGTAACAAGGTTTGGCCGCCGTATCAAATTCATCCGAAATCTGATCGCCCGCGGGGGTGAGCAGGAAGAATTCCGCCTCCACGCCGGTCTTGACGTGCATCCCCTTCTCGGCGGCTTCACCGATCAGGCGGCGCAACACATTGCGTGGGGCTTGGGCGACGTCCTTGCCTTCCATCACGCAATTGGCGGGTACCCAGGCAATCTCGCGGTTCCAGGGCAGGATGATCACAGCATCGGGGTCCGGCACGGCCAACATATCGGGATGCGCTGGCGTCAAGTCGAGCCATGTCGCAAACCCGGCAAAGCCCGCGCCGTCCTCTTGCATGTCCGCGATGGCACGCGCAGGCACCAATTTGGCACGTTGCCCCCCGAACAGATCGGTGAATGAAATCATGAAATATTTGATGCCGTTCTCTTCGGCGAATTTTGCGAGATCTTTGACCATTTATCGTCCCCTGTCGTCTTTTTATGTGTCGTAAAAAGGGCGCGAACCGTCCGGCCGCGCCCGTTGCATTAGAAACCCGTACCTGGTTTGCCAGGATACCAATCGGTGCCCGCCAACGGAACCTTGGCCATTGCGGCGGCCTCCATGGTCAAGGCCACAAGGTCCTCTGGCTCCAGGTTATGCAGGTGGTTCTTGCCACAGGCCCGCGCGATGGTCTGCGCCTCCAGCGTCATCACCTTGAGGTAATTCCTGAGCCGACGTCCGCCCTCGATGGGGTCAAACCGCTTCATCAACTCCGGGTCCTGCGTGGTGATCCCGGCGGGATCGCGCCCCTCGTGCCAGTCATCGTAGGCTCCGGCAGTGGTGCCCAAAGCGTTGTATTCTGCTTCCCACTTTGGATCATTATCCCCCAGCGCGATGAGCGCCGCGGTGCCAATCGCGACCGCATCCGCACCAAGCGCCATGGCCTTGGCCACATCCGCGCCCGAGCGGATACCACCCGACAGGATCAACTGAACCTTGCGGTGCATGCCAAGATCCTGCAAGGCCTGAACAGCGGGGCGTATAATGGCGAGCGTTGGCTGGCCGACGTGTTCGATGAACACATCCTGCGTGGCCGCCGTGCCGCCCTGCATCCCGTCCAGAACCACTGCATCAGCACCCGCCTTAATGGCAAGCGTGGTGTCATAATAGGGGCGCGCGCCCGCCACCTTGACATAGATCGGGACTTTCCAGCCGGTAATTTCGCGCAGCTCCAGGATCTTGATTTCAAGATCATCCGGTCCGGTCCAATCCGGGTGACGGCAAGCGGAGCGTTGGTCGATGCCCTTGGGCAGGTTGCGCATTTCGGCCACGCGGTCGCTGATTTTCTGACCCAAAAGCATACCCCCGCCGCCGGGTTTCGCGCCTTGACCAACAACGATTTCAATCGCATCCGCTTTGCGCAGATCGTTCGGGTTCATGCCGTAACGCGAGGGCAGATATTGATAAACCAGCTTGTTGGAATGGCCACGTTCTTCGGGGGTCATGCCGCCGTCACCGGTGGTGGTTGAGGTACCCGCCGCTGAGGCACCGCGCCCCAATGCCTCTTTTGCCGGACCGGAGAGCGCGCCAAAAGACATGCCCGCAATCGTGATGGGGATGTCCAGTTCAATCGGGTTTTCCGCATGCAAACCACCGATGGTCACGGAGGTTTCGCATTTTTCGCGATACCCTTCGAGCGGGTAACGCGAGATTGACGCGCCCATGAACAACAGGTCGTCAAAAGACGGAACCTTGCGTTTCGCACCGCCCCCGCGGATGTCATAGATGCCCGTGGCGGCCGCGCGACGGATGTCGGAATTCACATCCTGGCTAAAGGTGGCGGATTGGCGCGGTGTCGTGTTTGGGATCCGTTTGGGATCTTGCTTGTTCATACCGAATATCCTTAATACGCCGCAGCGTTATCAACGTCGAAATTATAGAGATTACGGGCGGAGCCGTAGCGTGTGAACTCCTCGGGGGCCGCATCAATGCCGGCCTGTTCCAAGAGGTCCTTGAGGATCTCAATATGCTCGGGCCGCATCTCTTTCTTCTCGCAATCTGCGCCGAGAGATTTGACCTCTCCGCGCACGAAAAGCCGCGCTTCATAGCAGCTGTCGCCCAGAGCATCGCCCGCGTCACCGCAGACCACAAGGTTGCCCGATTGCGCCATGAAGGCGGACATATGCCCGATGTTGCCCTGCACCACGATGTTAATGCCCTTCATCGAAATGCCACAGCGCGAGGAGGCGTTGCCCTTGATCACAAGCAGCCCACCGTGCCCGGTTGCACCCGCATATTGCGAGGCATCGCCTTCGATCACGACTTTGCCCGACATCATGTTTTCTGCTGTGCCGGGACCGGCGGAGCCATGAATATTCACGGTCGCCTGTTGGTTCATGCCCGCGCAATAATACCCGGTGGAGCCCTTGACGGTAACCTCAATGGGCGCGTCCAGCCCGCAGGCAATGGCGTGTGCGCCTTTGGGGTTCACGATTTCCCAAGCGGTTTGATTGGTGGTTTCGGCTTGCGCATGAAGCGTCTTGTTCATCTCGCGCAGGCCAATGGATTCAAGGTCGATTATCTGCATCTCAGGCGGCCTTTTCGTGGGTTGTTGGGGTGTCGTTGTGGCTCCAGAAATAGACCGTTGCCGGTTCTGGTTCCCAGACGCGGGCGTTTTCAATACCCGGCAGGTCCACAAGCGCGCGGTATTCCGAACCAAACGCGACGTATTGATCGGTTTCGGCCATCACGGCAGGTTTGCAGGCAATCGGGTCACGTACGACGCCGAAGCCGTCTTTGGTGCCGACCACAAAGGTGAAAAACCCGTCCAGATCGTCAAGGCTGCTTTCCAGCGCCTGACCAAGGCTCATGCCGTTCTGCATCTGCCAGGTCAGGTAGGCGGCGCCGACCTCTGTGTCGTTTTCGGTTTCGATATGGATGCCCTCGCGGCGTAGTTTGCGGCGCAGGGAATTGTGATTGGAGAGCGATCCGTTATGCACGAGGCATTGATCGTCCCCGGTATTGAAAGGATGCGCGCCCATGGTTGTGACGGCCGATTCGGTGGCCATGCGCGTGTGCCCGATCCCGTGTGATCCGGACATTTTCGACAGGTCAAATTGCGCCGCCACGTCTTTTGGCAGGCCAACCTCCTTGTAAATCTCCAGGCTGTCGCCCCGACTCATGACCCGAATGCCAGAGGCCATTTCTGCGAGCGCGGCACGGGTCTTTGCCGTTGTTCCAGCGGGGATTTCCAGAATGGCGTGGGTGCTTTTCACTCGCATCTTGACCGTGCCGCCGACCACCTTTTCCAAGGCCGCGTCGAGGCCACCAAACGATCCTTCGGGGTCATCCGATTGGATCGTCATCTTCGTGCGCCCCTTTGTTTCACCGCTGTAAATCGCAATGCCCGCGCTATCGGGACCACGATCCGTCATGGTGATCAACATGGAGGTCAACATTTCGCCCAGCTTTGGCTCAAGCGATGGGTCTTTCAAGAACAGTCCTACAATTCCGCACATTTTTTCATCCCTGAAACTGACAGTCGCCGACAGGACGACTCACTGAGCTTATAGATATCAGTAAAAAATAAATGACTCAACTCGCAGGAAAAATATTTTCATAACAGTAAAGTCTTGGTGCAAGAAGGGGCAGGTTTTCCCGCCCCTTCCGGTGTCATCGAGCCGGAGCTCTCAGTACCGTTCCAGCATCTTTGCCACTTTTTCGGCATCGCCAATTTTCTTGGCTTTCTCCAGATGTTCGCCTTCGCGGACAAATTGAATTCGGTGCCAGCCCAACCAGAATATTACACCAACGATTACCATCGGAATTTCCCAGCCCTGCATGGGATACACGGGACCGACTTCGGCGAGATCAACCGCCCAGCTGTCATAACCTATCGACATAACGACGTACTCCTTGTTTATAATTTCTGGGCCAAGGCTGCTTTGTCAGCAGCGATGATCTCGGCTTTGGCGTCCTCATAGGCATGATGTTCCGCATAATCGAGACCCTGCAATTCGACCTCTTCGGGGATGCGCAATACACCAGCTGCGGCCTGCAGTTTGGACACGATCCATGCGGGTGCAAAACCCAGAACAAAGAACATGATGAACGCCCCGATGGCCTGACCCCATGGGCTGATTGTTGCATAGCCTTCATAGGGTGAGCTTGGCGCTCCCCACAGAACGAAACCCGCAATTATCAAACCAACGACGCCAGAGTAACCATGCACCGCGACGGCACCCACAGCGTCATCCAGCTTGAACTTGCGCTCCACCCAGAAGTGAAGCTTGTAGACAATCACAACGCCTATGGCACCAACAATCATGGCCTGAATGGGGTGGTAGAGGTCATTGCCGGCCGACGCCGTTATGATGCCTGCCAGACCGCCGGAGAACGTCCAGAACGCATCACCTTTTGACACGACATAGGCGGCCATCAAACCCCCGGAGAGGGACATCAGGAAGTTAAACGTAATGGCCGAAAGTGTCGTTGGGGCCAGATAAATGTTGGTGGCTGTCCATGTTGCGCCAACAATTTGCCCATCAATCACCTCTGGTGAAATAATCGGAACGTTACAGGCGGCATAGAACCCCCAGAAACCCGTGTAGATCAGGAAGATTCCGATCGTCAACATCCATGGGTTTTGCGGGGGAATGTCGCGCGGTGTGCCATCGGGCGCAAATTTACCAATGCGTGGCCCAAGCACCATGATGACACCCAAAGCGTAACCACCTGCAATGGCGTGAATAACACCGGAGGCATAGGCATCATGATAGCCGAGAAGTTTGACCATCCAGCCGTCCCAATGCCAACCCCAGGCTGCATCGATGATCCAGAAGACCGATCCGATCAGGACGGCATGAACCCAAAGTGCCGAAGACCTGATGCGTTCGATCACCGATCCAGATACGATGGAGGCAGCAGTCCATGAAAACAGCAGAAACGCCGCCCAGAAAACGCCAGTGATGCGGTCATCCAGGTTGGTACCCATATTCGGCGACCAAGGCGTGTAAGAAGCAGCTGCTTCGAAATCGATCGCGCCGCCGAAAATGTAGAAATTGGGGAACGCCCAGTATATCCACCAGCCAAAAAAGAAGAACGTCACGGTCACCAGCGGGATGATCATTATGTTCTTCATAAGGGTATGCATGTGATTTCGAGCGCGACTCGCCCCTACCTCATACATGCAGAACCCAACGTGGATCAAAAACATGAAAACGACCGTCACCCAGTAGTAAAACTCGGTAAACACTGTCGTCAGTGCATTTAGATTTCCTTCCAAAACGTACCCTCCGTCTGTTTTATGAGAAACAGATTTGCCTCTCAGTAATAAAATTTTCCTAAAGCTTGGCTTGGTTATGATGCACCTGTCAACGTATTTTGTTTTGAGTTCGAAGGATGCTGCCTGCATAATGGCAGTCTGATATGCCTGAATTTTGCCTATTAGGAAAAAAAGTTGCATACGAGTGTTGCTTTTTGAGACGGGCTGAGGCTCAATACCTCCAAACACGACAGAGTCGGAAACAGGGGAGACAGATATGGCCATTCTATGGAGACATTCCGCGCTTGCGCATCGCCACGCCGATATTGGCGGGGAGCTAGAAGATTGGAACGGGATGGGCACCGCGTGGTTTTACGATCACACCCCGGAACGTGCCAAAGCCGATTATGAGGCAGTGCGGACAAAAGCGGGGCTGATGGATGTTTCCGGCCTCAAGAAGGTGCATGTGGTTGGCGCGGATGCCGCCTATGTCATCGACCGGGTCACCACGCGTAATGTGGAAAAGATCGCGCCTGGGCGGTCGACCTATGCGTCGATCCTGAACGCGGATGGCAAATTCATCGACGATTGCATCATCTATCACATCGCGGTGAATTCATGGCTTGTGGTGCATGGCACCGGCACGGGCATGGAGCAATTGACCAGTGTTGCGGCGGGCAAGAACTGCTCAGTCATCTTTGATGATGATTTGCATGATCTGTCCTTGCAGGGCCCGGTGGCGGTCGATCTGTTGGCCAAGGAAATCCCGGCCGTGCGTGACCTGGCCTATTTCGGTCTGATGCAAACGCGACTTTATGGTCGCGACGTCATGATCTCCCGCACCGGTTATACCGGCGAGCGCGGATATGAGATTTTCTGTCGGGCCAAGGATGCGGTGCATCTTTGGGATAGTATTCTGGAAGCGGGCAAGGACATGGGCGTGCGTCCTGTTCAATTCAGCACGCTGGATATGTTGCGCATTGAAAGCTACCTGCTGTTTTATCCCGGTGATAACTCCGAAACCTTCCCGTTTGAAAACGAACCCTGTGGCGACACGCTGTGGGAATTAGGTCTGGAATTCACCGTATCGCCCGGCAAAGAAGGGTTTATCGGGGCTGAAAATCACTATGCCATGAAGGGCAAGGAGCGCGTCAAGATCTACGGCGTGCAGTTGTCGGACAGCATGGCGCAGATGGATATGGGTGCGCGTGTCTTCCATGATGGCAAGGACGTCGGGGTCATCACATACGGTCTTTCTTCCGAGTTGAACAATTACAGCGTGGCGATTGCGCGTTTGTCCCCCGAAGTGGCCAAGGCGGGGACCAAACTGACGGTCACGCAATTGGATGGCACTGAACTTGCGGCAACCGCCGAAGAGATGCCGTTCTATGACAAGGACAAATCCATCCGCACCGCCAAAGGTTAAGTCTCCTGGGCGCAGGTTTCGATCTGCGCCCTTGCTCTACTCAAAGGGACCGACATGTCGAAGTTCACCTTTCCCGAAAGTATCAGAAGCCGCCCGGTCTATGGCACGCTGGCACCGCGCGCGGGGTCTGCGCATCTTTTTGTTGCGGATGCCCACGGCGCAGAGGCCATACTCGATGTCGCCACGCCGGAAATCATGGCAAAAGGGCATATCATCTATCTCCCCAAAGGCGAAGGTTTTGGAGATAAACTGCGCGCCTTGAACCCGGCGTCCTTCTACGCGGGACCCTCCTTTGCCGCCGCTGAAGCGCGCCTGCACCGGATGTTGAAGGACGCTAAGATGGGTTTGCAGGTCTATCTGGCCGGGACCGAAGGGCTCATGGGGCAGGCACAGCTGGCCGCCACAGATGCCGGTATTCCGCATACGGCAATTCAAACCGAACATCGCGGCAGCACAGCCCGGCGGATGCAATGCGTCCATTGCAAGGGCATCACCGAAGATGTGGAAATCGACCCGTTTCAATGCAGCCATTGTGGGTTGAACCTCTTTGTGCGGGATCATTATTCGCGCCGTCTGGCCGCCTATCAGGCGGTTTGTATCGATGCCGAAGACCCCGGCAACGTTCCAGCATCAAAGGGGATATACGAATGAGCGGTGCGGAAAAGATTGCCGTCAAAGTCACCGAGATTGTGCCGTTGAACGACCTGGTGACGCGGTTCAAATTCGAGCGCGTGGACGGTGGTTTGCTGCCCACGTTTTCCGGGGGGGCGCATACGGTTGTCGAAATGCAAGACGGCGACATCACCCGGCTCAACCCCTACTCGCTGATGTCCGACCCGATGGACCAAACCGCCTATACCATCTCGGTGCGCCGCGACGATGAAGGGCGGGGCGGGTCGCTGTTCATGCATACCCGTGTGGCGCTTGGCGATGAGATGGTGATCTCCTACCCGGTCAACCTGTTCTCGCTCGACCTGCGCGCCAAGAAACATCTGTTTGTGGCCGGGGGCATCGGGATCACGCCGTTTATGGCGCAGATCAAGCAGCTCGAGCGGTTCAACGGGCATTGGGAATTGCATTACGCCTGCCGTACGCCGGCGCTTGGCACTTACGGCGATGAATTACGCGCGCATCATCCGAATGAAACGCGTATTTATTATGATGATCAGGACCAAAGGATTAATTTGGCTGACCTTCTTGAAGGGCAGCCGCTTGGCACGCATGTCTATGTCTGCGGCCCCAAGGGCATGATCGAATGGGTACGCAACACTGCCCAGGCCGATGGTTGGCCGCGCGAGGCGATCCACTATGAAGAATTCCTGGCCCCGAAACCGGGTAAACCTTTCGAGGTCAAACTGGCCGTAAGCAATAAGGTCATTCAGGTCGGCGAACAGGAAAGCCTGCTGGAAGCGATGGAGCGGGAGGGCGTGGACGCACCATACCTCTGTCGCGGCGGGGCTTGCGGTCAATGCGAAACATCCGTGATCGATTACGCCGGGAATTTCATCCACCGCGATCACTGGCTGGATGATGCAGAACACGACAGTGGCGAAAAAATCATGCCCTGCGTATCGAGATTTGAGGGCAAGACCCTCGTGCTGGACCGATAGAGAGGCACCATGACCCTACAATTCAACGATGAAACCTTTCGCGACGATTATTCGTTCTTCAACTCGGAGCGCGCGATCAAACGCTTCCCGTTTCCGTTCCACGAAGACAGCTATATGTATTCGGTCAACATGGAACAACATCGTGGCGGTCCGGTTGATTCGGTCTATGAAAAACGCTTCGATGTGGATGAACATTACGTCTCCGAAATGCGCGATCGGGCAATGGTGCTGGCCGATGATCCGCTGCGGTGCCAGTCCCTGCCGCATATGACGCTGGCGGGATGGGACCTGCTCGAATTGATCATGGTGTCCAAATCCGAGGATTACCCGGACCTTTTTGAACTGCACCGTGACGGCGATAAATGGCGCTGGATCAACAGGCCGCTGGGTATTGACCACAGTTTCACCTTTCTGGATGAAACGACGCTGCCTTACGGTCCGATGGAATATATCACACGGCAGGCGCAGGGTGATTATGCCGTATTGGATCAACGTGATGACAACCTGTGGATGGACGCGGGTATGATCACAACGCAAGCCGATTGGAGCCTTGATTTCGACATCGGCATGAATTTCTTTGAATGGCACGCGCCCGTGCCTTTGGCGCATGAAAAGGGTATCTTCGTACGTGCGCTCAAATTCCTGCTGAACATCCAGCAAGGTGCGCCTGCGCGGCGGTTGAACTGGACCATGACGGTCAATCCGCTGCTGGATACATCGCCCGAGAATTATCACAAATGGGGCATTCAAAAGACCACGCTGACGCCTGAAAACCTCGGTGCCAAGCAGCATTTGCGGGTGGAGTTGCAGACGTTTTTCCGCCTGCCGCGGTCCAATGCGCTGGTCTTCCCGATTCGCTGTTATCTGTGCAGTTTTCAGGATCTGATGAGCGTCCCGAAATGGGGTCGTCGCCTGCACCGCGTGATCCGGGATTTGCCCGATGAACTGGCGACCTATAAGGGGTTCATCGACAATCGTCCGATGATGCTGGACTATCTGGCTGCATTTGATGATGGCTTGCTGACGTCGCCGGGCATCTGGCCGGACCTGGACACAGAGCCCGCGCTCCAGAAGTAGCTCAGCTTTTCTGCGGGTAGCTGATCACCGAGAGATAGCGCGCGGGCAGTTTCACAAGAACATCCGGCCCATGCGGCGCATCCGCATCAAAAAACAGCGTGTCACCAGGTTTCATCGGGTACACGTTGTTACCGTGGCGATAATCAACCTCACCCTCGAGCATGTAAATCATCTCGATCCCGGCGTGCTGAAATGTCGGGAATACGTCTGCTTCATCCGACAGCGTGATCAGATAGGGTTCGACGATGACGCCACTCGCATTCGCCCCCAGATGCCCCAGCAGGTTGTATTGATGGTTGGAACGGGTGCCTTCTCGCTCCTGTTCCACGCCTTCGCCTGCCTTGGTGTGCACAGCCATGCGGGATTCCTCAAACCCGCGAAAGAAGGCGGTGAGCGGAACGGAGAGCGCATTGGCGAGGGTTTGCAATGTTGTGAGCGACGGCGACGTATTGCCATTCTCGATCTTGGAGAGCATGCCGATGGACAGCCCCGTCGCCGCAGAAAGATCGGCCACGGTGATTTCCTGTTTGCGCCGAAACGCCCGGACTTCACGACCGATCGCGATCTCCAGAATATTCTCACGGCTCTCGCGCAGGCTGTGGGGGTCTTGTTGCAGGATCGTCGCGGCCATTGTCATATCCATCTGTTGTAGTGTTCTGAATTATCGCTTTGACCGGGGCACGCAAGTGGCGTGTCCGTAAAATCCGTTCGATCACTACTAGTCTATCATATTTGTTTCCTGTTAGGATATTTTTATGACGCGTAATGAAACAACTCAAATCGGTTTTCTCATCTTTCCGGGCTTTCCCATGGCCTGCCTGACGTCGATGATCGAGCCTTTGCGCGCGGCCAATGAGATTTCGGGCCAAGAGGCTTTTGGATGGCGGTTGATTTCTGAGAAGGGCGCGCGCGTCCAGGCAAGTGCAAACGTTGGGTTTGAGGCTGATTTGGCGCTGGAAGACTGCGATGGTTTGGATCAATTGTTTTTATTGAGCGGTCCGTCGTCGAAGTTTGAGCGTCCCGTTCCCTCCGATGGTGTGCTGCGGAAATTGGCGCGCCACGGGGTCGTCATGGGGGCGATCAGCGGCGGTGTTTTCCCATTGGCGCGGGCAGGTCTCTTGGAGGGGCATGTCGCCTCGGTGCATTGGTGTTACGAGGCGGCGTTCGCCAGCGCGTTCCCGCAGCTTGAGACCACGGAAGACGTCATCATGCTGGACCGGCGTCGTTTGACAGCTTCGGGTGCGGCGGCGGCGTTTGATCTGTCGTTACATTTGATCGAAGAGACATTAGGCGCCGACGTGGCAACCGAAGTTGCCTGCTGGTTCCAACACCCTTTGGTCAGGGGGCCGGGTGTGATCCAGCGCAAGCCGACCTTTGCAACCGAAAGTACAAGTGACATGTTGCCCCCGGTCGTACGGCAGGCGGTGGAGATTTTCGCGCAGAACATTGATGATCCGATAAATGTCGCTGATGTGGCGCAGATGATCGGCGTGTCGGGGCGCCAACTCGAACGGATGTTCCAAAAAACCACCGGGAATACGCCGCTTGGTTATTACCGCGCGCTTCGGATGCATAAGGCGCGCCAATTGTTACTCTATAGCAAGGATACGCTTACAGAAATCGCAGTAGCTGTTGGCTATTCGACGTCTTCGACGCTGTGCAAAAACTATGTGGAGGTCTTCGGGATTCACCCCAAGGAGGACCGGCGGAAGGTCAACCACTTCCGGGTACGCGATAATTCAATCGTACCACCTGCATAAAACAAACGCATTTCACCCTGAACCGCCCTCGGATGCCCGGAACCTATTGGTTTCAGCACCCAAAGAGACATGTGGCACCCCCGATGAACGCTTAAACGCTCGGGGCCACGGATTTGGCAGCGGTGAGCAAAGCGTGGTGCAGCGTTCCTGCGGAGGCGCGCGGACCCAGTATGCGGATATGATCTTCCGCTTGGTGCCGGATGACGAAACACCCCAATTGGTGGATAACGGTACGCTGTGCATCACCCGCTTGCATCTGGCGGATCGGAACGGCGCAGATCCGCTCGCATAGATCCGCCATTGCGGGACCGGTGATGTCAAAACAAGCCCAGGCACCGGATTGTTCGGTGACCGATGCCGCATCCCCGAGCAAGGCCTTGAGCAGATCAGCCAAGAGCTCATGGGTCGCGCGCGGCGCGCTGATCATCCATTGCTCCGGCCCCATCCAGAAACCGGCCTCCGGGTCGTGCAATTGCGCCTTGCCCGGACCCGGCACTGCGCCAAGCAGTTTTATCAACGCGGCGTGGCAGATTTCCTCATGCCCCATGCGCGCGGCGACGGAGGCGAGCGCGAGCCCGTCGTTCTCGGAAATGGTGATGTGATCGAAGGCATCTACGCGGGGTTCAACCCCGCCAAGGGCCGTGATGGGTTTCAGATCATGCACGCAACCGGTCTCCCTGTGGATCAATGAAATGGGCGCTGGTGATTTCGACCTCGACGCTGACCTCTGTCAGCGGGCTGACCAGCCGCATCCGCTCGCCCATACGCGTATCGCCGTCTTTGACAAAAGCCAGCGCAATGGCGTGACCAAGGTTCGGAGAGAAGCAGGCCGAAGTGGCGTAGCCCTGATCATGCGCGGCATCTACCGGCCCGTCCGCATTCATCAGATGTCCGCCCGCAGGCACCGGGTCTGCGGGGTCGAAGGGTTTGATCCCGACCAGCCGCAGATCGCCAGAAGCATTCAGACCCTCACGTTCGGAAAGGATCGAACCGATGCTGTCCTTGGCCTTGCTGACCATGCGCCCCATCCCGAGGTTCTGTGCGCTCGTGGTGCCATTGAGTTCGTTACCGGCCGCGTGACCTTTCTCAATACGCAAGACGCCAAGCGCCTCCGTACCATAGGGCGTCACGTCAAATTCTGCACCCACTTCCATGATGCGCCGCATCAGCGCATCACCATAGGCCGCAGGAACGGCAATTTCATAGGCAAGTTCGCCACTGAAAGAGATCCGGAACAGCCGTGCGCGCAGACCGCCACAGACGGTGATATTCGCGCAGGCCATGAAGGGAAATCCATCGTTGGACATGTCCGTTTCGGGGTCCACGATCTTTTGCAACAAAGCGCGGGCGTTCGGGCCAGCAACGGCGTATTGCGCCCAGGCTTCGGTTGTCGAAATCAGCTGCACGTCCATATCGGGGAACAGGCACTGGCGGATAAATTCCATGTGGCGATAGACGGGCAGGGCGTTGGCGGTGGTCGTTGTGACCACAAAATGATCCTCCGCCAGCCGTCCTGCTGTGCCATCATCCATCGCGATGCCATCCTCGCGCAGCATCAGACCATAACGTGTCTTGCCGACCGCGAGTTTGGCAAAACCATTGCAATAGATTTTGTTCAAAAACACCGCCGCATCGACACCTTGTACGTCGATCTTGCCCAATGTCGTAACATCACAGACGCCGACGGAATTACGCACTGCCAGCACTTCGCGGTCCACGCTTTGCCGCCAGGTTGTTTCACCGGGTCGCGGGAACCATTGCGCACGCAGCCAGTTGCCGACTTCGACAAAAGTGGCGCCCTGTTCCTCGGCCCATTTATGGGACGGGGTGAGGCGTTTGGGGTGGAAATCCTGTCCCCGGTGACGCCCCGCAAGCACGCCAATTGCAGTGGGCGTATAGGGGGGACGGAACATCGTGGTGCCGACCTCGGGGATGGTCTTTCCAGCCAGTTCGGCCATGATCGCAAGCCCGCCCATGTTGGAGGTCTTGCCCTGATCCGTCGCCATGCCCAATGTAGTATAGCGCTTGAGGTGCTCGACCGAGCGGAAGCCCTCCTGATGGCTGAGCCGGACGTCCTTGACGGTGACATCGTTTTGCTGGTCGAGCCAGGCGCGGCTGCACCCCTCTACATACCAAAACGGTTTCAATGCGACGGGTGCATCTTCTGCCTGTGGCAGGTCGGATTTGCCTGTCTTGAAGCCCAGATCGCGCATCGCAGCACGGGAGGCTTCTGCGCCACCCTTCAATGCTCCCGCCGTGGACATATCGCCCCGCGCGGCCCCGGCGACGGCCATCCCCGGCGGCAGGGTGCCACCCGGTACAAAGGCGGCGATGTCTTCACTCCAGACCGGACGACCCCCCTGATGGCAGGTCATATGCACGTTCGGGTTCCACCCGCCCGACATGCCAAGCGCGCCACATTCAAGCGTGCGCGTGCTGCCATCGGCAAGCCGCACTTCGGCGAAGGTGAGGCCAAGACGCCCGGAGGTATCGATGATCTCTCCGTTCAGGACCTCGTAATCGCCACTTCGCGGGGCATCGGGGCGCACGTCAACCACGGCGGCGATCTTGACGCCCTGCTCATGGAGGTCCCGCGCGGTGCGGTGACCGTCATCGTTATTGGTGAAAATCGCGATCCGGCGGTCGGCGGCGACGCCAAAGCGGTTGGCATAGGTCCGAATGGCGGACCCCAGCATAATGCCGGGCCGGTCATTGTTTTCAAAGGCAATTGGACGCTCAATGGCACCGGCGCCCAGCACGGTGCGCTTGGTATAGATACGCCACAGGATCTGGCGCGGTTTGCCCGCATCAGGCGTGTGCTGGTGGTCGCTGACCCGCTCGACGGCGCCATAGATGCCATGATCGAAGGCCCCGATGATGCTCGTGCGGGACATAAGACGCACGTTGGGCAAAGTGGCGAGTTCCGCCACGACGCTTGCGGCCCAATCCGCACCGGCTTCATGGCCAAGCACAAAAGTCTCGCTGTTGAGCCGCCCGCCCATGCGGAAATCCTCATCCGCGAGGATCACCTGAGCCCCCGCGCGCCCCGCCGTCAGCGCAGCGGCAAGCCCGGCAGGACCCGCGCCGATGATGAGCAGATCACAATGCAGGAAGCCTTTGTCGTAAACGTCTGGATCAGCATCGAGCGACAGAGATCCGAGACCTGCCGCCTGCCGGATGATCGGCTCATAGAGCTTTTCCCAGAACGCGGCGGGCCACATGAAGGTTTTGTAATAAAAACCCGCCGTCAGGAAGTTGGACAACCGGTCATTGATCGCCAAAAGATCGAAGCGCAGCGAGCCCAGCCGGTTCTGGCTGCGCGCCGTCAGCCCGTCAAAGAGCTCCACCGTTGTGGCGCGCGTATTTGGTTCCTGGCGGGCTCCGCCGCGCAGTTCCACCAGCGCATTGGGCTCCTCTGAACCGGCGCTGAGCACCCCGCGCGGGCGGTGATATTTGAACGAGCGCCCCATGAGCCGCTCACCGTTCGCCAAAAGCGCGGAGGCAAGCGTATCGCCGGGGTGGCCGTTGAACGGTTTGTTATCAAACGAAAAGCGAAGGCTTTTGTCGCGGTTGATCTGGCCACCGGAGAGTCTGTTGATCTGGTTCATGCGCTTCGCCCCCGACTGCGTGCAACATCGCGCGCAAGTTCCACCTTGCGGATTTCATGGGTCAGTGTGTTGCGGGTCACGACCAGCCAGGAACGGTCTCCTGCCTCATGAAACCACAACTCCTCGTGCCAGCCTGCCGGATTGTCGCGCAGGTAGCCGTATTCATAGAAATCCCGCGCCGCCGTCTCCGATTGCCAATCGGGTCGGTCGATGAGTTTTGCATCACCCATATAGGTGAATTCAGCGCTGTCGCGGGGGCCAAGCAGGGGGTGGTCAATGATCATCAGTGCAAATTGGGCTGATTGCCCATCCCTTTTTCGTCAATCATCCGGCCTTTTTCAAACCGGTCAAACCGATAGGCGGTTGCGGTCGGGTGCGGCGCGTCCGTGGCCAGCAAATGCGCAAAGCACAGGCCCGAAGCTGGCGTCGCCTTGAAACCGCCGTAACACCACCCGCCATTGAAATAGAGCCCGTTGATATCGGTGCGGTCGATGATCGGGGACCCGTCCATCGACATATCCATGATCCCGCCCCACATGCGCAATAATCGCGCGCGCCCGAAGGCCGGGAAAATCGCCATACCGCCTTCGCAGACGTCCTCCACCACCGGCAAATTACCGCGTTGCGCATAGGAGTTATAACCGTCCAGGTCACCGCCAAAGACAAGACCGCCCTTGTCGGACTGGCTGCAATAGAAGTGCCCCGCGCCAAAGGTGATGACGCCCGGCAGTACCGGTTTCAACCCTTCGGAAACGAAGGCCTGCAAAACCTGGCTTTCCATCGGCAGCCGCATGCCGGCATGCGACATCAACCGGCTGGAAGAACCGGCCACGGCGCAACCGACCTTGCCCGCGCCGATGAACCCGCGCGAGGTTTCAACGCCAAGGCAGGTGCCGTTTTCGATGCGGAAACCGGTGACTTCGCAGTTCTGGATAATGTCCACGCCCCGGCTGTCCGCGCCGCGTGCATAGCCCCAGGCCACCGCGTCATGGCGCACCGTGCCGCCCCGGTGCTGGGCCAACCCGCCCTTGATCGGAAAACGGGCGTCATTGGTATTGAGGAAAGGGTAGCGCTTCTTGATCTGCTCAGTGGTCAGCATTTCAGCGTCCGAACCCTGCAACATCATGGCATTGCCGCGCCGGATGAAGGCATCACGCTGGGCGTCCGTGTGGATCAGGTTCAGGATGCCGCGCTGTGAAATCATGGCGTTATAGTTGAAATCCTGCTCCAGACCTTCCCAGAGTTTCAGAGCGAACTCATAAAACGGCTGGTTTCCGTCGAGTAGATAATTGGAGCGGATGATCGTGGTGTTACGCCCGACGTTGCCGCCGCCAATCCAGCCTTTCTCAAGAACCGCGATGCGCTTTTGGCTGTACTCCTTGGCAAGGTAATAAGCTGTGGCCAGCCCATGCCCACCGCCCCCGATGATCACGATGTCATAGTGGGGTTGGGGTTCTGGATCACGCCAAGCAGGCTTCCATCCCTTATGTCCGCTCAGGGCCTCTTTAATGACCTTGAATCCTGAATATCGCATGGTCTCAATCCTCTCCAGAAATACTTGTTCCAGCAGCGCGCAAAAGTCCTCCTGAGAACCGCCATCGACTTGATCAAATGCGACATGATGACTGAATCAGTTTGCTCGCTAAGAATACCAGCAAGAAAAAAACTTGATTGTGAGGAAAATAATGCGACACTGTGCAAGAGTGCGGACAGCGACGAAACAGAATCGCGTGACGTATATAGGTCAGTCCCAACACGTGGGACAACTAAAGAGCATTTCAACAGATGCTGACAACCAGGGAGATAATTTATGAAATACCTAACAACGGCTTTGACAGCTGGCGTCTTTGCCACATTGCCTTTTGCCGTATTCGCGGAAGACAGCAGCGATCCGATTGTCATTCCGATCCATAACTGGTCCAGCCAGATCGTGATGTCCAATGTCGTCGGACAGCTTCTCGAAATGCGCGGCAACAACGTGGAATTTGTCACGACCGACAGCCAGGCCGTCTACGAATCGGTACGCCTTGGCGATGTGACGCTCGAAATGGAAGTCTGGGAAGGTGCCTTCGGCGCATCCTTTCGCGCAGCCCAGGAAAAGGGCGGTATTGTGGATGTCGGCGATCACGACGCGGTGACGCGTGAGGATTGGTGGTATCCGATGTGGACCAAAGAAGCCTGCCCTGGGCTTCCGGACTGGAAAGCGCTGAATGATTGCGCTGCGATTTTCGCGACGGCGGAAACCGGCGACAAGGGCCGTTACCTTGATGGCCCCGTGGATTGGTTGAAGCATGGCCAAGAGCGGGTCGAGGCATTGGGCATGGATTTTGTCGTTGTGAACGCGGGGTCAGCCGCAGCGCTTTGGGCTGAGATCGGTTCGGCAGAGGCGGACAAACGTCCTATCGTCGTTTTCAACTGGACCCCTAATTTCGCTGAAGCGGTCTGGCCTGGTGAATTTGTCGAATTTCCAGCCTGGGAAGATGGCTGCGACAAAGACCCGTCGGTGGGGCCAAATCCGGACGCGCTTTATGACTGTGGCAACCCCGCAAACGGCTATATGAAAAAAGCCGCTTGGGATGGGATGCAAGAAAAATGGCCGGGCGCATATGCGGTGCTGGAAAAGATCAGCTTCACCAACCCGCAGATCGCCGAGATGGCCGTCCTAGTAGATGTTGAGGATCTGGAGCCTGATGAGGCGGCTGAGGTCTGGCTGGAAAACAACAAAGATGTCTGGGAAAGCTGGATTCAGTAAATCCACCTCTCTCTGTAAAACTGAAAACTCTGTCCGGAGCCTCCGGGCGGGGAATTTTAGAGCAAGGACTGACATGTCAACCCAGCAACCCGTTATTTCCTGTCAGAATGTCTGGAAAATATTTGGCAAGGACCCCCAGAGTTTCCTTAAGACGATGACATCGGGCATGAGCTTTGACGACATCCGTGCGGCTGGCTACATCGCTGGGGTGAAGGATGTTTCCATAGACGTTCACAGCGGAGAAATGCTGGTCATCATGGGGCTTTCCGGTTCCGGCAAATCCACTTTGGTGCGCTGTTTCTCCCGCCTGCATGACATCACCGGTGGCAAGATCATGGTCGAAGGCCAGGATATCATGTCGCTGCCGGAAAGGGATCTGATCGAATTACGACGCTCCAAAATGGGGATGGTCTTTCAGTCCTTTGGGCTTTTGCCGCACCGGACCGTTCTGGATAACGTGGCCTTCCCGCTGGAAATGCGCGGACAGGACAAGCACACCCGGAGGGAACGCGCGCTTGAAGTCGTCAAATTGGTCGGCCTTG
Organism: Roseobacter fucihabitans; assembly: GCF_014337925.2. Taxonomy (NCBI): domain Bacteria; kingdom Pseudomonadati; phylum Pseudomonadota; class Alphaproteobacteria; order Rhodobacterales; family Roseobacteraceae; genus Roseobacter; species Roseobacter fucihabitans. Next base: position 4,144,210 of record NZ_CP143423.1, on the reverse strand, counting down.
AGGGGCGCGAGGATTATTTCCCGCGCGAACTTTCGGGGGGTCAACAGCAACGGGTCGGCATTGCGCGCAGCCTTGCAATTGAGCCGGACATCTGGTTTCTGGACGAACCGTTCAGCGCGCTTGACCCACTAATTCGGCGTGAAATGCAGGATGAATTCCTGCGCCTCCAGCAGATGTTGAACAAAACCATCGTATTCATCACCCATGATTTCGACGAGGCGCTGCGACTGGCGGATCGAATCGCGATCATGAAAGACGGCGCGGTCGAGCAATGCGACACACCCGATCAGATCGTTTTGCATCCGGCCACCGAATATGTCCGCAAGTTTACCGAAGACATCGATAAGGCACGTGTCGTGCATGCCGGTGTTCTGGCCGAAGCCGGGCAATCCGGAGAGGGCACACCAATTGATGCCGGCGAGACAGTCCACTCCATGGCGCGGATGCTGGTCAATGATGCGCGTTCAATGATCCCTGTCAAACGGGGCGATGCGTTAATCGGCGCGATGCCACGGCAGGTGGCGCTTGATATCTTGTTGGGGCCGGTGGCGTGAGCGCCGAAGCGTCAACGTTGTCACGAGTGCCCAAACCCCTGAGCAACGGACAAATTGCTCTGGCCTTTGTCTTAGGTGCCGCGGCTCTGACGGCTGTGCAATATCTTGGTCTATTGCCGGGGTGGGTGCACCGGCTTCCCGAAACGGCGGTTCCGAACTTCGCGGCTTGGCTCGATACGATCTTCAATTTCGTCAAGGATGATCTCGGTCTTTTGGTTTTGACCCGTACCTTGACCGAAGGTCTGGAATGGCTGCTCGATGTCTCAGGCAACATCTTTTTTGGCAAACGGCGCTGGCCCTTCGTGGGTCCTATTCCGTGGACTGCGATGGCGGCGGTTGCGGCTGTGATCGGATATTATCTGGGCGGCTGGCGGCTGGCGGCATTGGGTGGTGGCACCATGGTGTGGACCGCGCTCATTGGTCAGTGGGAGATCGCGATGCAAACCATGTCGGTGCTGGCGATTGCTGCGCCGCTGGCCTTTGTGATCGGTCTGTCAGTGGGCATTGCAGCGTGGAAATACGCCTGGGTCGATCGGGTGATCAAACCCGTTCTGTCGGTGCTGCAAACCTTGCCTTTCTTCACTTATCTTCTTCCTGCTGTGATCTTTTTCAAGGTGGGCCCGACGGCGGGTGCCGTGGCTACGACGATTTATGCCATTCCCCCGATGATTCTCATGACCTCGCTTGGGCTGCAAAAAGTCTCGCCTGAGGTCGTCGAAGCGGGCCAAATGAGCGGGTGCAGCAAGTTCCAAATGCTGCGGCATGTCTACCTGCCCTCGGCGCGGACCGAGATTCTGGTTGGCGTCAACCAGGTGATCATGCTTTGTCTGGCGATGGTTGTTTTGACGGCGTTTATCGGGATGCCGGGGCTTGGGGCCAAACTGCTGGCGATGATGGGTAGTTTTAAGCTGGGCCGCTCCTTTGAGATCGGCGTGACCATCGTATTGCTGGCCGTCATGCTGGACAGGATGTCAAAGGCCTGGGTGGTGAAACAACCCGAACATTTCGAACGCGGCACGCCGTTGTGGAAAAGGCATCAGATGCTGGTTCTGGGTGTGGTGTTATTTGTCGGCTTCACACTGTTGTCGCTGGTCATGCCGATTGCGGCGGAAATCGGACGCGGGCAGGATTTCAGCCAGGGTCGCGAGCTTGACACGCTGATCAAGGGCTTTCTCGACATTGAATGGGTCAAAGCGACAACAGGATTCCTGCGGGGCTTTCTGAATGTGCAAATCCTGATCCCGTTCCGCAATTTCATGCTCTCGATCCCGACGCCTGCCGTGATCCTGCTCATCGCCGCCTTTGCGCTTGCACTCGCGGGTCGCAAGCAGGCCCTGTTGGGCGCGCTGTTCTTTGCGCTGGTGGCGTTGTCGGGCTGGTGGGATCGTGCGATCATCACGCTTTATTCGGTGATTTCGGCGGTGACGCTGGCAGCCCTTATCGGCTTGCCCCTTGCCATCATCGCGGCACGTTCCGAAAAATGGGCCAAGCGCGTGCTGTTGATTTGCGACACGGCACAAACTTTCCCAAGCTTCGTCTATTTGATCCCGGCGATCATGTTGTTTGGCATCACGGATATTGCGGTGATCTTCTCGATCCTGATCTTCGCCATGGTGCCGCTGGTGCGCTATACCATCGAGGGGCTGCGCACCGTCCCGCCGGAAATGACCGAGGCCGCTGACATGGCTGGGGCGACACGGTTCCAAAAGCTCTGGAACGTGCAATTGCCGCTGGCCCTGCCAACCATGGCCATCGGGTTCAACCAGGCGATCATGTTTGCGTTCTTCATGGTGATCATCGCCGCTTTCATCGGCACACAGGATTTGGGACAAGAGTTGCAGCGCACGCTTGCGGGAACCGATATGGGCAAGAACTTTGTCCTCGGTATCTGCGTATCGCTGATGGCGCTGACTTTCGATCTGGTCATCATGAAATGGGCCGCTGACAAGAAGCGCGCGTTGGGGTTGCCTTAGGGCTTTGATTTGCGGTACGCGGAGGCCTGTTTGAACGCAGCCTCCTGCGTTTGTCCCCAATGCTCCACGGAGAACCGCCGGACCATCTGGCGCAGCGCTTTCATGCGTTCCTGACGCTCTTGCGGTTCCATTTCCAAGGCCTGAACGATCGCGAGGTCCATCGAGCGATACGAAAACGGATTGGTGATGACGGCGGAACTCATCTCCACGGCAGCGCCGGCAAATTCGGACAGGACCAGCACCCCATCACAATCCGTGCGCGCGGCGACAAATTCCTTGCACACCAGGTTCATCCCATCCGCAAGCGGTGTGATCCAGGCCACATCCGCCGCCAGATAATATTGGATCAGATCATCAAAGGGGATCGCACGTGAGATCAGCGTGATCGGTTGCCAGCCCAGGGTCCCATAGCGCCCGTTGATCCGTCCGGCGGTTTCTTCAAGGCCCGCCTGCACGTCCTCATAGGCGGTCATGTTTCGATTGGCGCTGACGGAGACATGCATCAGGCAGACCTTGCCGCGCAGGGCCGGGTTGGCCTCCAGCACGCGCTCAAAACTCTCGAGCTGCTCAACGCCGCCCTTGGTGTAATCGGTGCGTCCGACCGAAACGATGAGCTTGGCGTCCTTGAGGTCGGTCCGAATCGTTTTGGCGCGGGCTTGAACGGCGGGGTCATTGGCGCGGGCTTCGATGAAATCCACCGCAACGCCGACGGCAGATGAGCTGATCCCGATTTCATTGCCCTGATAGACGATCCGGGTGGGCGCGTTTCGTTCACTTAACGCGGTCCCCTCAGAGATCAGGCTTGGATCCACCGGCATGCGTTCCAGCACGCTCACATCATGCAGGCTGCGCGCGACCGAGACGAAATTCGCCGCATAGCGCGGGATATGAAAACCGATGACATCGCAAGCCAGCAGGCTCTCGACGATCTCCCGACGCCAGGGCAGGACGTTGAACATATCCGCGCCGGGAAAGGGCGTATGGTGGAAAAACGATATCGTCACGTCCGACCGCAATTGGCGCAGATACCCCGGCACCAGCCATAGATTATAGTCATGAATCCAGACACGCGCACCCTTGCTGGCCTCACGCGCGGCGGCTTCGGCAAATGCCCAGTTCACCTCGCGGAACGTCGGCCAATCCACGGGGTCGTAGTTATATTTATCCTTGAAACTGTGCAGAATGGGCCAGAACGCTTCCTTGGAGGAGACGTGATAAAAACTGCTGACCTGCTCTTTGGTCAGGGGCAAGCGGGACACCGTGTAGCTGCCATAGGCATCGTTAATCTCGACGACGCGTTCGAAATCGGGGTTTGATGGATCATCGGCCAGTTTCCAGGCGATCCAGGCCCCATGGTCCGCCGTTCCAAAAAAGCTCTTGAGCGTGGGAACGATTCCGTTGGGGCTCTTGTTTTCGCGGAACTCTATTTTGCCGTTTACCTCGACCTCTTCATAGGGTTGGCGGTGATAGACAATGACCAGATCTGATGGCATGGCTCAGGCCTCCTTGATGTTTGGATGAAGGGCGAAATGCGCGATGGCTTCGATGATCCCGGCGGCCCCCACGCCCGTTGCGCGATGTATCCGGTCGGTTTCGGGCAGACGTTCAAGCAGGGCCTTTTCCGACCCGCCCACGGCCACAGCCGGGGTGCCCGCAACCAACAGGGACTGGTCGTTCAACGTATCCCCTGCCGCAAGAACCCGTGTTTCGGGGACGTCCAGATGGGCCAGCAGCTTCCGTAAAGATGGCCCCTTGCTGATCCCGCGCGGCAATACATCAAAGAAGCGGTTGTCAGAAATCAGGGCATCCGCGCCCATTTGTTCCACCAATGTGACGGCGCTGTCATCAAAAGTGCCGGGGTCCATGTCATAGCTGATGCGGTAGCGAAAGTCCGTGTTCTGCATCCTCAGCCCGGGGTGTCCTTCCAGTGCCGCGCGCAGACGCGGGCCAAGATTCCCCCAGGCCTCACGGATCGCGGTTTCGAGCGCCGGGATCGGCCGGATGACCTGTGTGGCGTCCACACGGGCAATTGTTGTGCCGACATCCCCTACCACGTAATCGGGCCAGGGGATGTCGTCATCTTGGCAAAGTTCCGTGATGAAATCGGGGTCGCGCCCCGTCACAAAAATTAACCCAACATCCTGTCGATGGCTGCGGATCCAGTCATAGAGACGCGCGCGATCCTTGCCGTCACCGCCCAAGAACGTACCATCCAAATCGGTCGCTAGAATAAAGTGGTGGTTCTTTAGATGGGTCATGCAATGTCTTTCTGGTCTGGTAAATTTGGTGCCATTTCGCCGGTTTTTGGTCGCCGTTTCGTTCGGGGCGTGGTGAGGGTGCCGCAATTGTCAGATACGGTTTGAACGTGCGATCTTGTTTTCCGTGTCATCTCGATTTCATCTTGCCTGGGACAGATGTGATGCGTTCGCTCCGTCTTTAAGCCGCGAGGGGTTGTTGCTGTTAGCCTCTAACGTTTCAAACCGGGGCATTGTTCCGGCTCAAAAGGCACAGCCTTTGATTGTGTCAGCAAGTGAAAACGCTTGAAAACGACATTCTGAACTGGATTTCGGATATAAATGGCTATTTTCTGGGCGATCTGAGCGCATGAAAATATTCCCTACGGAGTGTTTCCAGCGGTGGCAAAACAACCGGCCCTATCCAGGGTGAGAATTAAAAGGTAATAATATTAATGAATTAGTTCTGTATGATCGAAGTGAAATCACGATATGCAAGCGCTAAGTAAAAGCCGCCTGCCTGATTCTGAAAAGAAAAGCGCGTGTTTTGAAGGGATGTCGCTTTTGAGCCATCTCTGCAATTAGCCCCCGCCGGGTCATGAACAGGCCACGCCCATAGGGAATGGCCTGTTGAATGGGTTTTTCAGGCAGGTTTGGTTGCAATCCGGGCGGCGCGCCCTCTTTGCAGGAAGACGATGAGCCCCAAGAGCAGCAGCGCCGGGATGAACATCAGATACTTGCTCGGCTGGCCAACCGGGCGCAGGACACGCAGGACTTCCTGATCCCAATCGAGCCCCGCCGTTTCCCCCGCAGAGCCGAATGCGACGTCATCGATGATCAGTGTTTCGCCCTCTGTGCGGAACATCAAGCCCGCATTTTCGAGGCGTTCCTCTCCTGTGGCACCTTCCTCGATACCGAGCACGGCGACAAATTCGATCGGATCACCCAGATCGTTGACCCCGGCGACGCGCAGCCGCAAATCTTCGCCGACCGGTGTGGCCAAGGCTGCTGCCGCGATCTCGGTTGGCTGCTCTTCGGCATAGGGTGGTGAGACCATGTCCATCCAGAAACCGGGACGGAACAGGGTGAAAGCAATCAGCAGAAGTGCGAGTGTTTCATAGATGCGGTTACGTGCCAGAAACCAGCCTTGTGTCGCTGCGGCGAAGAGCAACATGGCGATGGTTGCGACAATGAAGACGAATATGCCCTGCACCCATGTGACATCAATCAGCAGCAGTTCCGTGTTGAAGATGAACAGGAACGGCAAAGCGGCGGTGCGCAGGGAGTAGAAAAACGCCACCACCCCGGTCTTGATCGGATCACCGCCAGAGACGGCAGCAGCGGCGAAACTTGCCAGCCCCACCGGGGGCGTCACATCCGCCATGATCCCGAAGTAGAACACAAAGAGGTGTACCGCGATCAAAGGCACAATGAGACCGTTTTGTTGGCCCAGCGTCACGATTACGGGTGCGAGCAAAGCCGAAACCACGATGTAATTCGCAGTTGTCGGCAGGCCCATGCCAAGGATCAGCGAGAGCACAGCCGTTAGCAGCAGGATGGCGAGGATATTGCCGCCAGAGAGCACTTCGACCACATCGGCAAGGGCGGAACCCACGCCGGTCTGGCTGACCGCACCCACGATGATCCCGGCGGTTGCCGTGGCGATGCCGATCCCGATCATGTTACGTGCGCCGGTTTCCAGCCCATCGATCAAATCGAGACCGCCCTGTTTGATGGCACGTCCCAAGCGGCCTTCGCCGCGCATCATCGCGGTCAGGGGGCGTTGGGTGACGAGGATGAACACCATATAGGTCGTCGCCCAGAAGGCCGAGAGACCGGGGGACAAGCGATCTACCATCAGCGCCCAGACCAGCACAACGACGGGCAGGATGAAATGCAGACCGGACCGGATTGTCGGGCCCGGCAGGGGCAGGGCGGTGACGGGTGCGTTCGGGTCGTCCAGTTCAAGCGGCTCTTCTTTTGAGGAGATATAGAGCAGCCCGACATAAACCGCGGTCAGGAAGACAAAGATGATATAGCCCGCCGTTTCCGGGAAGGCTGGACGGATCCAGCCCATGCCGTAATAGACCGCGAATGAAATTGCGCAGATCGCGGCGATGGTAAAGGCGATCCCGACCAGACGTTGCACGATAGGTTTGGGGGTATAGGCGCGGGGCAGGCCTTCCATGCCCGCCTTCAGGGCTTCGAGATGCACGATGTAGACCAGCGCGATATATGAAATCACCGCAGGCAGGAAAGCGTGTTTGACCACGTCAAAATAGGGGATGCCGACATATTCGACCATCAGGAAGGCCGCAGCCCCCATCACGGGGGGCATGATCTGGCCGTTGACGGAGGAGGCCACCTCTACGGCGCCCGCCTTTTCAGAGCTGAACCCGACCTTTTTCATCAGCGGGATCGTGAAGGTCCCGGTGGTCACCACATTGGCGATGGAGGAGCCAGAGATCAGGCCGGTCATCGCGGAGGAGACAACGGCGGCTTTGGCCGGTCCGCCTTTCATGTGACCCATCAGGCTGAATGCGACCTGGATGAAATAATTGCCCGCGCCTGCGCGGTCTAGGAGCGATCCGAAGAGCACGAAGAGGAAGACGAAGCCGGTGGAGACGCCAAGGGCGATGCCAAACACGCCCTCTGTAGTGATCCACTGGTGGTTCACGATTTCGGAGAGGCTGTTGCCCTTGTGGGCAATAATGCTGGGCATGTTCGGCCCGAGCACCGTGTAGACCAGGAACATCGACGCTACGATCATCAGGGCCGGACCCAGGGCGCGGCGCGTGGCTTCTAACAGCAGCATGATGCCAATGACGGCGACTACGAAATCCTGCGTGATCGGCGCGCCGACCCGTCCAGAAATATCGCGGTAATAAACATAGAGATAAAGGGCTGCGATGGCCCCGACGATGGCCAGCGCCCATTCCCAAACGGGGATACGGTCCTTTGGCGAGCCGAGCAACACAGCGCCCACAACCGCCAGCGCGATGAGCGGGATCCACCATGTGGCGGTCCCGTCTTTGGCACCGGTCATGAAGAGAAAGGCAAGCACCACAGGCACAACAATGCCCAGACCGACCTGGAATTTCGTGCGCGCCGCAGGGAAGGCGGCAAAGGCGAGGAAAAGAGCAAAGGCGAGGTGGATCGAGCGGCTTTCGGTATCATTGAAGACACCCCAGCCCACGATGAACGGAATGGGCGAGGCAATCCAGAGCTGGAACAGCGACCAGGCCAGCGCCACACATGTCAGGAATACACCGACTTTGCCGGTGGCACCCCGGCCCCCGGTGTCGGAGGAGGCCACAAGCGCGTCGAGTTCTTCTTGCGAAAGCCCTTTTTGTTGCGTGTTTTCGGCCATGAATTCCCCCTGACGGCCCATTTTCGGGCGCTTGTCTTGTTATCGGTGATGGGGCAAGCGCGCGGCCTGCCACATCGTTTTTAAAAGGACGTTGTGCGGATTACATCCAGCCACGCTCTTTGTAATAGCGCTCTGCACCGGGGTGCAGGGGTGCGGAGAGACCGTCCTTGATCATGCTTTCTTCGGTCAGGTTTTCAAACGCTGGATGCAGACGCTTGAACCGATCGAAGTTGTCAAAAACCGCTTTGACCACCTGATAGACGACATCGTCATCGACATCCGAAGAGGTCACAAAGGTTGCTTTGACGCCAAAGGTGTTGGTGTCCGCGGGTGTGCCTTCATACATGCCGCCGGGAATGGAAGCGCCCGCGTAATAGGGGTTATCCGCAATCAGCTTGTCGATCTCGGCACCGGTCACGGGGATCAGAACGGCATCAACTGTTGATACCGCCTCCTGGATCGATCCGTTCGGGTGGCCCACAGTGTAGATGATCGCATCGACCTTGTTGTCACCCAGGGCTGCGGCTTGTTCGGCTGGCTTCAATTCTGAGGCCAGCGCAAAATCGTCCATCGTCCACCCCAATGCGCCCATGACGACCTGCATGGTGGCGAATTGCCCGGAGCCCGGATTGCCGATGTTGACGCGCTTGCCCTTGAGGTCCGCGAAGGATGTGATGCCCGCATCCGCCCGCGCGATCACCGTAAAGGGTTCGCCGTGCACGGAAAACACCGCGCGCGCTTTATCGAACTTGTTGCCTTCGAATTCCGACGTGCCGTTATAGGCGTGAAATTGCCAATCCGATTGCGCGACGCCCATGTCCATGTCACCGGCCTTGATCGCATTGATGTTTGCGATGGAACCACCCGTCGACGGTGCTGTGCATTTCAGATTATGATCGGCCGTGCCGCGGTTGACTAAGCGGCAGATGGATTGACCCACCACGAAATAAACGCCGGTCTGACCGCCCGTTCCGATCGTGATGAACTGTTCTTGAGCGGAAGCGACGCTCCCCGCCATCATGGCACCCGCAAACGCGAGGTTTCTAAGTAGACTCATTTCTTTCTCCCAGTTTTATAACCCTCAGCACTCCCGTTTTCAAAAGAGGAAAAGCCTTTGGGTTTCTTTGTTGTACCTGATTGTCAGGTGCTTTTTGACGACGTGCGATATATCTCTTGCGGACGTCATCGCGCGACGCATGTGGTTCTGTGTTGTCGTACCATACGGGTTTCGCATCGCACTGGTCCTTATATTTTTCAGGCTAGACCTCTGAATTTTATTGTTCAAGCCCGTTGTGCGAAAGATGATGTGGTCGGTAAATAGGTAATCCTACCAATAGTGATCCGGGACAAGGGCGTGAGACAGGTGTGATGGTCCGTGACAGGTTTGGATTGGAACAGCGGTTTGAAAAGCAAAAATCACTAAAAGCTTTCGCGCGTAAAATAATAGTACCATGCGTCTTTGTATGTGTATGATAGGCAACGGGTAATCACGAGGAATGACGTTTTGAGCAAACCGCGTATCAACACGATGGAAGAATTGTCGATCGCGATTGGCGTGTCGCGCCCAACATTGTCGCGGTTTTTTCAAGACCCTAAGTTAGTGAAGGCAAAGACGGTCGCCCGCATCGAGGCTGGGCTCGCGCGCGTTGAATATGTGCCCAATTTCTTTGCAACCCGTCTTAACCGTAAATCCACTGGTATGATTGGGGTTATCATTCCCTATCTCAATGATCTTTTTTTTACCAAGCTCTTGGAGGCCGTCGAAGTCGCGGCCATGGAAGCGGGGCTTACGGTGATTACCCAGTGCTCCCATTCCGACCCTGTGATCGAGGCCCGTGCCGCAGAAACCCTGATGTCGATGAATGTGGATGGTGCGATCGTGGCCCCGCTCGGGGATCATAGTAACGAGGCCACGCAGCTCAAGTTGAAGTCTCGATTGCCCTTTGTGCTGATGGATTCACGCCCAAAAACCATGCCAAATGTCGATTTTGTCGGCACAAACCACCAGCAAAGTACCGGATTGATCACGGATTACCTTTGCCGGGTCGGGGAGCCGCCTGTGTTTCTGGCCATGCCGCGCGTCAATTTCAACGCGCTGGAACGCGAAGCCGCTTACATCAACCGGATGCAGGAGCATGGGTTCGAGCCTGAGGTGATTGGAACGGATCTTATCCAGGCGAACTGGCATTTTGAGGATCACGGAGAGGCGGTTTTGGAGGCGGCCTTTGCGCAGGGAAAGCTGATTGACCGTTCGATTCTATGCGTAAATGACCGCGTCGCCATCGGGGCCATTCGCGCTGCGGCGCGGCATGGCTTGATGCCGGGGCGTGGTGCAAATGGGGGGCTGCGCATTGCGGGTCATGATGATTACCCGCTCTGTCCGTACCTCAATCCTGCGCTCACAACCGTGGCGCAGAACACCGGTGCCATTGGCCGAAAAGCCGTTTCCCGCCTGCTTCAGATCATCCGGGGAGAGGTTGACGAGAGCATGGCTGAAATCACGCTCTTTGACGGCGAATTGAAATTGCGGGAATCTGCATGAGTCTGGAAGATGCCGCGATGCAGCAATCTGACGTTGAAAAAATCACTTGACTCACGTGGTTAATTGATTAGAAATTTACGCATGTAAAAAAATGGGAGGATTGAGTTGTGATGTTTAGGTCTGGATTATTTTGGGGTGGGGCGGTTTGTTTTGGTTTATCTGCGGGCGTTGCGTTTGCGGATGGTCATGCGAGCACGATTACGATTGCGACGGTGAATAACGGCGACATGATCACGATGCAGGGGTTGATGGGGGATTTTAACGAGAAGCACCCTGATATTACTGTGGAGTGGGTGACGCTTGAGGAGAATGTTCTGCGTCAGAATGTGACGACGGATATTTCGACGGGGGGTGGTGCTTATGACATCCTGACGATTGGGACCTATGAGGTGCCGATCTGGGGCAACAATGGCTGGCTGGTGTCGCTGAATGATTTGCCGTCTGAGTATAACATTGACGATGTGATCCCGGCGATCCGCGGCGGTCTGTCGGTGGATGGGGAGCTTTATGCGGCCCCGTTTTATGGCGAATCCTCCTTCACCATGTACCGCAAGGATCTGATGGAGAAGGCCAGTCTGGAAATGCCTGAGGCCCCGACCTGGGACTTTATCCGTGAAGCGGCGGCGGCGATGACGGACCGTGACAATGAGATCAACGGCATCTGTGCACGCGGCAAGGCGGGCTGGGGCGAGAACATGGCGCTTTTGACGTCGATGTCGAACTCCTTTGGGGCGCGTTGGTTTGATGAGAATTGGACCGCGCAGTTTGACAGCGAGCCTTGGGCCAACACGATCAACTTTTACCTTGGGATGATGGAAGAATCCGGTCCTGCCGGGGCGGCCAACAACGGTTTCAACGAAAACCTGACGCTGTTCCAACAGGGTAAATGCGGCATCTGGATTGATGCGACCTCTGCGGGTCAGTTTGTGGTGAATTCCGATTCCACCGTGGCGGATCAGGTCGGTTTTGCGCTGGCACCGGATACGGGCCTGGGCAAACGCGGCAACTGGCTCTGGGCCTGGTCGCTGGCGATCCCGACGTCTTCGCAGCAACAGGACGCCGCCAAGACCTTCATCAACTGGGCGACGGGTCCGGCCTATTCCGCGCTTGTGGCCGAGAGCAAGGGCTGGGTTGCGGTGCCTCCGGGCACGCGGACTTCGCTTTATGAGAACGAGAACTACCTGAATGCAGCCCCTTTTGCGGCGATGACCATTGAATCGATGGGCACGGCCGATCCGACCAACCCGACGGTTGATCCGGTGCCTTATACAGGTGTTCAGTTTGTTGCGATCCCCGAGTTTGCCGGGATTGCCACGCAGGTCGGCCAGCAGATCTCCTCTGCTCTGGCGGGTCAGCAATCGGGTGCGGATGCTCTGGCGGCGAGCCAGGAGCTGACGATCGAAGAAATGGAAGCGGCGGGCTACTAATCCCGCTCTTCTGTCAGGCGGCGCACCCGCGCGCCGCCTGATCCCCTCACGCCCGATGCCAACCGGATCTTTCGCGAGCCGCCTCCGGGGCGTTCCCGCAAGCTTCGGCCCCCTTGAAGGCCCCCCTCACGTCAGGAGTTTTTGATCATGGCAACCGCCCATTCCAAATCAGCAGCCCGTCTGATGATCGCGCCCGCGGTCTTTGTGCTCCTCGTGTGGATGCTGGTGCCTTTGTGCATGACGCTCTACTTCTCCTTTGCCGATTACCGGCCCATGCGCGGGGTGTTTGACGCCTGGATCGGGTTTGATAATTACGTGCGGTTTTTTAACTCCAGCTCCTTCCTCAAGGCGCTGACCACGACGCTGTGGATGGTGGGTAGCATCCTGTTCATCACCATCACCGGCGGGGTTTTGATGGCGCTTTTGCTGGATCAGCCGATGTTCGGGCAGGGGATCGTGCGGGTGCTGGTGATCGCGCCGTTCTTTGTGATGCCGACCGTCTCCGCGCTGGTGTGGAAGAACATGTTCTTCAATGTCGACAACGGGTTATTCTCTTACGGGGCCAAATGGCTTGGGATGCAGCCTTATGACTTTCTGAGCCAGTCACCGCTTTTATCGATTGTGGTGATTGTGGCCTGGCAATGGCTGCCCTTTGCCACGCTGATCCTGCTGACGGCGGTGCAATCGCTGGACAGCGAACAGCTGGAGGCCGCCGAGATGGACGGCGCACCGGTCTTGTCGCGCTTCCGCTTTATCATCCTGCCGCACCTCAGCCGCGCCATCACGGTGGTGATCCTGATCCAGACGATCTTCTTGCTGTCGATCTTTGCGGAAATCTTCGTGACCACCAACGGCGCCTTTGGCACCCGTACCCTGACCTATCTGGTCTATCAGCGCGTGCTGGAAAGCCAGAACGTGGGCTTGGGCTCCGCCGGGGGCATCGTCGCCGTCATCCTCGCCAATATTGTTGCGATCTTCCTGATGCGGATCGTCGGCAAGAACCTCGATAATTAAGGGAAGGACACCACCATGGCCCGTGCCGTTACAACGCAGAAAAAGATCATGTGGACGATCTTTGCCTGGGCCTTTGGTCTGGCGATGTTCTTCCCGATCCTGTGGACCTTTCTGACCTCTTTCAAATCGGAGGCGACGGCGATCTCGGATCCACCTGTCTGGTTCCTCTTTGACTGGACGCTGGAAAACTATGCCGCCGTGCAGGAGCGTTCGAATTACCCCAAGGCGCTGATGAACTCGATTGTCATTGCGGTGGGCTCGACTTTGTTGGGGATATTGATCGCGGTGCCGGCGGCCTGGGCGATGGCTTTTGTGCCGGGCAAACGGACCAAGGATGTGCTGCTCTGGATGCTGTCGACCAAAATGCTGCCCGCCGTGGGCGTGCTTTACCCGCTGGTGTTGCTGGCGAAATATTTTGACGTCATGGACAGCCGGATCCTGTTGATCGTGGTGTTGATGTTGATCAACCTGCCGATCATCGTCTGGATGCTTTACACCTATTTCCGCGAAATCCCGGTGGATATCCTGGAAGCCGCGCGTATGGACGGGGCCGGTCTGAAATCCGAAATCCTCTATGTGCTGACGCCAATGGCACTGCCGGGGATTGCCTCCACGGTGCTGCTCAACATCATTCTGGCCTGGAACGAGGCCTTCTGGACGATCCTTTTGACCACGGTGAACGCGGCCCCGCTCACGGCCTTCATCGCCAGCTTCTCGGCCCCTGAGGGGTTGTTTTACGCCAAGCTCTCGGCGGCCTCGATGCTGGCCATCGCGCCGATCCTCATCATGGGGTGGTTCAGCCAGAAACAACTCGTGCGGGGTCTTACCTTTGGCGCAGTCAAGTGAACCTCGCGCCCCTTCGGCGCGGTCAAGTGAGGACCGCGCTGCCACATACCATCATCCGCCGGTCCGATCCCGGCAGCCTAACACGGGAGAACGCATAGCATGGGTCAGATCAGCCTCAATCAGGTCACCAAGAGCTTTGGCGATGTTCAGGTCATTCCACCGCTTGATCTGGAGATCAACGAGGGCGAGTTCGTGGTCTTTGTCGGCCCCTCGGGCTGCGGTAAATCCACGTTGTTGCGCCTGATCGCGGGGCTGGAGGATACCACCTCCGGCGACATCAGCATTGATGGGAAAAACGCCACCGAACTGCCCCCCTCCAAGCGCGGGCTGGCGATGGTGTTCCAGTCTTACGCACTTTATCCGCATATGTCGGTGCGCAAGAACATCGCCTTTCCGATGCGCATGGCGGGTCTGGATGAGGCCACGCAAAAGGCCAAGATCGAGGCGGCGGCTTCGGCGTTGAACCTCACGGATTATCTGGATCGCAAGCCCGGACAATTATCCGGTGGCCAGCGCCAGCGCGTGGCCATCGGGCGCGCGATCGTGCGCGAACCGGCGGCGTTCCTGTTTGACGAGCCGCTCTCAAACCTGGATGCCGCCTTGCGGGTCGGCATGCGGCTGGAGATCTCAGAGCTGCATGAAAAGCTGAAAACCACGATGATCTATGTCACCCATGATCAGGTAGAGGCGATGACCATGGCCGACAAGATCGTGGTGTTGCAGGCGGGCGTGATTGAGCAGGTCGGATCACCCCTGGAGCTTTATCACACGCCGCGCAACAAGTTTGTCGCAGGCTTCATCGGCTCGCCCAGGATGAACCTCATCGAGGGGGAAGAGGCGCGCAAACACGGCGGGGAAACCATCGGCGTGCGCCCCGAACATATGAGCGTGTCCAAATCTGAGGGCCTGTGGCAGGGCACCGTCGGCGTGGCCGAGCATCTGGGCTCTGATACCTTCATCCACGTGCATGAAACCGGGTTGATGGACATGATGACCGTGCGCATCACCGGTGATATCGAGGCGCGCCACGGCGACACGATTTACCTCACGCCGCAGGCCGAGATGATCCACCGCTTTGACGCGCAAGGGTTGCGCATGCCATGAGCGATCTGAGCGGGAAGGTCGCGCTTGTGACGGGCGGTGCGCGCGGGATCGGGCGCGCCATCTGCGAGGCGCTGGCGGGGGCGGGGGCCAGGGTTGCGGTCTGTGATCTGGATCTGGACGCGGCCCACGCGACTGCGGTTTCGATCAACGGTATGGCGCTGGCCATGGATGTGACGGATTTTGACGCCATCGCGCGCGGTGTGGGCGAGGTTGAGGACGCGCTTGGCGGCATCGACATTCTGGTTAATAACGCGGGCATCTTCAACATGGCCTCGCTCGATCGCATCACACCCGATGATTACCGCCGCCAATATGATGTGAATGTGGGCGGTACGATCTTTGCGGCTCAGGCGGTGGTGCCTGTGATGAAAAAACGCGGTGGCGGTGTGATCATCAACTTCGCCTCGCAAGCCGGGCGGCGCGGCGAGGCCAACGTCCTGATTTACTGTTCGACCAAGGCGGCGGTAATCTCGATCACGCAGAGCCTGGCGCTGGAACTGGCGGGCGATAACATCCGCGTCAACGCGATTGCGCCCGGTGTGGTGGACACGCCGATGTGGGATCTGGTGGACGCGCAGTTCGCCGAGTACGAGAATAAACCCAAGGGTCAGAAAAAGCGCGAAGTCGGAGACGCCGTGCCGCTGGGGCGCATGGGCGATCCGCGTGATATTGCCGATCCGGTGGTGTTCCTGGCCTCTGACGGCGCGCGCTATATCACCGCGCAGACGCTGAATGTGGATGGCGGGAACTGGATGAGCTGATGCGGTTGCGCCTCGACACTCTTGACGACCTGCCGCCACAGGTGCGCCGCCCCTCTTATGCGCGCGCGGACCTCAGTGCCGGCATCATCCATATTGGTCTGGGAAACTTCCACCGTGCGCATCAGGCCTGGTATCTGCACCGTCTGATGCAGCAGGGATTGGCGCAGGACTGGGCTATCTTAGGCGCGGGGGTGCGCCCGGCGGACGGTGCACAGCGCGCGCGGATGCTGGCGCAGGATTGCCTGACCACCCTGATCGAGCTGGACCCCTCGGGTAAATCCGCCGAGGTCACAGGGGCCATGATCGGCTTTATCCCGGTGGCGGATGATAACGCAGCCCTGATTGCGCATATGGCCGAACCGGCGATCCGGATCGTGTCCCTGACCGTGACCGAGGGCGGCTATTACGTCGCCCCCGAGGGCGGGTTCGACGCGGATCATCCCGATATGGCGCATGACGCCGCGCATCCCGAAACGCCGCGCAGCGCCTTTGGCGCGATCATCGCCGCGCTGAAGTTGCGCCGGGATGCGGGTGCGGGGCCGTTTACCTGTCAAAGCTGCGACAATCTTCAGGGCAACGGCAACATCCTGCGCCAGAGCGTGCTGGGATTGGCGCGCCTGTCGGACCCCGTCCTGGCGGATTGGATTGCGCAAAACGTCACTTTCCCCAATGCGATGGTGGATTGCATCGTGCCCGCGACCGGACCGGCGGAGCTGGACCTGGCGCGCGGGTTTGGCATTGAGGACGCGGCCCCGGTGACCCATGAGAACTTCCGCCAATGGGTGATCGAGGATGATTTTTGCGCCGGGCGGCCCGATTGGGACCTTGTGGGCGCGACCTTTACCGACAATGTGCACAGCTATGAGGCGATGAAGCTGCGCCTGCTCAACGCGGGTCATCAGATCATCGCCACCCCGGCGGAATTGCTGTCAGTGGAGACCATCGCCGGGGCCATGGCGCATCCGCTGATCAGCGCGCTGTTCCACAAGATCGCCCGCGAGGAGATCGTCCCGCATGTGGCCGCCGTGCCCGGCATGGCCCCGCAGGAATACGTCGATCTGATCGCGGCGCGCTTTGCCAACCCCGAAATCCGCGATACCACGCGCCGCGTTGCCTTTGACGGGGCCGCGCGCCATGCAGGCTTTTTGCACCCCATTATCCGTGACGCGCTGGCCGGCGATGCACCCATCGAAGGGCTGGCGCTGATCGAGGCGCTCTGGGCGCGCATGTGCTGTGGCAGTCGCGAAGACGCCACCCCCATCGCCCCCAACGACCCCGCCTGGCACACCCTCACCACCGCCGCAAACGCCGCCCGCCAAACCCCCCAAACCTGGATCGCCCAAACCCAATGCTACGGGTCCCTGGGGCAAAACAAAACATTCGCCAAAGCCTTCCATAAATACCTCAAAATGATCCACACAAAAGGCACAGAAAATACCATCAAAACATACCTCAATGAGGAAGTGTGAGTCAGCCCTTGTCAGTCTATTCAGGGGTAGGCCGGGCGCGAGAAACGCCAGATCAAGCAAAAATCAGCAGGTCAATGCGTTGGTATCATCCTGAGTGAGAGATCAGTCGGGGGTGAATTTATCGTCTGCGCCTTCACACCGAAGGCGCGAACCCCAGTATCAGTTGACGCAAGCCTATCGCGGCACCTGCCATGATGCACAGGAGCGTCACGGGCGCGCTATATGCGAGGACGGAAAAAGCCGACAACCCCTGTCCAATGCTGCACCCAACAGCCACCACGGCCCCAATCCCCATCAAACCTGCGCCCAGTATCTGGCGTCGAAGTTCACGCGGGTCTTCGCAGGCTTCCCATCGGAAATGTCCCCTGACCCTGCTGCCCATGAAGGCACCGAGCAGCACCCCTATGACCGACCCTGTGCCAAAGCTGATCGAGTTGCCCGATGACGTCATCGTATAGAGGATGGTTTCGCCAATGGGCGCTGAGAACGTATGGCTGAGCACGGGTGTGGCATCAAAGCCGGTGTTCGCGACCCATTGTGTCCCTGCCCAACCCGAGGTGATCGCGATACCGACAATCATGCCCCAAAACAGGGGGGCGGGTGCCTGTCTTATAGAGCGGTCCAGTAAAGTCAGAGCTAGAATCGCCGCACCGATGGTTATACCGGCGGTCTCGATCTTGATCCCTGTGAGGTTGGAGAGCGCATGCGCAAAGGTCGGGGTATGGGACACGGCCTGGGTATCACCGAAAGCCCAGATGCGCAGACCGGACAGGGGTCCGCCCAGAGTGATATAGGCGGAGATACCCATCACCAGAATGATCACGAATGAGCGCAGATCACCCCCACCCATCCGCGCCAATGCACCATAGCCGCAGTTGCCCGCCAAGGCCATGCCGTAGCCAAAGACCAGCCCGCCGAAGATGCTCGCGAAGGGGTTCCAGATCCTGCTGGCATAAAGTGTCTGGTTCAGATCAAGCAGCCCCAAGGCGGAAAGTCCAAAAGTGCCGATGATCGAGACGCCGATGGCGACGCCCCACATGCGTAAACGGATTGTGCTGTCGCCGTAAAAGAGGTCTTCAATCGCGCCCAGGGTGCAAAACCGCCCCATACGTGCGGCCAGGCCAAGCAAGAGACCCCCGATCAGACCGATCATCGCCACCATGACCGGCTCTGAGACGATATCGAACATGGGCTGTGCCTTCTCAGTTTTGGCGGGCGATGTTATTTTGCGCGACAGAAAAGATCGTAGACGACTTCCATGATCTGTTTGGGGCGGTCATCCGCGAGGCTGTAGTAGATCGTCTTGCCATCACGTCGGGGTGTTACCAGACCTTCAAGTCGCAGGCGCGAAAGCTGTTGGGACACGGCGGCCTGACGCGCGGACAACAGGTCTTCGAGCTCGGTGACGGATTTTTCGCCTGACGCCAGATGGCACAGGATCATCAGACGGCCCTCATGGCTGATCGCCTTGAGGAAATTCGACGCCCGCATGGCGTTGGCGGCCATCTTATCCATGTCCTCGGCGCACATGTTCTTGTCAAAAACAGGCAGGCTTGTCGTTTCCTGCGCGTTTGTGTCCGTGACCGCCGCCGCGTCCAGATTTTGCGTGTCCATATGCTATTCTTATCCCGTCACATCAACTTTGGCATCCCGCAGCATCTGCCCCAGCAAGCCCCAGAAAAAATCTTCCCCGGGGTAGCCTTCGATGCGCGACACTTCTTGCCCGTCGATAACAAGCACGAATGTCGGGGTAAAGTTCAGAGACCGTTTGAAGGTTAACCCATCGGGCCGTGGCGCGTGAATATCGATCCGGCGCAGAGGGGCTGCGGCCCCTTCGGCCGTTTTTGGATAGATGTGCGAAATCTCTTTGTTCCAGCGCGCACACCAGATGCAGCCTTTTTCTTCCACCATGACCAACACGGTGTCAGCCGTGGCACTCAGCGTTGAAGCCAGGCTCAAGAGTAAGCTGAAAATGAGGGTACGCAGGACCATGCCAGATTGACCTTTACTTATCAAACCACATAATATGAATATGTGAATTGTACAAGCGTGGACCGTTCACATGATGGAGATCACATTCGCCGGCGCTGCTTTTGCGGGCATCCTGTCTTTCCTGTCGCCTTGTATCCTGCCGATGGTGCCGTTTTACCTGAGCTATCTGGCTGGTGTCGGCATGAACCAGATCTGTGCAGATGCGCATATCGACGGGCGGATCCGCGCGCGCGCCGTGCTCGCGGCCTGTTTTTTTGCCGCGGGTGTCATCACGATCTTCATGGGACTGGGGGCTGCCGCGAGCACCTTCGGGCAGGTGGTGCGCGAGTATTTTGACCTGCTGCGATGGGTTGCTGCCGCCATCATCATTGCAATGGGGCTGCATTTTCTGGGCGTGATCCGCATCGGCGTTTTGTACCGCCAATTGCGCGCGGATGCCGGGGTGACCGCTAATATCAGCCTGGTCGGGGCCTATGTGATCGGCCTGGCTTTTGCCTTTGGTTGGACGCCCTGCGTCGGGCCGGTTCTGGCGGCGATCCTGTTCACGGCGGCGGGGACGGACACGGCATCCATGGGTGCGCAGCTGTTGTTTGTCTATGGCCTCGGCATGACGGCTCCCTTCATTCTGGCCGCGCTTTTCATCGGCCCGTTCATGCGTTGGATGTCCCGATTTCGCAGGCATCTGGGGAGTATCGAAAAAATCATGGGTGTAATGCTGATCCTGTTCGGGATTTTGATTGCGACGAATTCAATGAATATCATTGCGCAATGGATGCTCGAAGTTGGGCCGGACATCGGCGTCCTGCGCTAAGAGAAAGGAAATCTGATGCGGCAGATATTTACAGCATGTGCCTTTTTGGCGGTCATGATGATGTCGGTGCAGGGGGCAGAACTTGGCGATGACGGGCTGCATAAGGCGGCGTGGATGCGCGATACGTTCAAAGATCTCTCGGAAGATCTTGCGGAGGCCAATGGCGAAAACAAGCGCCTGATGGTGATGATCGAACAGCGCGGGTGCATCTACTGCCGTGAAATGCATGAAGAGGTCTTTCCAGACAAAAAGATCGCAGCCTATATCGAGGCGAATTTCTTTGTCATACAGATCAATATGTTCGGGGACGTGGAGGTAACCGATTTTGACGGAGAGGTCCTGCCCGAGAAAGAGATGGTGCGGAAATGGGGCGCATTGTTCACCCCGACGATTCTCTTTTTCCCGCCCGAGGTTACTCGCGATACCTCAGCGGGGCGCGCGGCGGTGGCAACCATGCCCGGCGCGTTCGGGCGTCATACGACGTTCAATATGCTCAACTGGGTGATGGAAGAAGGCTATCTGGGCGAAGAAAGTTTCCAGAGATATCATACCCGTAAGTTTGCCGAACAGGGTGGCTAAGAGCCGACGTTCGGACGGCCCCCCCCCAACAAATCATATCATTCAATTAGTTGAATTTGTTGTTGCGTCCTGCGCGTTTCGTGGTCTAGGCTACCCTGAACACGTGTTTGGGAGGGCGCATGAAAATATCTTTTATGATGGCTGCGGCGGCGGGACTGGTGTCGTCCGGAGCATTTGCGCAAGAGATTGCGCCGACCGCGGTGAGTTTTAACGAGGGGGCGATTGAGCATTCCTTGTCCGGCGTTCCGGGGGACCCGGTGAATGGACGCATCATCGTCGGCGACAAGCGGCAGGGCAATTGCGTCGCCTGTCACGAGGTCACCGATTTGGTGGATATCCCCTTCCACGGTGAGATTGGGCCGATGCTTGATGGGGCGGGCGACCGTTGGAGCGAGGCGGAATTGCGCGGTATCGTGGCCAACGCCAAGATCATGTTCGAGGACAGCATGATGCCGTCCTTTTACAAAACCGAAGGCTTTATCCGCCCCGGCAACGCCTACACGGGCGAGGCGGCGGATGATACATTCGGGCCGATCCTGAGCGCTCAGCAGATCGAGGATGTCGTGGCCTATCTGAGTACACTTACGGAATAATCGACCCCTTTGTGAGGGTATGGAGGAGCAAGACCTATGGAACTGACGAGACGCAAGGCAATATGGATGGGGACGGGCGCATTGATCGTCGCGGGCCTGCCGATCCGCGGGTCGGCCGCGGTGGAGGATGTGATCGCGGCGTTTACCGGCGGTGCGCCGATCGGGACGGGCGATATCAAGCTGGTCGCGCCGGAGATTGCGGAGAATGGCAATACGGTCCCCATCGAGGTGTCATCCGGCAGTGCTGCGGAAATTCTGGTGCTTGCCACGGGTAATCCGACGCCAAGTGTCGCCACGTTCAAGTTTGGATCGCTGGCCGCATCGCGCGCAGCCTCCACACGCATCCGCCTGGCCGGCACGCAGGAGGTGGTCGCCATCGCAAAGCTTGATGACGGCTCATTCGTTCAGGCATCCAGTACGGTCAAAGTCACAATCGGCGGCTGCGGCGGTTAACAGGTCAAGGAGAATTATCATGGCATCTGGTGTAAAACCCCGCGTCAAAGTCCCCAAAACGGCTGCTGCCGGTGAAGCAATCACCATCAAGACATTGATCAGCCACAAAATGGAATCCGGGCAGCGCAAGGATGATGACGGCAACGTCATTCCACGCTCGATCATCAACCGGTTCACCTGCGATTTCAACGGTGAGAATGTCGTGGATGTGACGCTGGAACCGGCGATTTCGACCAATCCGTATTTCGAGTTTGAAGCCATTGTGCCCGAAGCGGGGGCATTCACGTTCACGTGGTATGACGATGACGGGTCGGTCTATGAAACATCCAAAGAGATCGCAATCGGCTGATCACCGTCGTCTTGGGAGGGACATCATGAGATATTTTACAGGTGCCGTTCTGGCGGCGCTCTTGAGCACGACATTGGCCTCAGCGGAACCAGCAGAGGATACGCTGGTCCTGAACGAAGAAACGCAGATGGTCACGCGCACGGCGGCCCCGGCGCATATTTCGCACGCGGTGGATGAGATCATGTCGGGGTGGTTGTTTCGGGGCATAGAAACCCGCGCCATGCAGATGGATGATTTCGACAACCCCGGCATGATTTTCGTCGAACAGGCGCAAGACATGTGGGACACCGTCGAAGGGTCCGAGGGAAAATCATGTGCGTCCTGTCACGAAAGCATGGACAGCATGGCAGGCGTTAAAGCCACATACCCCAAATGGAATGAAGCAGCCGGAGAAATGCGCACGCTGCAAATGCAGATGAACGATTGCCGGAGCAACCGTATGGGTGCCGAGGCCTGGAAATACGACAAGGGTCCGGCGATCAACATGGAGGCAGCGCTTGCGTCGGTGTCGCGCGGGATGCCGGTGAATGTCGCCATTGACGGCCCGGCGCAATCCACCTGGGAGCTGGGCAAGGAGCTGTATTATACGCGCACCGGGCAGCTTGAGTTGTCCTGTGCCAATTGCCATGAGGAGAATTACGGCAATATGATCCGCGCCGATCACCTCAGCCAGGGCCAGATCAACGGCTTTCCGGTGTACCGGCTGAAGAATACCAAGCTCAATGGCTCGCATTCGCGGTTCAAGGGATGCATTCGGGACACGCGGGCGCAGACCTATAGTCCGGGAAGTGCAGAATTCGTGGCGCTGGAGCTCTATGTTGCGTCGCGTGGCAATGGGTTGAGCGTCGAAGGCCCGTCCATCCGCAATTGATACGATACACGACCCCAGGCGGGATCAGCTCTGGGGTCTTATCACTCTCTGTCCATTCATAGATGCGCATACGTGCGCATGATGTAAGGCTACCGCAATGATCTCTCGTCGCGACTTTTTACAGACAACAATGGCCGCCGCTGCCCTTTATGGCGCGTCGGGTTTCGGCAATTGGTCAAGGCTTGCGGCGCAACAGGCTCTGACACAGGATAAGCTGCTGGAATTCGATACTTTCGGGAACATATCGCTGATCCACATCACGGATATTCATGCCCAGCTGAAACCGATTTTCTTTCGCGAACCTTCGATGAATATCGGTGTGGGCGCGAATAAGGGTGCCGTGCCACATCTCACCGGTGCCGCGTTCAGAAAACGCTATGGCATTGAGGACGCAAGCCCGTCTGCCTATGCGCTGACCTATGATGATTTCGCTGCCCTGGCGCAGGGCTACGGCCGTGTAGGCGGGCTCGACCGGGTCGCCACGGTCGTCAATGCCATCCGCGCGGATCGCCCGGATGCGCTGTTGCTGGATGGCGGCGACACATGGCATGGCAGCTATACCTGCTACCAGACCGCAGGCCAGGACATGGTCAATGTGATGAACGCGCTCAAACCCGATGCGATGACGTTTCATTGGGAATTCACACTGGGTTCTGAACGCGTTGCGGAAATCGTTGAAAGCCTGCCCTTCGCTGCGCTGGGACAGAATATTTTTGATGCGGAATGGGATGAACCCACGGAATTGTTCCCGCCCTATCGGTTCTTTGAAAGCGGCGGCGTCAAAATCGCCGTGATCGGTCAGGCCTTCCCCTATATGCCCATCGCCAATCCGGGATGGATGTTCCCGGAATACTCCTTTGGGCTGCGCGACGAGCGGATGCAGGAAATGGTCGATGAGGTGCGCGCAAACGGTGCCGAATTGGTGGTTTGCCTCAGCCACAATGGCTTTGACGTGGACAAACAGATGGCCGGGATTGTGACGGGGATTGATGTGATCCTGTCCGGGCACACGCATGACGCGCTGCCCGAACCGGTGCTGGTTGGTGAAACGGTTATCGTTGCCTCAGGCTCGAACGGGAAATTCGTCAGCCGCGTTGATCTTGACGTGCAAAATGGCCGGATGATGGGATTTCGTCACAAGCTGATCCCGATCTTTTCGGATGTGATCACGCCGGACCCGGAGATGACAAAACTCATTGATGAACAGCGCGCGCCCTACCTCGATACTCTGAGCGAGGTGATTGGTCGTACCGGGGACGATCAGACGCTTTATCGGCGGGGTAATTTCAACGGCACATGGGATGATCTGATCTGTGACGCGCTAATCTCGGAGCGCGACGCGGATATTGCCCTGTCACCGGGTGTGCGCTGGGGTCCCTCGATCCTGCCGGGGCAGGACATCACGCGCGAGGACATCTGGAACGTCACATCGATGACTTACGGCGAAGCCTACCGTACTGAAATGACGGGTGAATTCCTGCATGTTGTGCTTGAGGATGTGGCCGATAACCTGTTTAATCCGGACCCATATTATCAGCAGGGTGGCGATATGGTGCGTGTGGGCGGGCTTGGCTACCGCATCGATATCACCAAACCGCAGGGCAGCCGCATCACCGAAATGACGCTGCTTAAAACCGGCGAGATGATTGATCCTACCAGGACCTATCAGGTTGCCGGCTGGGCGTCGGTAAATGAAGGGACAGAGGGCCCGCAAATCTGGGATGTCGTTGAGGCGCATATCGCCAAACAGGGCGTCATTTCGCTTGATCCCAACAATAGTGTGAAAGTTGTCGGCGCTTAACCGACCCCGATACGGAGGCATCTGAAATGTCAGATCATGAAACAGGAAACAGGCCCTCACGCCGCGCGTTCTTGGGGGGCGCTGCGGCGGCTGGCGCATTGACGGCGGGCGGTGCGCGGGCGCAGACCCCGGACCCGCTGATCACCGAAATACAACCCTGGGCGCAAGGGTTTGGCGATGGTGTGGATGCGGTGCGCTATGGGTTGCCCATCGAATATGAGGGGGATGTCATCCGGCGCAATGTGGAATGGCTGACGGCGGACACCATCAGTTCCATCAATTTTACGCCGATCCACGCGTTGGAGGGGACGATCACGCCGCAGGGTTGTGCGTTTGAGCGGCACCATTCCGGCGCGATTGACCTCAGGAAAGAAGATTACCGCTTGATGATCAACGGGTTGGTGGATCGGCCTTTGGTATTCAACTACGCCGATCTGGAACGCTTCCCGCGTGAAAACCACGTGTATTTTTGCGAATGTGCCGCCAATACGGGCATGGAATGGGCGGGTGCGCAACTTAACGGCGCGCAGTTTACCCATGGCATGATCCACAACATGGAATACACCGGCGTGCCTTTGCGCATACTGCTGGAGGAAGCGGGCCTCGATACGGCGGGCGATCTGGCGGATAAATGGGTGTTTGTCGAGGGGGCGGATGCCTCCTCCAACGGGCGCTCGATTCCGATGGAAAAGGCGCTGGATGATGTGCTGGTCGCCTTCAAGGCCAATGGCGAAGCCCTGCGCAAGGAACATGGATACCCCGTGCGTCTGGTCGTGCCGGGGTGGGAAGGCAACATGTGGGTCAAATGGATCCGGCGGATCGAGGTCATGGATGGCCCCGTCGAGAGCCGCGAGGAGACCAGCAAATACACAGACACGTTGGAGGACGGGACCAGCCGGAAATGGACATGGGCGATGGATGCCAAATCGGTGGTGACCAGCCCCAGCCCGCAAGCGCCGGTCACCCATGGCACCGGGCCTTTGGTCATATCCGGTCTGGCATGGTCCGGGCGCGGTGCGATCACGCGTGTTGATGTGTCCAAGGACGGGGGCATGAGTTGGGAAACCGCCCGGCTGGCGCGACCGGGAGAGAGAATGGCGCTGAGCCGGTTTTATCTGGACACCCATTGGGACGGCTCGGAAATGTTGCTGCAATCGCGTGCGATGGATGACACCGGCTATGTCCAACCCACCAAGGCGCAGCTGCGCGCGGTGCGCGGGCTCAATTCAATCTATCACAATAACTGCATTCAAACCTGGCTGCTGCGCGCAAACGGGGAGGCGGAAAATGTCGAAGTTTCCTAAATGCGCGGGTCTGTTGGCGGCTCTTGCCTTCACGGCGGGTCCCGTAATGGCGGAGACCTTCGGACTGGGACGCCCGGCTCTGCCCGAAGAAATCGCCGCCTGGGACGGTGATATCAGACCCGATGGCACCGGTTTGCCGAAAGGCTCCGGTGACGCGCTGATCGGTGAGGAGATATTTGCGGAGCAATGCGCGGCCTGCCATGGTGATTTTGCAGAAGGGATCGGCAATTGGCCCAAACTGGCTGGCGGTGCGGATACCCTTGATCATGATGACCCGCTAAAGACTGTTGGATCGTATTGGCCATATTTAACAACGGCCTATGATTATATCAAACGCTCGATGCCCTATGGCAACGCGGGGACACTGTCGGATGACGAAGTCTATGCGACCCTGGCCTATATCCTTTATTCCAACGACCTGATCCCGGATGACTTCATCCTGTCGGATGAGACCCTGCTGGACGTCGAGATGCCGAATGCGGAGGGGTTCATCATCGATGACCGTGCGGAGACGGAATATGCGCAATGGTCGGATGCGCCCTGCATGGAGAAGTGCAAATCCGCGGTGAACATCACCATGCGGGCCATGGTTCTGGATGTCACGCCGCAGGAAGAAACCTCGCCTGAGGCAGAGCCGGAAGAAGCACCCTTGATGGTCACCGCAGCCTTTGACCCGGCATTGGCAGCCGAAGGTGAGAAGGTGTTCAGGAAATGCAAAGCCTGTCATCAGATCGGGGCAGATGCCAAAAACAAATCGGGTCCGATCCTGACCGGTGTGGTCGGCAGCCCCGCCGGAGTTGTTGAAGGATTCAGCTACTCCAAGCCGCTGATAAAAGTCGCAGAATCCGGCCTCATATGGTCAGAAAAAGAACTCGCAGCGTTCCTGGAAAAGCCGCGCGCCTATTTGAAAGGCACTAAAATGTCATTTGCCGGGCTCAGGAAAGAGGCCGATCAAAGGGCGATCATCGAATATCTGAAATCATATGGGAACTAAGGCTTGATACCACTTTTTCGAACCTGTTTGATCATTGCCGTCCTGTGCGTGGCGGGGTTTGCGCAGGCCAGACAGATGGGGGATGTGGAAAAAGGAGCCGTCGTTTTCAACCAATGCAAGTCTTGCCATCAAATCGGGGAGGGTGCGAAAAACAGCGTTGGACCACAGCTTAATGGGATATTTGGTCGGCCTGCGGGATCCGAGCCGGGGGCGAGCTATTCCAAGAGTATGCTGCGTGCGGGCGATGACGGTTTGATCTGGACGGAAAAGACACTGGATGCCTATATCGAAAACCCAAGGGCGCTGGTTTCCAAAACGCGGATGAGTTTTCGCGGCATCGCAGATAAATCCAAACGGCGGGATCTGTTGGCCTACCTTCGCAGCTTTTCGGATGATCCCGCGAATATTCCGGAAGCCGAACCAACCGCGACGGCCACGGATCACGAGCTGGACCCGACCATTCTCGCCATTCAGGGCGATCCGGAATATGGCGAATACCTCGCCAGTGAATGCACCACATGCCATCAATCTGATGGGAGTAACGCCGGTATACCCGGCATCATCGGTTGGCCTGTGGACGATTTCGTTGTTGCCATGCACGCTTATAAACGAGAACTCAGGCCGCACCCTGTCATGCAAATGATGGCCGGGCGTCTGTCGGACGAGGAGATTGCTTCAATCGCTGCATATTTCAAGGACCTTGATTAGCAGGTCGCTCACGGGAGGAGACGAAAATGACACTGAATAGAAGAAGTTTTATGGGCTCAGGGGCCGCCGCGACGCTCATCGCACCACGTGTTTTTGCAGATGGCCATGGCAAATCCCGCGTCGTTGTCGTGGGGGGCGGCGCGGGCGGTGCCACGGCGGCGCGCTACATCGCCAAGGACAGCAAGGGAGAGATCGACGTCACGCTGATCGAGCCCACGCGCCACTATT
Source organism: Roseobacter fucihabitans (assembly GCF_014337925.2). Taxonomy (NCBI): domain Bacteria; kingdom Pseudomonadati; phylum Pseudomonadota; class Alphaproteobacteria; order Rhodobacterales; family Roseobacteraceae; genus Roseobacter; species Roseobacter fucihabitans. The sequence goes on along the minus strand of NZ_CP143423.1, from coordinate 4,116,233 downwards.
ACACCTGTTTCTTTTCGAACCTCTACATCGGTGGGTTCAAGGATATGGCGGCCTTGGGTCACTCCTATGGAACACTGGCGTCTGGCGGTGTGAACGTCGTGCATGATTGGGCCGTTGGCGTTGATCGTGATGCAAAAACCGTCTCGCTCGCGGGGGGAGGGGTTGTGGCTTATGACAAACTGATCCTGTCGCCGGGCATTGATTTTGTCGATGGCACGGTTGATGGCTGGGACCTTTCGGCGCAAAATGCCATGCCGCACGCCTATAAGGGGGGCTCGCAGATGGAGGTGCTCAAGTCTCAAATTGCGTCGATGCCGCAGGGCGGCACCTTCGCGATGGTGGCACCCCCCAACCCTTACCGGTGTCCGCCCGGCCCTTATGAACGGGTATCGATGGTGGCGCATTATCTGCGGGCAAATAACCCGACGGCCAAGATCATCGTGGCGGATCCAAAACCGAAGTTCTCCAAACAGGGCCTCTTTGAAGAAGGGTGGGCGGATCATTATGCAGGCATGATCGACTGGATCGGCGAGGATTTCGGCGGGAGCAGCGTTTCGGTTGATCCCGGCGCCATGACCGTGACGATTGATGGCGAGGTCACCAAGGTTGATGCCTGTAACGTCATTCCAGCGATGAAAGCGGGGCGGATTGCCGAGCTTGCCGGTGTCACGGATGGCAACTGGGCCCCTGTAAACGCGGCGGATATGTCGAGTAAAATGGACGCTGATATCCATGTTCTGGGGGACGCTTGTGCGCAGGGCGACATGCCCAAGTCCGGATTTTCAGCCAATAGTCAGGCAAAGGTCTGCGCCAATGCGGTGCGCGGTGCGCTGACCGGATCAAAGGTGTTCCCGGCCAAATTCTCCAATACATGCTGGTCCCTGATTGACGCCAACAATGGCGTTAAAGTGGGCGCAACCTATGAGGCGACGGATGAAAAAATCGCCAAGGTTGATGGGTTCATTTCACAGACCGGCGAAAGCAGTGATCTGCGCCGCGCCACCTATGAGGAGTCTGAGGGTTGGTATGCGGGCATCACGGCGGATATGTTCGGGTAACGCGTGCAGGGGGGCCTTAAGGATCAAATCCCCCCTCGATTTGTCGAAGGACATGGATATCAGAAGGGAACGCAAGATGAGATCATTCGCGATGGCAGGTGTCTTATGTACGCTTTTCGCCGGTCCCGGACAGGCGCAAGATGCGACGGTTCACATTTTTGAGGGCAGTTTCGAGGATGCAGCCTTCAGCGTTGAAAACGCCATTATCGGCAAAGGACTGGTGATTGATTACGTCAGCCATGTTGGTGACATGCTGGAACGCACCGCCGCGGATGTCGGGAGTGACGTTCAGCTTTTTGAAGAGGCGGATATTTTTGTTTTCTGTTCCGCTGTCATATCGCGGCAGGTCATGGAAGCGGATCCAATGAACATCGCCCATTGCCCCTATGGGGTCTTCGTGGCGGATACTGGCAGCGAGGTCATGATCGGGTATCGCTCCTATCCGCCCGGACCAATGCAGGCCGTTGAAACACTTCTGAGTGACATCGTGCAGGAAGCGTTGGGGAGTGATTGATCCGGTTGGTTGCCGGATTTCGAGAGAACATGAAAGCTTGCGGGCGGTCGGGATCCGATGATCCGACCAATGCCTGAAGACGCGCGTTGCTGAAGTGATTTTTGAAACGCTGCGGGGTGGGTCATCCATTGCGTCAGGCCATTGCGGTGTTGGGGCTCTTTTTGGCGATGATGATTTCGGTCAGGACGGCGCCGATCCACATCGATAATAACGCGACCCACGCGGTCAGCGCAAAAATCGACCCACCCGACATCCCCGCACCCACGGCGCAACCGCCTGCCAGCATACTGCCAAAGCCCATCAAGAGCCCACCCGCCAAATATCGCTCCATAGGTGTGTTCGGCTCAAAACGCTGAAGCGTCGCTTCGCGGGTGGTGATGGCCATGATTAAGGCGCCGAGAAAAACGCCTGGCACCAGACCTGAGCCAAAACTCAAGGGCAGCGTTCGCGTATTGATCAACCCCATCAGCGTGTCCGCAGAAGGACCGGTGAAGGTTATTGAGGCGACCGACACGACCTCGAAGGATGCCTGTGCCACCAGATAAGTGCCCAGCCATCCCAATCCGATGCACAAGCCAACGAGCAGGGCGGCAATGATTCTGGTCGCCGCGTTCTTTTGGCGATTTGCAAACCAGCAGGATAGGATCAGGCAGAACAGTGCCACATAGAATATGGTCTGCGAAGGGATACCGAAGTAGCTCAGAAGATCACGTGACGCACCACCGGGAATCGTCCAGATCGCGCTCAGCGTTTCGCGCACCGGGGCCAGAAAGCCGCGCAGGGATGCCTGCGCCGTCAGGGTCAAAACCAGCCCGGTCACGATCGCGCGCAGGTTTCCAGTGGCCGATAACACCAGCAAACGACTGGCGCATCCGCGGGCAAGGATCATCCCGGCCCCAAACATCAGCCCCCCGATGATTGCACCGGAGAGGCTGCCGGTGGTCGCGATCTGGCGCGCTTGGGAGACATCCAGAACGTCTTGCGCGATCATGAATTGCACAGTGCTCACCGCCCCGCTAAAGGCTACGAACCATATGGCAAGGCGCGCCCCCCACATGCGGTTGGCAAACTCAACAGTGGCGGCGCGCAGGCAGAACCGGGCATGCTGCGCCGCAGCGCCGAAAATAAGCCCGATGCCAATCGCGATCACAAAGAGCAACGGACCCTCGCCGTAGAGGTCAATGAGCCTTTCCATATGCGTTTCACCCGTGGTTGCCTTGCTTCATGGTGAAGCAAGGCGGAGGTGGCAGCCTTGATTGAGGTCAAGAATTGACGGTGATCGTATTAGCCCTGTGGTACATTTTGCACCCGCGAACGGGTCGCGGTTGGGCAGATTTCAACAGTCCTGGCAGGTTTTCATGCCGAGGATGCGATAGATCGGGCAGAATTTCAAAAAGGCGGTGACAACCAGAATGGCACCTATCCAGCCCCAAATGCCGATTGCGCCCCAAGCCGCCAGAAGCATTAACATCCCACCGATAAGAATGCGGAGCAAACGGTCGAGACTTCCCAGGTTCGTTGCAAGTTTCATGATCTTTCCTTTCTTTGTATGGCATGATGAAAGCGGGGTTTGCATGCAAGATATGTAACTTCGTCACATTCAGCGCGATTGGGCGAACCGTTCCAGATCCGCAGGGGCCAGAACCTTGATCTCTGCGCGAGCAAGGGCCACCCAACCCCGACGTTCAAAATCCTTGAGCGTGCGGGATATGACTTCTCGGGCAGTACCGAGTTCTGCTGCAACAGCTTGATGGGTGGTGCGCAGCGTGGCCTTGTCGCGACAGCGGTCCAACAGCATTTGCGCCAGCTTTTGATCCAACCGGTGCAGGAGCAATTCGTCGATGACATGGGTCAATTCGATCAGACGTTCGGAAAAAATGGCAAAGGTGGCCGCTCGGAAATCCGGATCCGTCGCGAGCAGAGATCGAAACGCGTTCTGGCCGAGCGAGAGGGCCTCAACGGGTCCCTCGGCATACCCATAGGATGTATATGGGGTTTCACACAAAAGGCCGCTTGTCGTCATCACGCAGCTTTGCCCCGCCGTAACCCGGTACAGCACGATAGAACGCCCTCCGGAGGATGTCTGCTCCACGCGCAGCGTACCCGACAGAACAACAAAGAAGTTTTCCGCGCGCGACCCCGGACTAAAGAGACAGGTCGCATCCGGTACGTTGATCCGTGCTGCGCGGGCTTCAATCGTCGCAAGGGTTGCCGGTTTCCAAGGGCTCACGGCCTGCCTCTTTGGGTCCGCGCGCGCCTATTCAAATTCCATCTGCTCATAGACACGTCCTGCGTTTTTGGTCGCAAGCTCCTCGAAAGTATCCAGATGCGCATAGGGGGATTGATCGACATAAAAGGCCTGTGCAAGATCGCCCCCCGCCTCCAGATGCGCGCCCACTTGTTTGCGCAGGTACAGCAGATAATCCCGCGTATAGCGGCGCACCTGATCCATATTTGTCGGATGGCCATGGCCGGGAATGACATAGGTCGCTTGTAGCGGCTCAAATGCGGTTTCCCAGGTTTCGATCCAATCGGCGGCTATGGTATGGTCGAAAATGGGCAACATGCGTTCGTGAAACGCCATATCACCCGATATCACCAGGCTCTGGGCGGGCAGCCACACCACAATGTCGCCCGGGCTATGCGCCGGCCCTAAGTAGAGCGCCTCGATTTCCACACCCCCGAGGGTCACGGCGTAGCTGTCCTCAAAGGTCACATTGGGTGCCACCACATGGGTGTTCTCAACCCGGTCTTTGACACGCGCCTGCGCGGCCCTCAGCGATTGGCCCCCGGATTGCGCAAACTCGGCGGCGGCGTCGACATGCGCGACGATATCTACGCCCTGACCGGCCCAATATGAATTGCCCAGCATCGCATGCCCCTGACCGTTTTCGGTAAAGACCAAGACGACGGGCTGCGGGGTGACTGCCTTGATTTCCGCATGCAGGGCCTGTGCCAATTCATAGGAGGCACCGCTGTTAATCACGACGACGCCCTCAGACGTCACGATGAAACTGAGGTTGTTATTATGTCCAGCGTTCTCGTAGGTCGGCGGCGCGGTTGCCCCAATGGCGGAAAATACTCCGGGGATGACCTCGACGGGTTTGGAATAGAGCAGGGAGCCGGGGTATTGATCGGGGATATCTTCGCTGGCGCCTGCGGGCAGGGCGAGCAGAATGGAGAAAAGTGCCGATTTACTCATCATAAGCCCTCGGGAACAAACCGATATCCACCGGGTGTTTTATCGACATGGCCGATGCCATCTCCAACCAGATGAAACCCAATGATGCGTATCTGCTCATGTGCCAGTTGATCCAACAGGGACAAGCGCGTGCGCGCCGCCGTCGTCTGGTCATGATCCGCGCCCGAGGGCCAATCCGGCCTTTCAAACGCGACATGATGATTGCCGATGCAATCGCCAAGGATCATGACCGATGTGGATCCGTCTCGTACCTCAAACGACATATGACCGGGTGTGTGCCCGTAGGTCGCCCGCGCCACAACGCCTGGCAGGATTTCATCACCATCACCGAAGAACTGGACGTTGTCTTCGATCATGCGCAATCTGCGCTCTGCGCCGACCGCAAAAGAAGCGCGCGCCTCTCCAATATCGGTCACGGTATTCGGGTTCAGCCAGTAGTCCCATTCCTTCGTTCCGATCATATATCTGGCCCGATTGAAAAGCGGGTCGTCAAAGTCATCGAGGACACCCCAGAGGTGATCGGGATGGGCATGGGTGAACACAACGTCGGTAACGTCTTCGGGGGCAATATCAAGGCTGTCCAATGAGGCGAGAAGCTGACCGGTGTCTGGCGAAAACCCAGCCCCGGCCCCAACATCGAAGAGAATGGTTCTTTCGCCCTGACGCATGACGGTCACATTGCAGGGTCGTGTGAGCTGAGTGGCCGACAGCTGATATTTTTTCAGAATAGGGTTCAGATCGGCTTGAGGCATCGGATCAAAGATCAACGCCCCTGGAAGGGTCAGGGACCCATCCTTAACAACATCAAGCCTGATGTCGCCCAAATGGATTTCTGCATGCGCGGAGGCAAAGGTCATCCCGCAGACCGAGCCCGCTGCCAGCCCCGCCGCCTTATGTAGAAACCTGCGTCTTGAAAGAACCATGTCGAGCACCCATTGAATTCTAGTATTAGAATATGAATGATTGTTTGCCTCCAAGCAAGACAATGATATCCGCCCTATCGCGTCCATACCCGGAATCCCGTTTGATTGGCAAAGGGTTCACGGTCAAGGAAAAGGCACAGATCGACCAGTCAACCCCCGCCAGCGCAGCCTTGAGAGCCTTAGCGCGGCAGCGGTGTCATGGCGCAATGGCGCGCTCAACCGCCGTAGAAAGTTTGCCAACCAGCTCATCAATTTGCGCATCTTCGATGATGAAAGGTGGTGCTAGCAGCACATGGTCGCCTTGCTGACCGTCGATTGTGCCCGACATTGGGTAACAAATCAGGCCCGCTGCAAAGGCTTCTTTCTTGATCCGCGCGGCGATGCATCGTTTTGGATCAAATGTCTCCTTGGTCTCACGGTCCGCCACCAGTTCAACACCGCGAAACAATCCGCGTCCCCGGATGTCGCCGATATGGGCGTGCTGGCCAAATTCGGCCCGCAATGCAGCATCCAGTTTGTCGCCCTGTGCGCGGACCCGCCCCAAAAGACCACCGTCAAGGATTTCACCCAATACCGCATTCGCAGCCGACGCCGCCATTGCGTGGCCCATATAGGTGTGGCCATGTTGGAAAAACCCCGTACCCGTCGCGATGGCATCAAAGATGCCCCGAGAGGTCAGAAGCGCGCCGATCGGTTGATAACCAGCACCAAGACCCTTGGCGATTGTGATCATATCAGGTGCGACGCCGTCTTCCTGGCATGCAAAAAGATGCCCGGTTCGACCCATGCCACACATCACTTCATCCAGGATCAGGAGCACGCCATAGCGGTCGCAAATCTCGCGGATGCGCTTGAGATAGCCGGGGACGGCAGGGACCGCGCCCGCTGTTGCACCCACAACCGGTTCGGCCATGAATGCCATGACGGTTTCGGGACCAAGCCGCAGAATTTCTGTCTCCAACTCATTTGCCACGCGCAACCCGTAAGCTTCCTGCGTTTCGTCATCGCGGCGATCACGATATTCATAGCAGGGGCTGATATGCGTTGTATCCGCAAGCAGGGGTGCAAATTGGGTCCGTCGCCAGGCGTTGCCGCCCGCAGCGAGGGCGCCCAATGTGTTACCGTGATAGCTTTGACGGCGCGCGATCACGCGGTGACGTCCGGGCTGGCCAATTTCCAGAAAATACTGGCGTGCGAGTTTGATGGCGGCCTCAACGGCCTCGGACCCGCCGGAAACGAGATAGACCCGATCAATCCCCTCCGGGGCGTTCTCGATCAGCCGGTCAGCCAGGGTTTCAGCCGGTTCCGAGGTAAAGAACCCGGTATGCGCAAAGGCAAGATGATCGATCTGTGCGTGCAGAGCGGCGCGCACGGCGGCGTTCGAATGCCCCAGACATGACACGGCGGCCCCGCCAGAGCCATCCAGATAGCGCCGCCCGTCAGAATCAATCAGATAGCATCCATCGCCTTTGGCAGCGACGGGCATTTCACCTTTTGTGGAGCGACCGAAGATGTGATTGTTCATGTTGGAAGTCCTTGCTGGAGGGCGCGCCCTGCTTGGCGCAGCGCATTTGCATTTTTATAATGCGGTTGTAATAATTTGTGGGTTTCATTGAAACGATTGTTTTATTTGTGCGTTCTGCTGCCCACCGGAGCGGCGCGATAATTTTGAAAAGCCAGCTAAGAATCAGATATTAAATATGAAATCGGAGTTTTGAGAAAAACCTGGCTTGCATGAGCCTGGAGGGCACCCCTGCGCGCGGGCATTTGCGCCTTGGGTTCTGGATCATCTTCCGTTGGTCGCCTTCCATTCGATTCGTAGTTTGGCGCGGCAAGCAGGGGTTAACCCAAACCGATGGCGTTTGAGAACTTTGCCGATGTTCCGTCGCGGCCTAGCAGTATCATTGATCAGATGTCTCAGGTCACTGCCGATGACATCGTCGTTGCGATCACCTCTGCCCATCACGCCTCGGAAGTCGTCTCGGCCTGTGAAATTGCCCGCAACAACGGCGCAAGAATTCTTGCGCTCCCCTACAGCCACGCCTCTCCGATCGTTATCGGGGCGTGGAAGGTGCTGCGTCTGCCGATGGCCGGACCACATTTCATTTTATCGCTCAATTCCGCATTGCTGGCGGTCGAAATACTGCTGGTTGGGATGGCTGCCCGCTCAAATGAAGCGGCTGAGGAAGTCTCGGCCTTTGAGAACCGCGTGCGGCAGTTTGGGGGGTATGTTGGGTCGTCCGGATCGCTGCGAGAGCGACCCGATTAATAGGCTTAGGCATTGAAATCGAGAGGCGGTCATCGGTATCCTCCCAGAGTGCAGCTGAGTTTGGCTTCAGCGATATTAAGCACCAGTGAAGTCTCCAGACGGCAATGCTGATGTCCCGAGGGTGCACAGCACGCCAGACAGGACGCGCAAGAACGAGCGGTCTACAGCACTCAAAACCGCATCACCCGGTGTCTTCATTGAATATCGGCAACGGCCCCGTTCTATAGGGATGGAGCGTCATTTAATTGCCGCAAAGGACATGCAACAGATGCCGCGCTTAAGACACCCCGGTGAGAGAAGGCGTCATCGCGGAAATGCCCGTATGGGCGGTAGTCTGAATCCATTGAGATAGAACGGTTTGAGGACACTTGGTAGCCGTAAGGCATGTGCTGGCACATGTGACATCAAAAAGGCCCCGTAAATCCGAGGCCTTTTGAAATATGGTATCTGAAAAACCGAAGCTTAGTTTTTCGCGTAGAATTCCACGACGAGGTTTGGTTCCATCATGACCGGATAGGGCACATCGCCAAGCGCCGGTGTACGCACGAATTTCGCCGTCATCTTGGAATGATCCGCCTCGATGTAATCAGGTACATCGCGTTCGGCTAATTGCGTGGCTTCGAGCAGCACAGCAATTTGTTTGGAGCGGTCGCGCACTTCGATCACGTCGCCTTCCTGGACACGGTATGAGGGAATATTGACCTTCTTGCCGTTCACCTTCACATGGCCGTGGTTCACGAATTGACGCGCTGCAAACACGGTCGCCACGAATTTTGAGCGGTACACCACAGCGTCGAGGCGACGCTCCAGCAGGCCGATCAGGTTCTCACCGGTATCGCCTTTGACACGCTCGGCTTCGGCGTAAATGCGGCGGAACTGCTTTTCTGTCAGATCGCCGTAATAACCCTTGAGCTTCTGTTTGGCGCGCAGCTGGATGCCGAAGTCGGAAATCTTGCCCTTGCGGCGCTGACCGTGCTGGCCGGGGCCATATTCGCGACGGTTGACCGGGGATTTCGGACGGCCCCAGATGTTTTCGCCCATGCGGCGGTCGATTTTATGTTTGGCAGACGTGCGTTTTGTCACGGCTGTTCTCCTTCTATATGCGCCCATTTGGGCATGAAGGGCGTTGTCCTCTGGCTTGCGCCTGACAGGCCGTCCCTCGCGGGAGCCACCAACACCAATGAAGCCGCGCTTATACGCGCGTGTCGGGCGGAGTCAACGTGTCTTTGCACAGGCTGCGCCCGGATAGAAAGACAAAAGCGCACCCTTCTGTGTGTCTTTTCTAATGGTGTCTCGGTGAGCGACAGTTGAGTTGCTATTCTTGTGAGTCTCAGGGTTGGGATCTTGTCATTTTCTGGCAGAAGACCTCGACGGGCGTTTTTCTAAGACGGTCGCAGATCACCTCCATGGCGTGATCGACCATTTTGCGGATGTGGCGCGTACGGCGACTTCTGGTTTCCACCGTTTCGTTTTGCCCACGGCACGGCAGTGGCTGCTTGAAGCCATGCGAGATGACAGAACCATGTCTGTTAACCAATTTTAACCTGCGGATGCCGCCAGAAAAACAAACTCGGTGCCGCGTCAATGGTGATTGACATGCGAGGGGCTACACGGTCCTTGGAAGGTTTTTGATTGCTTTCATGAACCTGCCGATGACCTGTTTGGGTGGTCAGGATCACATTGAAAAGACTGTTAAGATCACTTGGTACGGCGACGTTGGTTGATACAAGTTTATGTTTTAAAGTTATAAAATACATCTTCTTGCAGCTGAATGGATGATGGTGGGCGATGTGCTTCGGGGGAGTAGGAGGCCGATGCCGCGATGGGATTTGGGTGTGCAGCGCCTTCTGGCGTGACACGATCGGCATGTAAAACGGTGGTTGGGTAGGTCCGATCATTGTATTGATTTTTTTGGAATTGAGAACGATGATAGATCGCTTCCCGACAAACGCGTAAAAAGGCACAGACGGGGGAAGGCGATTGTTGATGGGCTTGGGCGTCGGCATTCTTGATTGCACATCTGGCCGGCTTTTGGTTCCTATTTTCGTTGCGTTAAACGGTTGACTGGGCAAGGGTCGTTTGTTTGCCAACGCAGCGTTTCTTTTGTGCTGATTTGTCCTGCTCAACGTCAATGTGATGCAGCCTTGCGTTAAAGGTTAGGCTAAAGTCGATTTAGTATCCACTTATTGGTCTAAACCCCCCGTCTTCCAGACGGGATCGCTTTAGCACGAAGAATCGTCTTATGATCTTATCCTCCCCAGAAATGAGCCGTCGCAGGTCTTAAGGCTCATTTCCGGGGAGGATAAGAACATGCAATACTCGACCGGCAAACATTGCGTTTACTATCACAGATATCACCTGGTCTGGTCGACGAAATACCGGTTCAAGGTACTGTGCGGCCTGTTGCGCTTGCGGGTCCGTGATATCTGCCGCCAGGTTTGTGCGCAGAGCGGCGTCGAGATCATCAAGGGCGTTTTGTCGAGCGATCACGTTCATATGTTCGTGTCGGTCCCACCGAAACTGGCAATCAGTGATCTGGTACGGCTGATGAAGGGCAGGTCGTCCCACAAAATACAGCAAGCATTACCGGCGCATTCTTCCGGTGATCCTCAAGACGCTCACCTTTCGGTCAAACAATCAGAGCTGGCGCCCGCTTCTGGATGCCCTTGAAGTTTTGATCACAGACACAAGCAGGAAACCGCAACACTTTTCTCTCGATGAGGTGCCGCTGGACGGTGTTGTCAGACCCAAGGGGCGAGATATTGTCATTGAACCCGGACCCGGCGGGCAACCCCGCCTCAACCGCCTCGACTATGAGATTTATGTCCTTCAAAGCCTGGGGGAGCGTCTGCGCACCAAGGCAGTATGGATTGAAGGCGCGACCAGGTGCTGCAATCCGGATCAGGATTTGCCACAGGATTTTGACGATAGAAAAGAGCAGTATTTCCAGGATATTGGACAGCCATTGGAAGCGGATCTTTTCGTCGAACGCCTCAAGGGTGATCTCATCACCGCCCTGGACGTTTTCGACCGCGATCTGCCCTCCAACAAAGACGTGGTGCTGAAATCGCGGAGCGGCAAAACCCGGATATCGCTCAAACCACCGGAGGCTCAGGATGATCTGGCCATGCTGGATGCACTGAAGGAGGAATTGACCCGCCGATGGCCCATGACCCGCCTGTTGGATGTGCTCGGGGAAGTCGATCTGCGCATCGGCCTCACCAAATCCTTCCCCACGGCAGGCGCGCGACAAACCCTGTCCGGTGATGAGGTATCCCGCAGGCTTCTACTGGCGCTCCATGGGATCGGTACCACTATCGGGCTAAAGGCTGTCGCGGCCGGACCGTATAATGTGACCTACAAAGAGCTGCTCTATATTCGGCAACGGTTCATACACAAAAATGCATTGCGCGCCGCAACCCGTGCCATTGCCGATGCCACGAACCGCATTCGCGCCACAGACATCCGGGGCGATGGCAGCAGCAGTTATGCGTCAGATTCTACCCAATTTGCATCCTGGGATCAGAACCTGATGACCGAGTTGCATCAGCGTTATGGCGGGCGGGGTGTCATGATCTACTGGCACGTCGATGCGAAGGCGACCTGCATCCATTCGCAGCTGAAACAGGTATCTTCCTCAGAAGTGGCGTCGATGATCGAGGGCGTTTTACATCACGGTACCGATTTGGAGATTGATCGCCAGTTTGTTGACACCCACAGCCAGAGCGTTGTCGGCTTTGCCTTTTGTTATTTGCCGGGGTTTGAGCTCATGCCCCGGTTTAAAGGAATAGCACGTCAAAAGCTGGTGCGGGCTCTTCCAAAACCCGAACGCACCCATCCAAATCCTGATCCGCTGTTTGCACCCAAGCCGATCAATTGGGACCTGATCACTCGGCACTATGATGCAATGATCAAACTGGCGGCGGCCCTGAAACAACGCACCGCGGAACAAGAGGCCATTCTACGCCGTTTCATCCGCGGCCAACCGGCCAAAGTCACCCGGTGTTTGCGGCTCTTTTGGAACTCGGCAAAGCAGCCAGGACGATCTTCCTGTGCCAATACCTCAGTGACAAAGGTTTGCGCCGCGAGATCAATTCTGGCCTAAACGTGATTGAACGCTGGAACGGGGTGAACGACTTCATCTTCTACGGCAACGGTAATGAGCTGGTGTCCAACCGGCGCGACGACCAGGAGATCCCGGTTCTGTCATGGCATCTATTGCAGGCCAGCATGGTCTATGTGAACACACTCATGATCCAGGATGTCCTCGCGGATCAGGTGTGGCGCACGAAAATGACCGCCCGCGATATGGCGGCACTGAACCCGCTGCCATACAGCCATATCAACCCATACGGTGTCTTTGACCTCGATATGACCACGCGCCTGCCCCTGAACGATATACTGGTGGCGGCATGACCTGTTCCAAAACTCATAATAAACGGAACGATATTTTGTGCGTTCAAAACCAGCGCCTTACAGAATCCGCAATTCCGTTCCGTATCAGCGCATCAAAACAGGCGCAAAACCATGCTGATCGGCTATGCGCGCGTTTCCATGACAGGACAGAACCTTGAAGCACAAATAGAGCCCCTTCAGGCCAAGGGCTGTGACAAGATATTCCAGGAGAAACTGACTGGGTTTGATCGCCGCCGCCCGCAACTGGAAAAAATGCTGAGCGCCCTTCACCCAAATGATATGCTCATCGTCACCAGCCTTGACCGGTTGGCGCGATCTACGCATGATCTCTTTGTGATAAACCGAAAAGTGGAAGTCGCAGAGGCAACGTTCCGATCACTCCGAGAGCCCTGGGCGGACACTACAAGTTCGATGGGAAAGTTCTGACTTACTGTTTTTGAAGGACTTTCCGAGCTGGAACGAAATCACATCAATGAACGGACAAATGACGGAAGCGCCTCCGCACAAAAACGCGGTGTGAAATTTGGCAGAAAGTTCAAACTCGCAATGCATCAACAAGACCAGGTCAGAACCATGCTTCACAAAGGGCAACCACTCCACGCCATCGCCCGCCACTCGTTTGGGCGACGACGTATAGCTACAAGGTTTTGCAGGGCGGCATTCAGCTTTGGGTGCGCGATATCTGTCGTCAGGTTTGCCGCGAAAAGGGCGTGGAGATCATTCGTGGCGTGCTGTCGTGTGATCACGTCCACATGTTCGTGTCGGTGCCGCCGAAGCTGGCTGTGAGTGATCTAGTGCGGCTTCTGAAAGGCAGATTATCCCACAAGGTGCAGCGCGAATTCGCGCAGTTGAAGCGCCGCTATTGGGGCAGGCGCTTTGGATTTATGTCGCTTTAACCTGGCACAAAGGGGAGGGATGAATGGTGCAGGACGATCTTCGTCTCACCATTGTCTAGTTTCTCGATCCCGAAGGTATATTCAACCTTAACCTCATTGCCGTCCGCCTGCATGAAAAAGTAGTTCCCCATCGTCATTGCGGTGTCTCCACTGATCACAGATCCTTCGCTTTCCCACCGCACATCCGTGTAAGGCGCGATGGCAAAACCACTGTCTTCGGCTAAATCGCCGCCGACGAAGTAGGACATGGCCTCGTCAAATGTGCCCCGAAATTGATCGACGCTGGCCAGCGTTGGCTTAAAAAGCACCGGACGCTCGCCGTATGCATAGAAGTTCAGGATGTGATCCTTGGCGGCCTGGCGGTAATCGCCACCCTGGGTGTGAACGGCACCGATGTTGACAATGCCATCACCCCAAGCGCGCTTCAGCTCGGTGACCTCGGGAAGGGTCAGGCCTTGGGCTGCGCTGGTCGATCCTGCCTGTGCGGTAGCTGCGGCACAAGTGAGAACTAGAGCGGCGGTAAGCATAGGGGTCATTTTCATCATAATCTCCTGACGGGTTCATTTTATGTTTCTTCTAAGGGAGAAAATAGGGACGCATTATTCATAATACCAATTGATAAAAATGTAAAAATCCATAGCTTTAAAGCATTGATAAGGAAGATCGCTTTATGCGCCCGACACTTCGCCAGCTACAGTATTTTGTCGCCGTCGCGGATTACAACGCGTTTGGCGCGGCGGCGCATGCGCTTGCGGTCAGCCAGCCGAGCCTTTCCAAGCAACTTGCAATTATGGAGGAAGAGCTTGGGTCGGCGCTTTTTGAGCGCACATCACGGCGGGTGACGCTGACGCCGCTGGGGCGGTTGCTGTTGGACCGGGCGCGGGTGATCTTGAAGGAAATGCGTGAGTTCAGGGCGATCGCAAAAGGGTCGATCGGGCTTTTTGGTGACAGGCTTTCCATTGGTGTTCTGCCATCAATTGGCGCGTATTTCATGCCGATTGCCAATCGCCGACTGCACCAGCTTTTTCCCGACCTGCGTCTTGTCGTTCAGGAGGGGGCAACGGTACAATTGCTTGAACTGTTACATGCGGGAAAGGTCGATGCCGTCATCGGAACCCCCCACGGGGCTCCCGAACTTCAAAGCATCCCGCTTTTTGCCGAGACCCTGTGGATTTGTGCCGCAAGCGACGATCCATTGTCACGCGAGACAACCCCGGTCACGACCGCAGATCTGAAGGGGCGACCGCTGTTGGCGCTGAGCCCGGAATTCAAGCTGGCTGATGTTGTGGAGCGACTGGCTGCTGAGGCCGGTGCCTATGTCAGTCACGATTATCAGGGTGGCAGTCTGGATGCGGTGCGGCAGATGGCAGTGATGGGCGCAGGTGTTGCCGTGCTCCCGTCTCTTTACGCCCTGGCTGAAGCCGTGCGCGATCCAGAGTTCGTTGTGCGCCGGATCGATCATCCTCTGGCGGTCCATGAAATCGCATTGCATTGGAGGCGTGCATCACCGCTGCGTGCTGATTTTGAGCAGCTCGCAGCGCAACTGATTGAGGTGAAGCAGGAGATCAGGCAAGCGCGGGCTGAACAGTTTGGAAGCTGAACCTGAGACGTCCAACTGCGCGCGGGTGGGGCTTTGATCCGGCGCTGTCGATGGATCCAAACGAAACTGTTCCCGGTCGATTTTAAAAATTTGCCTGTCGCTGGGTAATATTGGTGCAGTGGCGCAAAAGAAATCACGTTAATGCGACGACTTTGGCGATTTCGACCTGGCGGCTGACATTGCATTTTTGCGCCGCAGATTTGATTTGGTTCCGCACTGTGCTCAGGCTGACAGAGCGCCTCTCGGCGATGTCCCGTGGGGACATTCCATCGGCCAGAAAAAGGACGACCGAAACCTCGGCAGTCGTGAGCCCGAAGGTATTTACAAGTCGTTGTGCTTTTGTCGCGCTGCGCGTGTTGTTTGTGAAGATCAACGCAATACAGGGGTTGTCGTAGCGTGGACCCAGCAGCGTGGGCCAAATCAGATCTGACCTTGGTAAAACCCGAAATGATTTGCAGCTCAATTGCGGGCTTATGGTGAACTCAAATTGCATTCTCGGCAATGACGAAACATCCCTGGACAAGGCTCTGCTGAGAGAGGCCTGCGCTTTCGGATGTGTGAAAGAGAACTTCCCATGGCAGAATTCAAAAACCTCCGGCTGCGATGTGATCATTGTTTCTGCGGCATCATTGATCATCACCAACCGGCCATCCATTTGCAAGATGATGGTGGGCAGCCCGGCACCGCAACCGATCCGCGCGGCGATCCGCATATCTGTAAGCTCACGGTTGATCTTCCATGCGCTCCGCAATTGCGGGGTGATTTGACGCACCAGGTCGAGCCAGGGTTTGACAAGCCTGTCTTCGTCCCTGCGCCGTATATTCCCACCGATCAGGAAGGAGGCCGTGGGGGTTTTTGCCACAACAGCCCCGCCTCCGAATACGATATCCTCTTGCGGCAAAACCCAGTCGTTATAGAATTCGGTCTGTATGAGTTTTTCTTCCGGGCACATCTCTCTGCTGTCCGCAATTGTGCCCACGGGCATGGATGCAAAGGCCGGGGCCCAGGCATTCAGATTACCATAATGATCACTAAATGAGGCAAGGTACTCGGGCGCATAGCCCGAGGAAACCATTCCCAGAAAAGCGCTGTCTTCCGTGTCATGTCCAAAAAGATGTGTTCGAACACCCGGCACCGCGGCGGCCAGCGCATCGGCGACACCATCCCAGGACGACCCATCCAAAGCCGCCGTCATGATCGCATTTGACACGTTACAGAACTGCTCGAGGGAAACCACAGTTACCTCTACAATAAAATCTGTTCAAAATAGGGGCGATAAAAAATCAATAAACGCCCAAAATATATCTTTTATAGCCCAAATGGGCCATGACAGACCGCCTGTGTCAATGACTTGTTAAGTTTTGTGAGTGGGGCCTCTCTTGCCTTAGGCGCTATCCGCGATGCTGGCGGCCGATAATTCCGGTCTTTTTTAGCTTCTGAACATAGCCCTTGATGGTCTGGACCACCCCAAAAAAATTTAATCCAAGAACTTTGGGGGATGCACGATGGCGATTATTACCGGAACTGAAAACGACGATCAGTTTGCAAATCAACTCGTCGGTACAAACGGCAATGATGAATACCTGGCTCTGGGCGGGGATGATTTTCTGATACCTTCGCTCGGGTCGGACATTTTGAACGGCGGCGCGGGGTTTGATGTTGCAATCTATGATGCGTCGCCGCTGACAAATGGCATTGTCATAAATAACACGTCACTTGCGATCGGGTCGGTTCTGGCGTTTTCAGTCAACAAAGGCTCCGGCCAGATTGATACGCTGATTGACATGGAAAATTTCCACGGCACCAATTTTTCTGATGCGATTTATGTTGGTGGACTGGGCGGCACATATACGTTTGATCGTGCCGGAAATGATTTTGTGCGGGCGTCCCAGGATCCTGCAGCAACGACTGGCCATACTTTTGTTGCAGGCAGTGGCAACGACACATACATCGGCACAGTTCGCGACGATGATCTTGTGATTTACACCGACAACGGTTTCGATGGTGCTGGTCCCATATTTCGCGGCGTGGACGTTAACCTGGCAACCGGGACGGCCGTGGATGGGTGGGGCGATATCGATTCATTGACCGGGATCGAAAATGTTGATGGCACCGCGCTGAACGACATCATTCGGGGCGACGGAAATAACAATTTTTTTATCGGTTTGGCCGGGAACGACACGCTTGAAGGGGCGGGCGGCGATGACGGGCTTTTAGGCGGAGATGGTAACGACACCCTTCGGGGTGGTGACGGCAATGACAACCTTCGGGGCGGGCGGGGCAATGATATCCTGGATGGCGGCAATGAGCCCGCGCAATTCAGCGGTGGCGACCGTGCCAGCTACAGCCGTGAACACCAGGACGGCGGCACGCAGGGTATTGATGCCAGCCTAATCACTGGCACCGTCATCGATACCTTTGGCGACACAGACACGCTGATCAATATCGAAGAGATTCAAGGCTCTATCTTTAATGATCTGATTGTGGGTGCCGGGGGGAGCGACCAATTGCGCGGTGAAGGCGGCAATGACACCGTGACAGGCAACGCCGGAAACGATGATCTCAGCGGCGGCAGTGGTAATGATACAATTAGTGGTGGGGCAGGTGACGATTTCATCGAGGCCGGGAGCGGCACCGACACGATCAGCGGTGGTGTCGGCGGTTTTGATGAGTTGTCCTATGTCTTTGATACATTTTTCGATGGTATTTCGACCGGCGTATCGGTGACGTTTACGAACGAAACCGACGGCACGGCGATTGATTTCAACGGAGACACCGACAGTTTCACAGGGATCGAAAGCGTTCGGGGCACGAATAATGCGGATACCTTTGTAGGCTCCATTGGCACGCAGTCTTTTCGGGGATTTGGCGGGGATGACAGTTTTGACGGCGGTGCCGGTGATAATGATCGCATCGACTACAGCCGGGCGCACGCTGATCTTGGTGCCTTTCAGGGCGTCACCGTCGATATGGTGGCTGGGACCGCGATTGATGCCTATGGCGACAATGATACCTTTGTGAACATCGAGCGCATTCGCGGCTCGGATTTCGCGGATGCCATAACGGGTAACAGTGATCGCAATGATTTGCAGGGTCGGGACGGTGATGATGTCATCGACAGTTTCGGTGGCAGCAATAATTATCTTGAGGGGGGCGATGGCGACGACACGCTTCTGGCCCGTGGGCAGAACGATTTTGTTAACGGCGGCAATGGGGATGACACCATCTCCCTATTCGAGAATGAAAGCGGGGCTAATCCGGGTTTTGGCTCTGACACCATCGCCGGGGCCGCGAACGGCTACTTCTTCCTTGAATATGGAGGCGTCAGTGACTCCTTAACAATCGACATTCTACTGGGCACGACGGTTTTCAGCGGCGGTGACATCGACGCCTTCACCAATATTCGAAACATCGGAGGCGGGGATGGGGATGATATACTGCTCGGAGACAACAGCAGTGAATTTCAGGAGTTCTTCTCCTCGCGCGGTAACGATACGATTGATGGGCGCGGCGGCAACAGAGACCGGCTTATCTATGACAATCGCGATGAGACGGCGGTCACCGTTAATTTCCTGACCGGCACGGCCACGGGAAGTTTTGCGGGCACCGATAGCTTCTCAAATATTGAGTCCGTACGCGGCACCAGCGGTGCGGATACCTTTATTGGTGGCACGCAGGCCTATACCGAATATCAGGGTCTCGATGGCATTGACACATATGTCGGTGGCACGGGGCAGGATCGCCTCAGCTTTACCTTTGATAACAACCGTGGCGGAACAGGTGCCATTTCTGTGGACCTATTGGCTCAGACCGCAACCGATGGTTTTGGCAATTTGGAGACCTTCACCGGGATTGAACAGGTCATTGCCAATGACACAAACGATACCCTTTTTGGTGATAATAACGCGAACATCCTGATTGGGCTGGGGGGTGATGATTTCATTGACGGGCGTGGTGGCAACAACCAGATTTTTGGCGGCGACGGTAATGATACGCTGAGGTCATCGGGGGCCTCGGAAATCTTTGGTGAAAACGGGAACGATACAATTTTCGCGGGCCTTGGGACCTCTGAAACACTTGACGGTGGGACTGGCATTGACACGCTGAACACGACTTTGTTCAACGGGAGCTATGTTGTTGATCTTGCGACGGGTTTGACCAATTTTGCGGGTGAGCTCTTTACCAACTTCGAGAACATCACCGCGGGCAACGGCAATGACCAGCTCTTCGGGTTCGAGGTCGATAACATCATGATCGGCGGCGGCGGTAACGACCGCATCCTTGCATTCCGCGGCAATGACACGATCGAGGGCGGTCTGGGTGATGACACGCTGAACGGCGGCGAGGGCAACGACAATATCTCCGGCGGTGACGGGGCGGATCTGGTCTTTGGCCAGGACGGCAACGACGTCATCTCGGGGGGTGACGGCAACGATCAGCTCTTTGGCGAGGCCGGTAACGACAATATTTCCGGCGGTCTGGGCGATGATACCATCGGTGCGGCCGACGGCAGCGACACCATCAACGCGGGGGGCGGCAATGACACGGCCTTTGGCGGCGAGGGCAATGATACCGTGCGCGGTGGGACGGGCAACGACCGGCTCTTTGGCAGCGGCGGGTCGGATTTCATCGACGGCGAGGACGGCAATGATGAGCTCTTCGGCGAGACCGGCAGCGACACGCTTCTGGGCGGTGCGGGCGATGACGACATGAACGGCGGCGGCGGCAACGACTTCATGAACGGCGAGTCCGGCAACGACCGGATGTTCGGCGGCTCGAATGAGGATACGATGTTCGGCGGCACCGGCAATGACCTGTTGAATGGCCAGACCCAGGACGACGACCTCTTTGGTCAATCGGGCAACGACCAGCTGTTCGGCGGTGACGGGTTCGATTTGCTGGACGGCGGCTCGGGCAATGACGTGTTGTTTGGCGGCAACCAGGGCGATACGCTGGTTGGGGGCCTGGGCGTGGATACGCTGAATGGCGGCAGCGGGTTTGACACCTTCGACTTCAATTCGGTGGCTGAATCGGCTTTCGGATCGGCGGATACCATCGCCGGGTTCGACGGTGCTGGCGGCTTTGGCGGCGATATCATCGACGTCTCGAGCATCGATGCCAACACGGGGATTGCGGGCAATCAGGCCTTCACCTTCCTGGGGGCTGTCTCAAGCGCTGTGGGCCTCGGTTTTGGTGCCGGTGCGCTTTGGGTGCAGGAGTTTGGCGGTCAGACGCGGCTTTATGCCAACGTCAACAACGACGCCATCATCGATCTTGAGGTGCGCATCAATGACGGTGCAGGCACCACGGCCTTTGATTACACGGCCAGCGACTTTTTTGCCTGAGGCGTCCGGAAAATTCTGTCCCGCGCGGTTGCGAACGCGCCGCGCGGGCTCTCACAAAACAAACCCGCCCCGGGACATCCTTGGGCATCACAGCCCCGTCAGATCGCGCAGTCCCGCATAGACAAGCCGCGCCGCCAGGGCGATCAGCACGATGTTCAGCGCCAGGCGGAAACGATCATCCCCCATCCGGTTCAACACGGCCTTGCCGGTCAGCGTGCCGCAAAAACCGGTGGCGATCATCACCGCAATGAACCCGGCCCACTCCCAAAAAGCAAAGCCCAGCAGGCCAAAGACGATGACCTTGAGACCATGTTGAAGGCTCATCAACGCGGCCTGTGTGGCGACATGCCCGTGGCGCGGCAGTTCCAGCGATTTGATATAGGTCGCAACGAAAATGCCCGTCGCGCCAAAGAACATGGTCAGGAAGCTCGATAGCACGCCGATCACAAGCGGCCAGTCGCGCAGGATACGCGGGGCCTTTGCGAGAACGTTCCAAAGGATGAAAAGCCCGACGCCGATTTGTACCAATGCGGGGGGCAGGTTGACAGCGACCATGCCACCGGTCGCAGCACCGATGAGTGACCCTACGGCAAATGAGGGCAGGGCGGGCCAGAAGATATGGCGAAAGGTTACCATCACCCGCCCGAGGTTCGAGCCGATCTGGATGACGCCGTGCACGGGGATCAGGGCGGTGGGCGGCAGCAGTGTCGCCATGACCGCCAGCATCAGAGCGCCCCCGCCGATCCCGAAAGCGACGGTGATGAAGGAGCCGGCAAAGCTGGTGAGTGCGAGGCTGGCAAAAGCAAGCAGGCTCATGCCCTCGGGCAGCAGGGAGAGCGTCAGCATGGGCGGGCCGGTATTGGTTCGTTGGCCTGTCTGTGCGCGCCATGTGTTGATCGGAATGCGCAGTGGTCTGTGCAGGACATAAAGGCGTTGGTCTTTAGGGCGTTTGACATCATGAATCTCTGTGCAGCGCGCCCGTCCCTGCCGCCCACAGGCATTTGGTTTTCGAGCTTTGTGCCGGATATCATGGAGCGGTCTCTAAAAACTGCGACCAGGCATAGTGTGATTGAATTCGGTGCCTTGTCCAGAGCCTATGGGCAGCTGCGGACGTAACATCCCGGTTTTGCGCTTGAGGCCATTTGCAAACGCATGCGCGGCGCGGACGGGTCAAACGCCCGACCGCGCCGTTCAGGAGGGTCAGCCGCGACGACCGCGCTCTTTCAGGGTCAACACCCCGTCGTCATCCCGGTCCATCCGCTGCACGACATTACCGAAGCGTGCGTCCATTTCCTGGGTGCTGATCTGGCCGTCGCCATCTGCGTCGAAATCCTGAAACACATCGACCATGCGGGTGCGCGTGATTTCACGGTAAAGCGTGTCAAATTCCGCAATGCTCAGCGCCCCATCACCGGATGCATCCGCCTGCGACAGTTTCGCAGCGCGGTAGCTGTCGATTTCGCCCTGTGTGAGCGCACCATCGCCGTCCCCGTCCGCAGCGCTGAACAATGTGCGCATCATCTCGCCGCGCTTGCCGCCACGGCGTTTGCCGTGATGCCCGTCCTTGACCTTGCGATATTCCGAGCGCTCTGATTGCGCTGTGGCGATGTCTTCTGCGGGCACCTTGTTTTGTGCTGTTGCGGTCATCGCACCCGACCCAAGTAGCGTCAGAGCCAGAAATCCAATGGGGAGAATTTTGCGCGTTTTCATTGTTTGATCCTTTGTTGTCCTGAGACATCAAGGGCACGGGTTGTGCCCCCTCTCTGCAATATGGCGGGTCCGGCACAAAAAGGTTTGTCAGCCGCAGTAGCGTTTTGTCGCCAACGGTCGCGCGCGCCGTGCCTGATACATTCTGCGACAAATCAATGCCCTTCTGCGGGGTGCGCGGGCTAGGAACAAAGCAGGCATTCGGGGTAAAGAGGGGAACAGACCACAAGGAAACACCCCATTGGATGCCGCCGACCCTCAGATCCTGATCGTTGACGATGCGCGCGATATCCGCGAGCCGCTGGGGCAATATCTGCGCAAGCAGGGGTTTCGCACGCAGCTTGCCGCCAATGCCACAGAGGCGCGCGGGATCGTGGCGGGGTCCTTGTTGGCGCTGGTGGTGCTGGATGTGATGATGCCGGGGGAGGACGGGTTGAGCCTGTGCCGCTGGCTGGTGGCGCGGGGCGGGCCGCCGGTCATCCTGCTGACGGCGATGAGCGATGAAACCGACCGGATCGTCGGGCTGGAGCTGGGCGCGGATGACTATATGATCAAACCGTTCAACCCGCGCGAGCTTCTGGCGCGTATCCGGGCCGTGTTGCGCCGGATTCCGCCGCCTGAGCCCAAGGTTGCCACGCAAAACCGTCGCTTTGCCGGATGGCTGCATGACCAGACGCAGCATCATTTGGCCCACACGGATGGGCGCAAGGTCGATTTGACCTCGGGAGAAAACCGTCTTCTGGCGGTGCTGAGCGATCATCCAAACGTAGTGTTGAGCCGGGATCGGTTGCTTGACCTGACCGCCGGGCGCGATGCCAAGGCCTATGACCGGGCGATTGACAATACCGTCAGCCGTCTGCGGCGCAAGATCGAGGATAATCCCAAGATTGCGAGGCTGATCGTGACGGAATGGGGCGGGGGCTACCGCCTGGCCGCGCAGGTCACCGAGGAATGAGCCTGCTTCCAGATGGGCTCGCGGGACGCTTTGCGCTGTTGCTGTCGGGGGCGTTGATTGCGGCGAATGTGATCGCGTTGGGGGTGTTGTCTCTGGAGCGGGGGCGGCTCGACCGTGCCGCGCTGATTGAGCGCGAAGCGGAACGCATCGTGTCCTTTGTTCCGGCGATCGAAGCGGCGGCGCCCCGGTTGCGTCGTGCCATTGCGCGCGATGCCTCCACGCGGTTTTCGCGCGTTTCGGTGGATCGTGAGCCCTTGGTCACGCAGCTCCCCGCCGCACCGCGTTCCGTCGCTCTGACCCGTGAGATATCACAGGCACTTGGCGGCAGGGATGTGCGGGCCGTCATTCGCGTCAGACCTGACCGGGAAGGCAAAAACCGGCGCGAGAGTATTGCGGTTTCCATCCAACTCGTGAACGCCGGAACCGGGCGGGTCCAATGGCTCAATGTGCTGTCACGCGGAGAGCACGCGCGTCCCGACGGTGTGAACGAAAAGCTCTTCCTGATCGCACTTGTGCTGTCGCTGGTTGCCGTTCTGGGTGTGTCATTGGTGTTTTTGCGCCGTTTGACGCGTCCGTTGAGCGCGCTTGCGCAGGCGGCGCGCAGGGCCGGCAAGGGGGATCGGACCGCCCGTGTCCCCGAGACCGGCCCGCTCGAAATGCGCGAGGCGGCTGCGGCATTTAATGATATGCAGGGCAGGATTTCACAGTTTGACGCGGAGCGCATGCGCACGCTGGCGGCCGTTGGGCATGATCTGCGCACGCCCCTGACGAGCCTGCGCATCCGTGCGGAAATGATCGAACCAGAGGTGGGCCTCGCGATGATCCGCAGCCTCGATGAAATGACGGTGATGGCGGATGGTCTGGTGAGCTTTGCCAAGGACGCGGGGGAGGGCGAAGAACCCGTGGCCCTCAATCTGCGAGATCTGCTCGCGAATATATGCACGGATCAGGGCGCAATTTTGCAACCGGGGGCGGATGTGGTGGTCTTGGCGCGCCCCGTCGCGCTTGGGCGCGCGTTCCGAAATCTGGTGGAAAATGCTATGCGCTACGGCGGCGGCGCGTGTGTTTTCCTTGATGCAGGTAACGGAAATGCCGTGGTGGAGATCATGGACGAAGGCCCCGGCATCGCGGATGACCTGCGCGAGAGCATGTTTGAACCCTTTGTGCGCGGGGAGGACAGCCGCAGTCTCGCCACGGGCGGTGCCGGTCTGGGCCTGTCCATCGCCAAAGGTATCGTGCGCGCGCATGGGGGCGAGATCATCCTGAACAACCGCGCCGAGGGGGGGTTGCGTGTGACGGTGACCTTACCGCTGGCGCGCTGATGCGCTGCCTTAGCGGGACGGCGGTTTCGGATCGCCGTCCCGGTCATTGGTAGTGACACCACAGGGATGCATGGGCAACCCGCGCGCGCCAAAACACGCAACCGCCACGTCGCTGGCGCGCATCATCGGCGGCGGGTTTCTGGTCTGCTTAGCGCTTCTGGTCAGCACGATTGGTATCTATGCTGTGCCTTGACCTTGCGGGCCTATCAGGTCGGTGCGCTCACCGCCCGCAATCCCAGAATGTCGCGCGCTTGCGTCCAGGTTGCGACGGGGCGCTCGTATTTGTCGCAGATGTCGACCGCGCGTTTCACCAAGGCGGTGTTTGAAGGGGCCAACCGGTCCCGGTCCAGCCGGACGTTATCCTCAAGTCCCGTGCGGGTGTGGCCGCCCTTGGCAATCGACCATTCATTCAGCGTCAATTGCGCCGCGCCGATCCCTGCCGCGCACCACTGTGCATCCGGCGCAAGACGGTTCAGCGTTTCGATATAAAAATCAAAGATACGTTCATCGGCAGGCATGGCATTTTTTACGCCCATGACGAATTGCACATAAAGCGGCCCCTTGAGCCGCCCATCCGCCGCCATGCGCGTGGCCTGCACGATATGGCTGAGATCAAAGGCCTCGATCTCGGGCTTCACGTCATGTTTGATCATTTCACCTGCAAGCCAGTCCACCAGATCCGGGCTGTTCTCATAGACGCGTGTCGGAAAATTATTCGAACCCACCGTCAGCGAGGCCATGTCAGGAGCCAGCGGCAGCATCCCGCCGCGCTCAAGACCTGCGCCGGAGCGCCCCCCGGTTGAGAGTTGCACGATCATGCCGGGGCAGTGCTTTTCCAGACCCTCCTTGAGACGCGCAAAGCGTTCCGGGTCCGAGGTGGGTTTGCCGTTATCATCACGCACGTGGCAATGCGCAATGCTGGCCCCGGCCTCGAAACACGCCTGCGCGCTTTCGATCTGTTCGGATATCGTGACCGGGAGGGCGGGGTTATCCGCCTTGGTCGGGACCGAGCCGGTCAGGGCGATGCAGATGATGCAGGGGTTGGTCATGAGACCCTCATATGTCGAAAAATACGGTTTCGTGCGCGCCCTGAAGGCATATGTCAAAGTGATAGATTGTACCATCAGCTTTGGCGATCAGGGTATCGCGGCGATTGGCCTGTTCGATGAGGGCAAGCACCGGGTCACTTGCATTCGCGGTGTTCTCATCCGCAAAATACATCCGCGTGTTCAGCCCGACATTGATCCCACGCGCGACCAGCCAGAGGTTGAGATGGGGTGCCATCATCACATCGTTTCGCCCCCGAACAGCACCCGGCTTGATGGTGTTGAACCTGAACACCCCAGTGTCGAAATCGGGGATGACCCGACCCCAGCCGCGAAAACTGTTTTCCACCGCGCCCTTGCCGGGATAGATGCCCGCAGCATTGGCTTGCCAGACCTCGATCAGTACATCCTTGACCGGCGCGCCGGTGCCATCGGTGACGGTGCCGGTGACGGTGATCCGTTCGCCTTTTGCATTCGGGCCGATGATGTCATGGCCAAGCTCGCGGGCATAGATATCAAAGCCCGCGGCCCCCGGCGCCAGCCCGATGTGCACGAAAGGCCCTGCCGTTTGGGAGGCGGATTCCTTGAGGTAATTCAAAGCCTGTACTATGATCAATTCCCCTCGGGCCGGTTTTCGAAATGCGTGGATCGGTGCCCGCGCAGCACGATGTCGAACTTATAAGCGATGGCATCCAGCGGCGCGCTGGCGTTGAGGTCAAGCGCCGCCACAAGCTGCCCAATCGCGCGCGGATCGGGGATCGCATTCACGATGGGGCATTTGGCGATTAACGGATCACCCTCAAAATACATCTGCGTGATCAGGCGTTGCGCAAAGGCGGTGCCGAAGACCGAAATGTGGATATGGGCGGGGCGCCAATTGTTGACCCAATTGCGCCAGGGATAGGCACCGGGTTTGACGGTGCGAAACATATAGCGGCCCTGATCATCGCTCAGCGTGCGCCCGCAGCCGCCGAAATTAGGATCAATTGGGGCCAGATAAGTGTCCTTTTTGTGCCGATATCGCCCGCCCGCGTTGGCCTGCCAGATTTCCACCAGCGTATGGGGGACGGGGCGCGCGTTTTCGTCTAGGACGCGACCGTGCAGGATGATCCGCTCGCCAATCGGATCGCCGGTTTGCGCGTAATTGCGCAGCAGGTCATTGTCGCCCGCGTCGATATCATCGTGACCAAAGGTCGGCCCGGTCAATTCGCTGTCGGTGTTTTGCAACGACAGCAGCGCATTGTGTGGAGAGCGCGCCACGCTGGTCTTGTAATCGGGCGCATGGGCGGGCGGGTGCCATTGCCGGTCCCGCTGGATAAGGTCGGACGGGCTCATGGGGCCTCCGCCGCCATCTCGGCGTAGGTGCGTTTGGCCAGTTTCAGGGCGTGGTTGGCCGCTGGGACGCCCGCATAAATCGCCACATGCTGGAAGGCTTCAACGATGTCCTGTTGGCTCGCGCCGGTGCGGGCGGTGGCGCGGATATGCATGGGGATTTCTTCGAAATTCCCGGTGGCGGCCAAGAGCGCCAGCGTGATCATCGAGCGTTCGCGCCGGCTAATGGCGTCGGAGGCCCAGACCGTGCCCCAGGCGCTTTGCGTGATGAGGTTCTGAAAGGCCGCGTCGATCTCGGTCTTATCCGCCTCGGCGCGGTCCACATGGGCGTCGCCCAGAACCGAACGGCGGATCGCCATGCCCTTTTCTAATCGGTCGTTCATCGCTCTGCGGGCTCCCCCTTTGCCGTATCGGATGCGGCTACCCGTCACCATACCGCCAGTGGCGGGGCGAAAACAGACCTTTCGTGGACAAATCAGGGTGCCAATACGGAGGGCAGCCAGGTGGCAAGCGGCGGGAAGTATGACACGGCCAGCAGCACGAGGATATTGGTCAGCAGGAACGGCAGGATCGCCACGACCACGGGCGCGAGCGGCAGCCGCGCGATGCCAGCGCAGACAAAGAGGCACACGCCCACCGGCGGTGTCGTCAGCCCGATCATCAGGTTGAGCACCGCAAAAGTGGCGAAATGCAGCGGGTCGATCCCGACCGCCGTGGCCAGAGACAGGAGCGGCACAAAGAGAATGATCAACGCGGCGATGGTTTCCATGAACATGCCCACAAAGAGCAACAGCAGGTTGATGATCAGGATCACCAGGAATTTATTGTCGGTCAGGGAGAGAACACCGGCGGCGATGGCCTGCGGGATGCGCTCGGAGACGAGGATCCAGCCGAACACATTGGCAAAACCGACCAGCGCGAGGATACCGGCGGCGGAAATTGCGCTGTCACAGAGTATGGTTGGCACCGCGCGTATCGGCAGTTCGCGGTAGATGAAGGCGCCTACGAAAAACGCATAGACGCTGGCGATCACGGCGGTTTCGGTAGGTGTCGCGAGGCCGGAGAGCAGTCCGTAGATGATCAGGAAGGTCATGGCCAGCGCCCAGAAGGCACCACCGAAGGAGCGCGCGACCTCGGACCAGCCCCGCCAGGGTTGATGCGGAAAACCGCGCCGCGCGGAGATAATATAGCATGTCACCATCATCGCCAGCCCCATCAGGATACCGGGGATGGCCCCGGCGAGGAACATCTTGCCCACAGAAATCCCCGAGAGTGCGCCGACGATGATCATCGGCACTGAGGGCGGGATGATCGGCCCGACCGTAGAGGAGGCGGCGGTGATCGCAGCGGCGAAGGCGGGCGGGTAGCCGGCCTTTTTCATGCCGGGAATCATTACCCCGCCGATGGAGGCGGCATCCGCGACCGCCGTTCCGGTGATGCCACCAAACAGCATTGAGGCGGCGATATTGGTCAGGCCCAGCCCGCCGCGTATCCAGCCCACCAGCGCATTGGCAAAACGAATGATGCGTTGCGTGATACCGCCCCGGTTCATCAGGTTCCCCGCCAGGATGAAACCGGGGATCGACAGCAGCACGAACACATCCATGCCCGCATACATTTTCTGCGGCATGACCACGGGCGGGATACCCGCAAGTATCAGATAGGCCAGCGAGGAAATGCCGAGCGTAATGGCCACGGGGATGCCAAGGGCCAGCCCGGCGATAAAGACCGAAAAGAGAATGGTGACTTCCATGGATCAGTTATCCACCTCTTCGGGTTTCTTGTCGGGCAGGCCATCCTCTGTGCCGCTGAGCATGCCGAAAATCCGCAGCGCGCCGAAAAGGGCCAGCCCTGCGATCATCAGAAAGACGGTGAAATGGGCAAAATCCATGCGGATCCCGAGGGCCGGAGCGGTTTGCATTTTGCCGATGGCGACGTAGCGCCAAGCATGGGGCAGCAGATAGAGCGCGAGCCCCGCCGTCACAAGCCCCGCGAGCAGGCGGAGTAGCCAGGGCAGTTTGCCGGGCAGGAATTCACAGATCACATCGACATTGACCAGATCACCGGAACGAAAGGCGAGCCCCGCGCCAAAAGCCACCATATAAAGGAGCGCAAAGCGGGTGAGTTCCTCGGTCCAGACGGGGGATGCGCCGGTCAGACGTCCGATTACCTGAATGAGGACCACCGCGAGCAGCAGCGCAAAGGCAAGACCGGCCCCAAGCCGCGCGATAAACGTGATGGTCTGGATGGTACGATGCATGCTTGTGGCTCCGAACGGGAAACCGGTGCCACAAGGGGCGGCACCGGTGGGGTTTGGTTTATTCGGCGAACAGGCCTTCGACGATGGGTTTGATTTCATCGCTGACATTGGCCAGCACCGCGTCTTTTGCGGCACTTGCAAAGGCCGCGCCGTCGACGTCGACAAATGTCATGCCATTGGCCTCCAGATAGGCGCGATCTGCGGCGAGGCTCGCTTCAAACAACCCACGCTCGTAGGTTTGCGCGCGCGCGGCGGCTTCCATGACCGCGCCCTGATCGGCTTCGCTCAGGGAAGCCCATGTGGTTTCGGCAATCGTCAGGTAGATCCAGGAGCGCACATGCTCGGTCATGTTGACGTGGCTTTGCACCTCGTTGAAGCTGGCGGAACGGATCAGCGCCAGTGGGTTTTCCTGCGATTCAATGGTGCCGTTTTGCAGACTGGTGAAGACCTCGGAAAACGCCATCGGGCCGGGGGCGGCTCCTAGCGCGGACCACACGTCAATGAAAAGCGGCACATTGGGCACGCGCATTTTCAACCCATCAAGATCAGCGGGCGAGGCGATGGGACGGTTTGAGGTCAGGTTGCGCGGTCCACGGGCGAAAAACGCGATGGGGCGAATTTGCGCCTTTTCCACGATCTGCGCCTTGATCTGATCGCCGATGTCACCGGAGGCGACCTCGTCCATATGCTCGATGGATTTATAGGCGTAGGGCACGGCGAGCAGCGCCGCCATGGGTGCCCAGTTTTGCAGGCTTTCGCCGGTGATCGTCATATCCACGGTGCCAAGCTGCATGCCGTTGATCAGGTCGATTTCCTTGCCCAGCGACTCGTTTGGGAAGACCTCGACGGTGATGCGCCCTTCGGTCAGCGTCGAAAGCTCTTCGCCGAATTTCACCGCGGCCAGATGCCAGGGGTTCTCCTCATTGGCCAGGTGGCCGAGTTTTAGCGTGCGTTCCTGTGCCATTGCCGGGGCTGCGATAAATCCCGCGGCCAAAACGGCGGCGGCTAAGCCTTTGAATGTCGTTGCGAATGTCATGTGGTGTCTCCTCCTTGGATGGGTGCATGGACCGGCTGGGAAATCCCCGCGACCGGCAGTTCGAAAAATTCAGGGTAGGCCTCGACTACCTTTGGCAGATCGTTCAGCACTTCGCGTAGATGTATGCGAATGGCGACGTCGGCAGTCACGATGGCCCCGGACTCGATCTGGTTGACGATATCGGCGTGCTGTTCAATGAGGCGATCTACGGGAAATTGCACCAGCGACAGGAACCGCACACGGTCCATCTGGGATTTCAATCCCTCGATCTGCGCCCAGGCACCGGCCTTGCCCGCGCCGGCCGCCAAGGTGCGGTGGAATTCCTCATCCAGCGCGATGAACCCTGTACGCGAGTCCGCGTCGCATTGGCGTTGACGCTCCAGTTGCTCGCGCAGATCCGCAATCAGCGCGGCATCGGGGGTTTGTGCCAGGATCTTGACGATATCGGCCTCGATGGCTTCGCGCAGGAAACGCGCGTCAATCACGCCACTATACTCAATCTTGCGCACGATCGTGCCGCGTTGGGGCAGGATGGCCACCAGACCGTCACCAACCAGCCGGATGAAAGCTTCGCGCACGGGCTGGCGGCTCACGCTATAGGCTGCGGCGATTTCGGATTCTGAAATTCGGCTGCCGGGTGTGAGGTCGTTGCGTATGATACGCGCACGCAGGATGCCGTGAATTTGTGGCGCGATGGGCCGTGATGGCTCCAGTCTCTCCTTGCTCCCTGTGTACAGCACGATTCGTTCTCCCCAGTGTTTTGTACCATACTTCCATACTAGTCAGCAACTCATCTCTATGCTAGGATTGCTGCAAGCTTCGGGTCGCGCCGGGGCGGATGTGGAGGAATGTCAGATGAAACAGACATGGCGCTGGTTTGGCCCGAAGGATCAGGTCTCAATAGACGATATGCTTCAGGCGGGTGTGCAAGGGGTCGTCACCGCTCTGCATCACATCCCAACCGGCACCGTCTGGACCGAGCAGGAAATCGCCGCGCGCCAGGCCGTTCTGGCGCATATGGAGGATGGGACACCTTCCAACCTTGCCTGGGATGTGGTGGAAAGCCTGCCGGTCTCGGAGGATATCAAGAAACAGCAGGGCGATTGGCGCGCGCATATAGATGCCTACCGTCAATCCATGCGCCATCTCGCAGCGGCCGGGATCAAGGTGATCTGCTATAATTTCATGCCGGTGCTCGATTGGACCCGCACCAGCCTGACCCACCGCTTGCCGTCCGGGGCCACCT
The DNA here is from genome assembly GCF_014337925.2 of Roseobacter fucihabitans. NCBI lineage: Bacteria > Pseudomonadati > Pseudomonadota > Alphaproteobacteria > Rhodobacterales > Roseobacteraceae > Roseobacter > Roseobacter fucihabitans. Next base: position 4,085,106 of record NZ_CP143423.1, on the reverse strand, counting down.
GCATGCGGTTTGATCTAACTGATTTCGCGGCCTTTGACCTGCACATCCTGCAACGTCCGGGCGCGGCTGAGGAATACGACGCGGCGCTATGTGAGGCCGCCGCGCGCCGATATGCGGCGATGAGTGGCGCAGAGCGTGACGCGCTCGCGGGCAACGTTGTTTTTGGCCTGCCCGGCGCGGCTGAAAAATTCACGTTGGAGGATGTGCGTGCGCATTTGGCCGAATATGCCGCCATGTCCGAGGACACCCTGCGCGCCCATCTGATTGATTTCCTCTCCGAGGTGGTGCCACTGGCGGAAGAACTCGGCCTGCGGCTGTGCTGTCATCCGGATGATCCGCCCTTTGCGCTGCTGGGCCTGCCCCGGATCATGTCGTCTGAGGAGCAGTACGTCAAAATCATGCAGGCGGTGGACAGCCCGGCCAATGGCATCACGCTCTGTTCCGGCTCCCTTGGTGCGCGGCCTGACAATGATCTGCCGGGGATGATGGCACGTCTGGGGGACCGCGTGCATTTCCTGCACCTGCGCAACGTGACGCGCGAAACTTCGGATGTGCGTGGTTCGTTTTATGAAGCCGAACATCTCGGCGGGGATACCGATATGGTGGCGCTGGTCGAGGCCGTTTTGAAAGAGGAAGCGCGCCGCAAGGCCTCCGGGCGCGCAGATTGGTCGATCCCGTTTCGCCCGGATCATGGGCAGGATATTCTCGATGATCTCAACCGGCGCGCACAGCCCGGTTACCCGTCAATTGGTCGCCTCAAGGGGCTGGCCGAATTGCGCGGTGTGATCGCAGCACTTGAACCACGCATCGGGCTATGACCCCGCAGGGCTTGTGTTAAAATTCCAGTTCTTACGCCGGGGAACGCGGACGGCCAGCATCGGTTTCAACAGCGGGCTGCGAAAACGCCGTAAATCCAGCGCTTCATGCACGCCGGTCACGATTTCGCCGTCAATCTGGGTCTGCACGGCGGAGCGGGAATAAAACGGCGCATCCAGCATGTTCAGGGTCTGGCGCGGTTTGAACCCGGCATCGGCGCGCGTTTCGCGTTTGACCGCCCACAGGCTGCGGCGCATTTTGGCCAGCGGGGGCAGGGGGATCGAGCGCCCGTTCCCATCCGCGTCAAATTGATAGGCCGCCGCGAGCGTCGAGCCATCCAGCCGGGTTGCGTCATAAAAACAGGTCGCCCCGGATTTCGTCGGAAAGCGACCCCATGTCCAATAGCTGAAATCCTCTTCCAGCGCGCGCGTGCCAAAATTCGCGTCGAAATACCCCTCGCCCTGCCACTGCCAGCCGTGGCGGTCGATATCGACCTCAATGCGCGAGGTCGGCGCAAAGGGTCGCCAGATATGCGCGCCATCCGGTGTCAGCGGCAATTCGAGACCGGTGAGCGCGGAGGGGATCACCCGGATTTGTCCGCGAATGCGGTTGATCAGGGGCGGGCCGGATATTTCATCGATGTCGATCACCAGTTGGTCGCCTTCCCAACGCATCATGGAGGGGCCGACCTCAAGGCGCGCGCCGGTCTGGCGCAGTGCGGATTCCCCGCGATCCGTCATGGTGAACCGCCCGCCCGGACCATAGGTCGCGACATTGATGCAGACGTGGTTTTGCGGGTTTTTGCGCCCGGACCAGCGATACCAGGGTGAAAACACCGAGCCGATAAACCCGATCACGGAAACCGCACGGGTGCCACAATCGCTCAGGCCGTCGACATACCACCAGGCGTAGCCGTTTGGCCCGACGTGGACGTCGAAGTTCGGGCGCGCAAGATCGCCTCTGCCGCGTGCCGCGCGGAGAGGGTCGCCATGGGCACGCCCGCCCCCGGATGCGTCCCGCCGCCCGCCAGCCACAGGCCTTTGATCGGGGTCTGCGCAGTGGGCCGTTGCAGCGATGCGGTCAGCCCGTGCGGGCTTTGCCCGTAGAGCGCGCCCTGTGTCTGTGGGAACATCGCGGCGAAGTGTTGCGGTGTCGTGATCGTTGTGGTCGTCGGTGTCGGTGACATGCTCACCCCGAAATCCGCCAACCTGTGCAGGGTCTGATGATGCCATTTGTCCAAATCCATTGGGGGGGTCGATGTGGGTGTCGCCGGGGCGTTCGAGATCATCTCGAACCGCTCCAGCGCAGAGGGTTTTGAGCCTTGACCGCGATCTTCGGCACAAAGGTACAGGGTCGGATCACGCGGGATACGATCCTCGCACAGGTCCCGGAATTCCGATTGCGGGTCATCTGCGAAAAACACGTTGTGATGGGCAAGCTCCGGGCCCTTCGGCGTCGCCGCAAAGCTGTGCACCCGCGCGGAGAAGGACCGTGGGAGCCGTGCCGTCTGCGGGGCCACGTTCTTCAGATCATTGCCCATGCTGCCCGTTGCCAAAGCGCGCGGATCGCCGGCATATAGTATCGTGCTGGCCTCAAGATGTTCTGATCCGTTGAGTTCAACACCGGTGGCGATCCCGTCGCGCAGGGTGATCCGGTCCACATGACTGTCGCCGCGCAACGTGACGCCCCGCGCGATGGCCAAGCGTGTCAGCGCATCGGTCAGATGATGCATCCCGCCTTTGACGACCCAGACGCCCGCCGCTTCGGCCTGCCAGATCAGCGACAGGATCGCCGGGCTCAGATGCGGCGCGCCGCCCACATAGGTCGCATATCGGCCAAAGAGCTGCGCCAGACGCGGATCGCTGAACTGGCGCTCAAGCATTTGCGCCAGAGTAGAGAGCGGGGCCATCGCCGGGATCAGTGTGGGCTGACGCAAAACGCGCGTCACAAGCTGCGTCATCTTGGGTGTTGCGGCCTGCATCATCGGCGCGTCGAAGGCCTGAAACAGCTGTTGCGTGCGCGTATTGAAACGGCGAAATTCATCCGCGGCCCTGCCGCCTGCTAAATCCGCAATGGCCGCGATGCTGGCATCGGGATCGCTGTGCAGGTCGAGCCGCGATCCATCGGACCAGAAGTGGCGCGCCAGAATCTCCTGTTTGATCAATGTCACATGATCCTCAAGCCGGGCACCGGCGCAGGCGAATAGATCATCAAACACATGTCGCAGGGTCAGGACCGTCGGCCCCGCATCGACCGGGCCTGCGTCACTCTGCATGGTTCTGATCTTGCCGCCGGTATGGCTGTGGCGTTCCAGCAATGTCACCGCCATACCGCCCGCGTTCAGACGCAGCGCGCCAGCCAGCCCCGCGATCCCCGCGCCGATCACAATGGCGTCGGGTCGATGGGGCAAAACGGAAGGGGTCGTAATATCCATATGTGATTGTTGACTCGAAGTGGTAAAGTGTCCAGTATGATTTACACTTTAGTGTCAAATTAAAGTGACGCATTGCCGGTGAGAGGAATGATGCATGGGCCTGAATACGCGAATTGAGACCGCAATATCATCGGCTGTGGCCGTGGGGCAGGGGCGTGGCGCGGTGCCGCCAAGGCTGGCCTCAGCACTTGAATATGCCACAGCGCCGGGCGGTGCGAGAATTCGCCCCACTATTCTGATGTCTGTGGCCCTGGCCTGCGGTGATGATCAGCCCCGGCTGTCGGATGCGGCTGCCTCGGCGCTGGAGTTGATCCATTGTGCGAGCCTTGTGCACGATGACCTTCCTTGTTTTGATGACGCTGAAATCCGGCGCGGCAAACCGACGGTGCACCGAGCCTATTCCGAGCCTCTGGCCGTTCTGACCGGGGACAGCCTGATCGTATTGGCTTTTGAAATACTGGCGCGCCAATCCGGTCTTGCCCCCGAGCGTGTGGCGCAGATGATCGTGACGCTCGCGCAGCGCACCGGCATGCCGGGCGGTATCTGTGCCGGGCAGGGTTGGGAAAGCGAAGCTGAGATTGATCTCTCCGCCTATCACCAGGCGAAAACCGGCGCGCTGTTCATTGCGGCCACCCAGATGGGCGCGGTTGCGGCGGGCCAGGAAGCCGAGCCGTGGTTTGAATTGGGCGCGCGCATCGGCGAGGCCTTTCAGGTTGCCGATGATCTGCGTGATGCGCTTTATGACGCGGAAACGCTGGGCAAACCCGTGGGTCAGGACGATCTGCATGGGCGCCCGAATGCGGTGTCCTTGCTTGGGGTTCAGGGCGCGATTTCACGGCTCAAGGATATTCTGGGTGGGGCGATTGCCTCAATTCCATCCTGCCCCGGCGAGGCGCAATTGGCCGAAATGGTGCGCGCGTATGCCGAACGGTTGACGCCCGTCGCACCCAATGTGACGGCTGCGCGCAGCAATGTCTGAGACGGCGGGCGATCTGCCGGAATGGCGCGGCGGCTGGTTGAACCGGCTTGTGGCCCGTCCGGGCTTTCAAAGCTGGGCCAGTAAATTCCCCCTGACACGTCGGCAGGCGCGCAAAGACGGCGCGGTGCTTTTCGATGTCGTGCAGGGTTTTGTGCAAAGCCAGGTGCTCATGGCGTTGGTCGAGCTTGACATTTTCCGCCGTCTGCGAGGGGGCGCGCAAAGCGCCGAGATGCTGGGGCGCGCAACGCAGATACCGACCGAGCGGATGCAGGTTCTACTGCAAGCCGCAGCCGCCCTGAAGCTTCTGAAACGGGATCGGGCAGGGCGATTTGCCCTCGCGCGCAAGGGCGCTGCGCTGATGGGTGTGCCGGGTCTTGACGCGATGATCCGCCACCACCGTGCGTTTTATGCGGACCTCGCGGATCCGGTTGGGTTGCTGCGCGGACCTGCGCAAACGGAACTGTCGGACTTCTGGCCCTATGTGTTTGGTGCGCGCGGTGACATTGATCCCGTGGTGGCCGAAACCTATTCTGATCTTATGGCGAAGAGCCAACTTTTGGTGGCCGAAGATACCCTGCGTGCGGTTTCCTTCAAGGGTGCAAAACATCTGCTGGACATCGGGGGCGGCACAGGCGCGTTTCTGGAAGCTGTGGGGCAGGCGACGCCGTCGCTGCAAATGACGCTGTTTGATCTGCCGCAGGTTACGCCGGCGGCCCGCGCGCGATTCGATGCCGCCGGGATGAGCACGCGTGTGCAAATCTGTCCGGGGTCTTTTCGCGATGATCCCTTGCCGCAGGGCGCGGATATGATTTCATTGATTCGGGTTCTTTATGATCACGCGGATGAGACCATCGAGGCGCTGTTGCGCGCGGTTTATGCCGCATTGCCTGCTGGTGGCCGGTTGTTGATTTCTGAGCCGATGGGAGGTGGATCGGCGCCGGATGCAGCGGGAGATGTGTATTTCGCCTTTTACACAATGGCCATGCAGACCGGCCGTGCCCGTTCGCCTGCGGAGATCACCGCGCTTTGCAAGGCGGCCGGGTTTGAGAAGATCCACAGCCCGAAACCAGCGCGCAGTTTTGTCACGCGGGTGCTCACCGCACAGAAGCCACATTAACTGACATCAAAAGTGTCTATTCTAGTTGACACCTGTGTCTGTAAGTTTAAGCTGACAAGAAGAAAACAAATTGCGCAATGAGTCTCTGGCGATGAACAGGGCATGCAGCGCGGGTGAGGAGAAAAAATTGGAAACCACTGCAGTTCTTCTGAACGGCCCGCGCGAACTGGCCGTTGACCAGCTCACGCTGAACGCGCCGGGTCCGAATGATCTGGTGGTTGATATTCTTCATTCCGGTATCTCGACGGGCACTGAAAAACTCTTCTGGACGGGCGAAATGCCGCCTTTTCCCGGTATGGGTTATCCGCTGGTGCCGGGCTATGAGGCCGTCGGCGAAGTCGTCGAGGCCGCGCCGGATTCGGGCTATCGCCCCGGCGATCATGTCTTTGTGCCGGGTGCCAATTGCTATGATGGGGCCTTTGGCCTTTTTGGCGGGGCGGCGTCTCGTTTGGTCACAGCACCGGACCGCGTGACGCGAATCGATGCCGGTCACGGTGCGCAGGGTGCCTTGCTGGCGCTGGCTGCCACCGCTCGCCACACGATGGCCGGGCTGAATAAATCCATGCCCGAACTGATCATTGGTCACGGTGTTCTGGGCCGCTTGCTGGCGCGCTTGACCGTGGCGGCGGGTGCGCCTGCGCCGACAGTTTGGGAAATCGACCCCTCGCGCCGCAGCGGTGCGCAGGGTTACGCCGTCATCGCCCCTGAGGACGATACGCGGTCCGATTACATGTCCGTTTATGACGCCTCTGGCAGCGCGGACATTTTGAACATGCTTATGCGCTGCATCGGCAAGGGTGGTGAAATCGTTCTGGCCGGTTTTTACAAAGAACCTATCAGCTTTGCCTTCCCGCCCGCCTTCATGAAAGAGGCGCGGTTCCGGGTGGCTGCTGAATGGACACATGATGATCTCGCCGCGACCCGTGCTTTGGTCGAAAGCGGCACCTTGAGCCTTGATGGCTTGATTACGCATCGGGCCCCGGCAACGGATGCGCCTGCTGCATATGAACAGGCTTTTAACGATCCCACATGCCTGAAAATGATTTTGAACTGGAAGGACGCAGCGTGAAAGATAGTGTTGACGAAAAGCACCCGAAAGCAGGCGACGTTCCAAACCTGAAGGAATTTGACAAACGCCTGCGCGACGAAGCCGCAGAGCCGACACTCGAAGTACCCCAAGGCGAGCCGACATCCAAAACCCAGATCATCGCGATCTATGGCAAGGGCGGGATCGGCAAATCCTTTACGCTGGCCAACCTCAGCCACATGATGGCCGAGCAGGGCAAGCGCGTGTTGCTAATCGGGTGTGACCCGAAATCCGATACCACTTCTTTGTTGTTCGGTGGCAAGGCCTGCCCGACAATCATCGAAACCTCGACGCGCAAGAAACTTGCCGGTGAAGAGGTCAAGATCGGGGATGTCTGCTTCAAGCGTGGCGGTGTTTTCGCTATGGAGTTGGGCGGACCCGAAGTGGGGCGCGGGTGTGGTGGTCGTGGTATCATCCACGGGTTCGAATTGCTCGAAAAGCTTGGCTTTCACGACTGGGATTTTGACTACGTGCTGCTCGATTTCCTGGGCGATGTGGTCTGTGGCGGCTTCGGTCTGCCGATTGCCCGCGATATGGCACAGAAGGTCATCCTTGTGGCGTCCAATGATTTGCAATCGCTTTATGTGGCCAACAACGTGTGTTCAGCGGTGGAATATTTCCGCAAGCTGGGCGGCAACGTCGGTGTCGCCGGATTAGTGATTAACAAGGATGATGGTACCGGGGAGGCTGCGGCATTTGCCGAAGCGGTCGATATTCCGGTCCTCGCCTCGATCCCGCAAGACGATGACCTGCGTAAGAAATCCGCGAATTACCAGATTGTTGGAACTGCCCAATCTCAATGGGGCCAGCTCTTTGCGGAACTGGGCGACAATGTCGCCGTGGCCCCGCCGGTGCGCCCGACGCCGCTGGATCAAGACGGTCTCTTGGGTCTTTTCGATGCCTCCGAAACGGGTGGCGATTACGTGCTGGTCCCTGCCACCGACATAGATATGCGAGGCAAGAACGCGGCACCCAAACCATCTTTGGAGGTCGTATACGATGAAGCATGAGCAACCGGACCATTTTGTTGAAAACGACATCAGACAGACACTCAAAACCGCCCGTGAAGATCAGATCAAACGCCTCTTGCAGGACATTGGTTTTATCCCAAACGCCAAAGACGACGAAACGATGAGAAAGCCGCATGACTAAGCTTGAGCATTTTGAAACATCACAGCAGGCGCTTGAAAGAGCGGCCTATAAATTTCAGCAATCACTGAAGCTGTTGGAATGCAGCCGGGATGCAGCGGATCAGTCCTTTGAGTTGATAAACAGGTTGCGCACTTCCCACTTTACCACTCGGAGCACTGATCAGTGAACAAAGAAGTTACACATGACGCGGCCACAGATGCCGAGGTGATCAAGGGTCACCCGCATGGTGATGTGTCACGTGTGCCGGGCGATGTCCCCCAGATCGCTCAGGACGGTGGGGGCTGTCATTCCGGTGGTGAGATGGCCGAGGCGGCCCGTATCGCGGGCAAATCCGAAATTCTTGATAAATTCAAAGCCGATTATCCGATGGGCCCGCATGATAAACCCCAATCCATGTGTCCCGCCTTCGGGTCGCTGCGGGTGGGTCTGCGGATGAAACGGGTGGCGACAGTGCTGTCTGGATCTGCCTGTTGTGTGTATGGGCTGACCTTTGTGTCGCATTTTTACGGCGCGCGACGCTCTGTTGGTTATGTGCCGTTCAATTCGGAATCGCTGGTGACCGGCAAGCTGTTCGAGGACATCCGCGAGAGTGTCCATGAGCTGGCCGACCCTGCTAATTATGACGCGATTGTGGTGACTAACCTGTGCGTCCCGACAGCCAGCGGCGTGCCTTTGCGCCTGCTGCCTGATGAAATCAACGGCGTGCGGATCGTCGGTATCGACGTGCCCGGCTTTGGTGTGCCGACCCACGCAGAGGCCAAGGACGTCTTGGCCGGTGCGATGCTGGAATATGCGCGCCGCGAAATTAAGGCCGGACCCGTAGCCAAACCCGCTGGCGGCAAACATGACCGTCCAACGGTTGCGCTTTTGGGTGAAATGTTCCCGGCGGATCCGATGATGATTGGCGCGATGCTGGCCCCGATGGGTCTGGCCGCGGGTCCCGTTGTGCCCTGCCGGGAATGGCGTGAGTTATACGCCGCACTTGATTGTGGTGTCGTCGCGGCGATCCACCCGTTTTATACAGATGCCGTGCGTCAGTTTCAGGCCGCCGGTCGTACCGTCGTGGGTTCCGCTCCCGTGGGTCATGACGGCACCGCCGCATGGATGGCCGCGATTGGGGATGCTTATAACGTGCCTGCCGCGCAGATTGCTGCGGCGCAAAACGCTTTCCTGCCTGCGATCAAGAGCGCTCTTGCGGGTGCACCGATCAAGGGGACGATCACGCTCTCGGGCTATGAGGGTTCTGAACTCCTCGTTGCGCGTCTGTTGATCGAAAGCGGCGCGGATGTGCCTTATGTCGGCACGGCCTGTGCGAAATCGCCCTGGTCTGCGGATGATGCAGCCTGGCTCGAAGCCAAGGGTGTGAAGGTCAAATTCCGCGCGAGCCTGGAAGATGATTGCGCCGCGATGGAAGCGATCCAGCCTGATCTGGCCATTGGTACGACGCCTGTTGTGCAAAAGGCCAAAGAAAAAGGCATTCCCGGCCTCTATTTCACCAACCTGATTTCCGCGCGCCCCTTGATGGGTCCGGCAGGGGCGGGGTCACTGGCCGAAGTGATCAATGCGGCCATGGGGAATAAAGCCCGCATGGCCAATATGAAAGCCTTCTTTGAGGATGTGGGCGAAGGCGATACCGCCGGTGTTTGGGAAGGTTCCCCGAACCTGCGCCCCGATTTCCGCGCCCAGCATCAGAAGAAGCTCGACAAGCAAGCAAGGGCGGCCAAAGCCGCGCAGATGGTATGATGCGCGAATATGAAACATATTCGCGCAATGGTGCGCGACAGCGGGTTTCGCCAGAAACCTGCGTGTGCACTCCGTTTGACGTGACGCGAGACAGTGCACAGGGAGCATCGGTCTATGCGATGATATTTGATGTTGCCACTGGGGCTCTGCCCCCGCGCTGCGCGCTCCCCCGGAGTATTTTTGGCCAAAAGATGCAGGGGGGCCTCTGCTGATGTTGGTGACGGATCACGATCGCGCGGGCGGGTATTGGGGAGCAGTTTATGCCTTCTGTGCCGTCAAAGGGTTGCAGGTTGTAATTGACGGTCCTGTGGGTTGCGAAAACCTGCCCGTCACGTCCGTTTTGCATTACACCGACGCTTTGCCACCCCATGAGTTGCCGATTGTCGTGACCGGTTTGGGCGAGGGCGAAATGGGTTCGGGCACCGAAGAATCGATGAAACGGGCCTGGGACACGCTTGATCCCGCACTGCCCGCCGTGGTGGTGACCGGATCGATTGCCGAGATGATCGGTGGCGGTGTCACACCGCAAGGCACGAATATTCAACGCTTTCTGCCACGTACAATCGACGAGGATCAGTGGGAAGCGGCGGATCGGGCGATGACTTGGATCTTTACCGAGTTCGGGATGACCAAGGGTCGGATGCCGCCCGAAAAGAAGCGTGAGGCGGATGCAAAGCCGCGCGTTAATATTTTGGGTCCGATGTATGGCACGTTCAATATGCCATCCGATCTGGCCGAAATCCGGCGGCTGGTCGAAGGGATCGGTTGCGAGGTCAATATGGTGCTGCCTTTGGGCGCGCATGTGGCCGAAATGCGAAATTTGGTAAATGCGGATGTGAATATCTGCATGTACCGCGAGTTCGGGCGCGGGTTGAGCGAGCTTCTTGCCAAGCCGTATCTACAAGCCCCGATAGGGATCGAGAGCACGACTAAATTCCTGCGCGCACTGGGGAATTTGGTGGGCCTCGATCCCGAACCTTTTATCACGCAAGAGAAACATTCCACGATCAAACCGGTCTGGGATCTCTGGCGCTCCGTCACGCAGGATTTCTTTGCCACCGCGAGTTTCGCGATTGTGGCGAATGAGACCTATACCCGCGGCATCCGCCAGTTTCTGGAAGATGACCTTGGTTTCCCCTGCGCCTTTGCCGTGGCCCGGATTGCGGGCAAGAAGACCGATAATGACGCGGTCCGCGAGATGATGGGCTCCAAACGCCCGCTGATCGTGATGGGATCGATCAACGAAAAGATGTATTTGGCCGAGCTCAAAGCGGGCTTTGGACCGGCACCGGCCTTTATCCCGGCAAGTTTCCCTGGTGCTGCGATCCGCCGTGCCACGGGAACGCCGTTTATGGGCTATGCTGGCGCGACCTATCTGGTGCAGGAAGTCTGCAATGGGCTGTTTGATGCGCTGTTCCACATTCTGCCTCTGGGCACGGAAATGGACGCGGCGGATGCGACACTGACACCGTTGCGGCGCGACTTCCCATGGGACGCGGATGCACAGGCGATGCTCGACAAGATTGTCGAGAGCCATCCGATTTTAACACGAATTTCAGCTGCGAAAACATTGCGTGACGCGGCGGAGAAAGCGGCACTTGCCGCAGGTGCAGAGCGTGTGGTTGTTGAAACCGTGCGCGCGCTTGACCCGGCGATGGCCGGACCTGATCTGGAGGATCAAACATGAGCGACATGACTTCTGACATGATTGAAACGACTGTGGAAACGCTCCACGAGGCACCCAGCCGCAAGGCTGTGAAGACCGAATTCATGGTCTATTTCGCGATCATTTTCCTCGCGACACTGCCTTTGGCGACATTGACCTGGGCGCTGTCCGCGATCCGCAGCCGCAGCTTTACGGACAAGGGTCCGATGGCGCGTGCCTGGAGCCAGGCCCGGGTTATCACACCTATGATCTTTTCGGCATGAACGACTTCGCACATACGGGCGGCAAGGCCCCATGTGCGACCCGAATTCTCGATGCTTTGTGCGCCTGTATCGAGTCCGAAACTGCTCACCCCTCAAAAGGTGAACAGAGCCCCGAGGGGGGAAACCCCCAGAGGACCCGGCCGTGGGGAGCGCGGCGTCAGCATAACGTTCCGTAGGAGTAATTATGGCTGATAATACAAACCTGTCTTTCACAGGTCTAACCGACGAGCAGGCGCAAGAATTGCACGCTGTCTATATGAGTGGGCTCTGGCTGTTTTCAGCAGTGGCCGTTGTCGCTCACTTGGCAACGTTCATCTGGCGTCCCTGGTTCTGAAGAGGAAATAGAGAATGGCAAAGTTCTACAAGATCTGGCTTATCTTCGACCCTCGCCGTGTGTTCGTAGCACAGGGTGTGTTCCTCTTTTTGCTGGCAGCGATGATTCATCTCGTCCTGTTGAGCACAGAACACTTCAACTGGTTCGAACTGGCGGCGCAATCCGCTCAGTAAAAGGAGGGTCTGGCAAGGACCTTTCTGCGACCCGGTGTTGAGGCACCAAGATCAGCTGCGGGCGGACACTATGTGCGTCGCCCGCCCGCGGCAAAACAAGATGCAATGACAACATGACGGCCTCCGCCTGTAACCAGGGCGTGCCGCACACATGCGGAGAATGAAGATGGCTTTGCTCAGCTTCGAAAGAAAATATCGCGTTCGCGGAGGGACGCTTGTCGGAGGCGATCTGTTCGACTTCTGGGTGGGGCCTTTTTACGTAGGCTTCTTCGGGGTGACGACGGCCTTCTTTTCCCTTCTGGGGACAATCCTTATATTCTGGGGCGCGAGCCAGCAGGGAACGTTCAATCCCTGGCTGATCAATATCGCCCCGCCTGATCTGAGCTACGGGCTCGGTCTTGCACCATTGCTCGAAGGCGGGCTCTGGCAGATCATCACCTTTTGTGCCACCGGGGCGTTTATTTCCTGGGCGCTGCGCGAGGTCGAGATTTGCCGCAAGCTCGGCATGGGCTATCACGTGCCGGTCGGATTTGCTTTCGCGATCCTGGCCTATGTGACGCTGGTGATTTTCCGACCACTTCTGATGGGTGCCTGGGGGCATGGCTTTCCCTACGGGATCTTCAGCCACCTCGATTGGGTGAGCAACACGGGCTATGCCTATCTGCACTTCCATTACAACCCGGCGCATATGTTGGCGGTGACGTTGTTCTTTACGACCACCATCGCACTGGCGCTGCACGGCGGTTTGATCCTGTCCGCAGCCAACCCCGAAAAGGGCGAAGAGGCGCTGACACCCGATCACGAAGATACGTTTTTCCGTGATTACATCGGCTATTCGGTCGGCACCCTGGGCATCCACCGTGTGGGATACCTGCTGGCGCTGAACGCGGTGTTCTTCTCTGCGGTCTGTATCATCATCTCCGGTCCCGTCTGGACTGCCGGCTGGCCCGAGTGGTGGAACTGGTGGCTTGAAATGCCAATCTGGGGCAGCAACCCAATGCCTGTGGGAGGAATGTGAACATGAGACTTCCTGAATATCAAAACATCTTCACGCAAGTCCAGGTCCAGGGCACGCCCGAATGGGGCATGGATGACAGCGGCGAGATGTCCGACCAACGCGCCGGTAAGCCCTTCTTCTCGAAACTGATGGGCCTGATCGGCAACGGTCAGATCGGTCCGATCAACGTCGGCCTCTACGGTGTGATCTCCTGTGTCTGCTTCATGATCTGGTTCAACATCGTCGGGTTTTCGATGCTGGCGCAGGTCGGCTGGTCGATCCCTGAGTTCATCCGCCAATTGTTCTGGCTGGCGCTGGAACCTCCGGGCCCTGAATATGGGCTGAGCATGCCGCCGCTCAATGACGGCGGTGCCTTCATCATCGCGGGTATGTTCTTTCTGGTCGGTTGCGTCACCTGGTGGTTGCGAACCTATCAACTGGCGCAGCAACACAAGATGGGCAAACACCTCGCCTGGGCTTTTGCGGCACTTTTGTGGCTGATCCTCGTGCTGGGTCTGTTCCGCCCGATCCTGATGGGGTCCTGGTCCGAAGCCGTGCCTTATGGCATCTTCCCGCATCTCGATTGGACCACGGCCTTCTCGATCCGCTATGGCAACCTCTATTACAACCCGTTCCACTGTCTCTCGATTGTGTTTCTCTATGGCTCTGTCCTGCTTTTTGCGATGCACGGCGGCACCATTCTGGCGGTGACCCGTTACGGCGGTGACCGCGAGTTGGAACAGATCTATGATCGCGGGACAGCCACCGAACGTGCGGCTCTCTTCTGGCGCTGGACCATGGGCTTCAATGCCACCATGGAAGGCATCCACCGCTGGGCCTGGTGGTTCGCAGTCCTCACCCCCATCACGGGCGGTATCGGGATCCTGCTGACCGGCACGGTTGTCGACAACTGGTTCATCTGGGCGCAAGAGCATAATTTTGCACCGATGTATGACGGCTCTTATGGCTATGCCGATTACGGCTCCTATGAAGCCTTTATTGGGAAAGGAGAATAACGCATGTTTCCCAAGTGGTTTGATAAATGGAACGCGGATAACCCGACCAACATCTTTGGTCCGGCGATCCTGATCGGTGTCATCGGCGGGGCGGTTTTTGCCGCTGCCCTGGTGGTCACATGGGGCAACCCCGCACAAACGGCCTCACTGCAAACTGGTCCACGTGGCACGGGCATGTCGGTGCCCGAGTTCAACGTGGTGCGTATGAAAGCGGACCCGACGATTGAGGACTACTACACCGAGGAGCCCTATGTCCCCGAAGGCGGCGAGGATCTCGCGCGCGACATCTATGACAACGTGCAGGTGCTGGGCGATCTGACGGAGGACAACTTTAACCGTGTCATGACCGCCATGACGCAGTGGGTTGCTCCCGAGCAGGGCTGTACCTATTGCCACGGCGATGGTGATCTGGACACCTACGGCGAGGACAACCTTTACACCAAGGTGGTTGCGCGGCGTATGGTCCAGATGACGCAGAACATCAACGAAAGCTGGGATGGTCACGTCAACGCTGAAAAGCAGGTTGGTGTGAACTGTTACACCTGCCACCGTGGCGAAAACGTCCCCTCCGAGATCTGGTTCAAGATCAGCCCGGTGAATGAACGCGTTGCCGGTTGGTCCGCCAATCAGAACCGCGCCACATCCATCAGCCAATCGACGTCTCTGCCCTCGGATGCGCTTGAGAAGTACCTGCTTGAAGAAGAGACCATCGCCGTACATTCGCTGGAAAGCCGTGAAGAAGGTATTCCAGGGGTCGATGGATACGCGTCGATCCAGGATACGGAACGCACCTATTCGCTGATGAATTACTTCTCCAACAGCCTCGGCGTGAACTGTGTGTTCTGTCACAATTCGCGCGCCTTTTATGATGGTGTCCAGAATACGCCACAATGGGGCACGGCCAGCCTTGGCATCCTGATGGTACAGGAGATGAACAACGAATATCTGGTGCCGCTTAAAGACAGCTATCCGCCTGAACGCCTCGGCCCGATCTATGCTGATGCGCCCAAAGCGGCCTGCAAAACCTGCCACAAGGGCTATCAACAGCCGATGCAGGGATTGAACGTAATTGCAGACTGGCCCGAGCTCGCGACGACAGAGGCGCCGGTTTACGAATGAGGTTTGGGGCGGTTCGTTAAGCGCCCCAAACCCCGCCGCGCACGGATCATTGGCTTCCTTGATCCGGGCTTCGGGGTCTTAGGCACCCCGGTTCCCTTCCTGTTGGCTACAGGAACCTGGCGTCGCAACCGGTTCAGGCTGGATGCGACGCCATTGCTACCTAAGATAGTGGGACTTTGGGTTTTGGCAAGAACTCCCCCCGCTTTACCCGAAAAGAACGGAGATGTGCGCCATGACCCAGATAGATACCCCAACCCTTGATCGCGTGGCAGGTCCCGCTGATCTGCGCCAAATGTCGGATCACGAATTGAGCGCCGTTGCAAATGAACTGCGCGCGGAGGTCGTGGAGGCCGTCAGCCAGACCGGCGGGCATCTTGGATCATCGCTTGGTGTGGTTGAATTATCGGTTGCGATCCATGCGGTTTTCGACACGCCGCGCGACAAGCTGATCTGGGATGTGGGGCATCAATGCTACCCGCATAAAATCCTGACGGGCCGGCGCGACCGCATGCACACGCTGCGCCAGGGGGGCGGCATCAGCGGCTTCACCAAACGCTCGGAATCCGAATATGACCCCTTTGGGGCGGCGCATTCCAGCACCTCAATTTCCGCAGCCTTGGGATTCACCATCGGCCGCGACATGGGTCTGCCGACCGGGGACGCCGTTGCCGTGATCGGGGATGGATCGATCTCTGCGGGCATGGCTTATGAGGCGCTGAACAACGCAGGTTCTGAGGGACGGCGCCTGTTTGTGATCCTGAATGACAATGAAATGTCCATCGCCCCGCCGGTGGGCGCGATGTCCTCCTATCTGTCGAGCCTGGCGGATTTGTCGCGCAAAGGACCCTTTGGCGGTTTGGTCGCCGTGGCCGAGGGCATGGAACAGCTGGCCCCCAAACCGGTCCGTGAAGGGGCGCGGCGTGCGCGTGAAATGGTCACCGGGCTGGAAAGCAAGGGGACCTTCTTTGAGGAGCTGGGCTTTGACTATATCGGCCCGATTGACGGACACGATATGGATCAATTGCTCAGCGTTTTGCGCTCTGCGCGCGCGCGTGCGACGGGGCCGGTCCTGATCCATTGCTGCACGGTCAAGGGCAAAGGCTACGCGCCCGCCGAAGGCTCCACGGATAAATACCACGGCGTTTCCAAATTCGACGTTGGCACCGGCGTGCAGGCAAAGGCCAAGGCAAATGCACCCTCCTACACGGGCGTGTTCGGCGATGCGCTGACCGCTGCCGCGACCGAGGACCCGACAATTGTCGCCATTACCGCTGCGATGCCGGGCGGCACCGGTCTGGACCGTATGGCCAAGAAATTCCCTGGACGTGTGTTCGATGTCGGTATCGCCGAGCAACATGGCGTGACTTTTGCCGCCGGAATGGCGGCCAGCGGGCTCAAACCCTTCTGCGCCATTTACTCGACGTTTTTGCAACGCGGATATGATCAGGTGGTGCATGATGTCGCCCTGCAAGGGTTGCCGGTGCGCTTTGCGATTGATCGCGCCGGTCTTGTCGGTGCGGATGGCGCGACCCATGCGGGGGCTTTTGACGTCGGATTTCTCGGCGCGTTGCCGGGTATGGTTGTGATGGCTGCGGCGGATGAGGCGGAGCTGGTCCATATGGTGGCCACGGCTGCGGCGCATGACAGCGGTCCGATTGCGTTCCGGTATCCGCGCGGGAATGGCACAGGCGTTGCCCTGCCCGAACGCGGCGAGGTTCTGGAGATCGGCAAAGGTCGCATGATCCAGCAAGGCGACGGTGACGTGGCGCTTCTGTCCTTTGGGACGATGCTGGGAGAATGTGAGGCCGCTGCAACCATGCTGGCCGCCGAAGGGATCAGTGCCACGATTGCAGATGCACGGTTTGCCAAGCCACTGGATATGGCATTGATCGCGCAGCTGGCGCAAAACCACGGTGCCTTGATCACCGTCGAGCAAGGCGCCAAGGGCGGTTTCGGCGCGATGGTGCTACAGGAAATGGCGGGCCATGGGCTTCTGGATCACGGTTGTCGCGTGCGGTCGGTGTGTTTGCCCGACCGATATGTGGATCAGGCGGCACCTGTCGAGATGTACCGCGACGCACAGGTCGATGCGGAAGGGATCGTTGAAATGGTTCTGAATGCTCTGCACCGGGATCGCAAAGTGGTGGATCTGCATAGCGCGGGCTGATGCATCACGGGTTTTGCTGGCACCAGCAAGGCAATACGTCGCTCGGTTGTGGCCGGGCCTCATAGACTGCGCGCGCAATGGCGCGGCTCAGACACAGGGCTGCGGCGTGACCGATCAGACCGGGATTGCCTTCGGGTTTTGACCCGGTGGAGAGCCCAAAAACCAGATCACCGTCACCGGGCGTATGCGCAGGCAGGCAGGCGCGCGCGATGCCGTCATGGGCGGCAACGGCGATACGATGACACTGCGCCTTGCTCAGGGCCGCATCCGTGGCGACAATGGCGATGGTGGTATTGGCCCGATCTGCGATCAAACTGCCTTTGCGACTTGTGACCTCGAGCCCCTGACCGCTTGTTGGGTCCGGGCCAAACCCGCCAAATTCATCATTGATTTCAAAAGGCGCGGCGTGGAAATGCCGATCTCCGGGCGTGGTCACAGACCCGAGCGGATTGGCAGCCACAAGCGCACCAACCATCGTCCCATCCTCCAGTTGCAGCGAAGCCGATCCAAGCCCCCCCTTGAGCATGGCCGTCAGCGCGCCGGTGCCCGCACCCGCCGTTCCGATGTCAAAGCTGGTGCCCGCAGCCTCAAAAGCCGCCCGCCCCAGTGCGGCATAGGGGTTTTGATCCCAATCCTTGTCGCCGCCGCTCAACAGGTCAAACAGGATCGCGCCCGGCACAATCGGGACGATCGCGGGCCCGACCCGAAAACCACGCCCGCGCGCGCGCAGCGCATCCATCACGCCGGAACAGGCGTCCAGCCCAAAAGCCGATCCGCCCGACAGAACCAGCGCATCGACCGCGGCGACGGTTTTATCCGGGGCCAGCAGGTCGGTTTCGCGGGTGCCGGGTGCGCCGCCCATCACATGCACCGAAGCCACAAAGTGCGCATCCCCGGTCAAGACCGTACAGCCTGAATTCAGACGCAAATCCTGCGCGTTGCCAACTCTGAGACCGGCAATATCGGTGATCAGGTTCAGAGGTCCGGGCGTCATCATCGGCTAAAGGCTTTCAACATGGCGCGTTCACAGGCGCGGTTTGGGTGCTGCGGTGGCCAGATCGCCGGTGTTCGGCTCACCCTTGGGTTCGATTAATAGTACCTTGCATTCCTGCGCAGCGCGGGGGCGATGCGTGACGCCCTTGGGCACAACAAATAACTCCCCGGAGCGGACCGGATGGGAGCTGTGCTCCAGATCCATGATCATTTCGCCCTCAAGCACGAGAAAGAAATCATCCGTATCCGCATGCAGATGAAACGGAAATTCACCCTGAAACCGCACCACCATCACGTCGTTATCGTTGTAATCGGCAACCACATGCGGGTCCCAATGGGTGGTGAATTGGTCCAGCTTTTGCGCCAGGTTGACCGGTTTCATATGCAGCGCCCCCCATCGACCTCCAGGGCCGTCCCGGTGATCATGGAGGCCTCATCCGAGCATAAAAAGCAAGCGGCATTCCCCATGTCCTGCGGTGTCGAAAACCGGCCCAATGGAATCGTGGCAAGGAATTTTGCGCGCATTTCGGGGGTGTCTTCGCCCATGAAGGATTTCAACAGCGGCGTTTCACCCGCCACGGGGCAGAGCGCATTGACGCGCACACCGCTGGGGGCAAGCTCCACGGCCATCGTCTTGCTGGCCGTGATCATCCAGCCCTTGGAGGCGTTATACCAATTGAGCCGGGGGCGCGGCGACAGGCCCGCCGTTGAGGCGATGTTCAGCAAACAGCCTGCGCCACGGATTTTCATATGGGGCACCAAGGCGCGCGCGGTCAGGTAAACCGACTTGATGTTGATCGCCACGACCCGGTCGAAATCCTCTTCGCTGACATCTTCCAGCGGTGTCGGCAAATGGGTGACGCCCGCATTATTGACCAGAATATCGACATGCCCCCAGGTGGTCATTGCCGTTTGCGCCATAGCATCGACCGAGGCCCCATCAGAGACATCGACGGTGCAGGCCAAGGCGTGATCTCCCATCTGATCGGCCAGGTCCCTTGCGGTCGTGGGGTTGATATCCGCGATCATGACCCTGGCCCCTTCGGCGGTAAATTTACGCACGATACCAGCGCCAAAACCGGAGGCGCCCCCGGTCACGATGGCGGTTTTTCCTGTCAGTCGCATGTCGCTTTCTCCCTATAGCGCGTATCTCAAGACCCAGCGATTGTGCCCGTCACTCGTCGGAGTTGCAGCGGCATAGCGATGGGGTACGAATCCCTCGCGCATCCAGAAATGGGTGGCACGGGGATTCGCTTCGAGCACCGATAGCTTCAGCATGCTCATGCGCGCTTTGCGGGCTCTGTGCTTGATCAACTGTAGCACATTGCGCCCCAAACCGCGCCCGCGAAATGCAGGATCCAGCAGTACGAGACCAATCCACCAGTCATGGGGAAATTCATACCCCTGCGCCACACAGGTCATGCCAAGCATGGCGCGCTCCTGCATCACGGCAAATGGATGAAGGTCCTGCGTGCTCAGACCCGGCGGTGTCGCCATGAAAAAATCGTTCACGAAATCCATGTCCGGTGCGCGCCCGATTTCGAGGGTCACGTAATCCGCAGCCCGCTGTGCCAGGTCGAGCGCATCCTCGGCGTGGTCCGCCTTGTTGATGGGTTCGAGTTTGAGGTCATTCATGGATCGCGTTCCGGTGAAAAGCCGGCACAGACGGGAGTGTCGGTGCAGCCGCAATCAATTGTTTAGTGTAGGGGTGTTTAGGTTTACTGAATACCTGCTCGGTTTTACCGTGTTCCACGATTTCACCGGCCTGCATGACCATCACACGGTCGGTCACAGAGCGCACCACGCTCAGATCATGGGATACGAATAGGTAGGTCAGCCCGTGGCTGTGGCACAGGCTTGCCAGCAGATCGAGGATTTGCGCGCGCACCGAAACATCCAGCGCCGAAACGGCCTCGTCGAACAGGATCAGATCGGGGCGGATGATCAGGGCGCGCGCAATGGCGATCCGCTGGCGCTGCCCACCGGATAATTCGTGGATGTAGCGGTCCGCGTCACCGGGCTGTAATCCCACGGCCGTAAGCGCATCCTTGATCGCCGCGCGACGGGCGTCGCCCTGGGGCGGGGTTTCCAAAAGATGAAACGGCTCCGTGATCAGGCGCGAGACCCGGTGGCGTGGGTTGAAGCTGCCGAAGGGGTCTTGAAACACAACCTGCATCCGACGGCGCACGGCAAGATTGGGCTTGCCCAGCGTGCTGACAGCTGCGCCCTCAAGCGTAATGGTGCCCGATTGCGGTTCTTCCAGACCCAGGATCGCACGGGTCAGCGTGGATTTGCCACATCCGCTTTCCCCGACCAATCCAAGGCGTTCGCCCCGCATAAGGGTGAAACTCACGCCCTTCACCGCCTCAAACCTCCCCGGCTTTGTGAAAACCGCGCGGCGCGGCAAAGCATAGCTGCGGTGCAGATCGCGCACTTCCAGAAGCGGCTGTGGATTCGGCACCGGGGGAAGATCAACCTGGTGCGCAGAAGCGTCAAAAAGCATACGCGTATAAGGATGTGCCATATCGCGAAACAATGCCTGCGTCGCCCCGGTCTCTACGACTTCGCCGTGGCGCATGACGGCAATGCGGTCGGCCAAATCCGCTACCACGGCCAGATCATGGGTGATCATGATCAGCCCCATACCAAAATCCGCGACCAGACCTTTGAGAAGTTTGAGAATTTCTGCCTGTGTGGTGACATCGAGCGCGGTGGTCGGCTCATCCGCGATCAACAGTTTGGGCCGCAACGCAATCGCCATGGCGATCACCACGCGCTGACGTTGCCCGCCCGAAAGCTGGTGCGGATAGCGGCTGAGGGGAAACTGTTTGGGGGGGAGGCCAACACGGGTGAGCACTTCGGCGGCGCGGTCCTGGGCCTCCGCGCGCGCAGCACCGGTATGGACCCGGATGGTCTCGGCCACCTGCCGCCCGATGGTATGCACCGGGTTGAGCGCACTCATCGGTTCCTGAAAGATCATGCCGATGTCATTGCCGCGCTTGGTGCACATGTCGGCTTCACCAAGCGCCGCGATATCTGTGCCGTCAAAGTGGATTTGCCCGGAGGTTTTCGCGCCATTCGGTAACAGTTGCATAATCGCGAGGGCGGTCATGGATTTGCCCGAGCCGCTTTCCCCCGTGATTGCGAGTATCTCACCGGGGTTGAGCGACAGGGTGACCTCTTTGAGGATCGACGTGCCGTTGATGTCCAGTGACAGGTTATCCATGCGCAAAAGGCTCATGTGCGCGCCCTTTGCAAGCGCGGGTCAAGCGCGTCGCGCAAACCATCCCCAAGCAGATTGAGCCCCAGCACGATCAGGATAATTGCCACTCCGGGAAAGATCGCGAGATGCGGCGCGAAACTGACCATGGTTTGCGCATCCGCCAGCATCCGCCCCAGCGAAGGGGTAGGGGGCTGTACGCCGAGGCCAACGAAAGACAGCGCTGCCTCGACTTGGATGCCAAGTGCGAATTGGATCGTGCCTTGTACAATCAACAGGTTCGCCACATTGGGCAGGATATGTTCGATGGAGATATGGCTGCGGCTTTTGCCCGCCACACGCGCGGCCATGATAAATTCGCGCTCCCAGAGCGGCAAAGCCCCGGCACGGGTGACACGGGCGAAAACGGGAATGTTGAAAATTCCGAAGGCGATGATGGCGTTGGTGGCAGAGGGGCCAAAGACCGCTGTGATCAGGATGGCCATGACCAGCAGCGGAAAGGCAAAGACGATGTCATTGCCGCGCATGATAAATTCATCGAGCCAGCGCCCCTTGTTCATCGCGGCGGCCAACCCCAAGGGCACGCCAACGATAAGACCGATGAGCAGCGCCAGAAGGGCGACCCCAATGGAGGTGCGCGCACCGACCATGATCATGCTGGCGATGTCGCGCCCCAGATGATCCGTGCCAAGAATATGGGGTGTGCCGGGTGTTTGGAGTTTCTGGGGGATGTTGAGGGCCGTGTGATCAAAAGGCGTCCAGATCAGCGAGAGCAGCGCCAGCAGGATGAAGGCGATGGAAAGCGCCCCGCCTATGATCAGGGTCTTGTTCATGCGCGCGCGCGCAGCCTCGGGTCCACGGCGGCATAGGCGAGATCGACCAGAAAGTTGATCATGATCACCGCGAAGACCACCAGCATCACCACGGATTCCACGACAATCAGATCCCGCGCCGAGATGGATTGAAAGATCAGGCGGCCCAGGCCCGGCAGATAGAAGACCTGTTCGATGATGATCGTCCCGGCAAAGAGGAAGGAGAATTGCAGCCCGATGATGGTTAAAACCGGGATCATGGCGTTGCGTAGCCCGTGCCGCCAAAGGGTCTGGCGCGCGGTGAGGCCCTTGGCGCGCGCCGTGCGCATGTAATCCTCGCCCAGCACGTCCAGAAGCGCGGAGCGCATGACGCGCGTGAGGATTGCGGCCTGCGGGAGAGCAAGCGCGATGGCGGGCAGGGTCAGGGATTTCAGCGCGGCAAAGACTCCTTCGTCCCAGCCGGGGAAGCCGCCTGCGGAAAACCAGCGCAGGTGGATCGCAAAGACCAGCACCAGCATCATGGCAAACCAGAAATTCGGCACCGCCACGCCAAGTTGCGTGGCCCCCATGACGCCAAGATCGCCCGCCCGCCCGCGGCGCGATGCGGCATAAAGCCCAGCGGGAAAAGCGATCACCAAAGAAAGGATCAGCGCATAAAGGGCCAGCGGCAAAGACACGCCAATCCGCGCGGCGACCATGTCCGACACGGGCGTGCGATAGGTATAGGAGGTGCCAAAATCCCCGGTGAGCATGCCACCGACCCAGTCAAAATACCGTTGCAGCTTGGGGGCATCGAGGCCCAGTTCGCTGCGCAGGGCCGCGAGCGTTTCGGGCTGGGCGTTGATCCCCAGCATAAAGGAGGCCGGATCGCCCGGTGCGATTTCGATGACCGCAAAGATGATCAGCGAGGCCACAGCGAGGCTGAGGACAAGCGAGAGCAGGCGTTTGAGCACATAGCGCAGCATGTGGCGACGTTAGGCGGTGGTCTGGCCGTGGTCCAGAGGGGTTGTTGATGAAGCGCAATGGTTTACCTGTGGACCCATGACCCAGCCACGCTTTATCGGAGCAGAGATTTTCCGCCATTCCAGCTATGGGCGCTGGCATCCGTTGCGCGTGCCACGGGTCAGCACGGTCATGGATTTGTCGCGCGCCCTGGGATGGTTGCCGCCCGCGCAATTCATCACCGCGCCGCGCGCCAAGCCCAAGGCGTTGATTGGCTGGCACACGGCGGATTATATCGCTGCCCTGCAACGGGTCGAGGCCAGCCAGCACGCCACGGCTAAGGATACCGCGCGCCATGATCTGGGCTCGGTGACAAACCCGGTTTACCCGGAGATCTTCCGCCGCCCCGCGACCGCGGCAGGGGGGTCATTGCTGGCGGGGGAACTGCTGCGCGAGGGCGGGGTGATTTATAACCCGCCTGGTGGGACACATCACGGGATGCCCGACCGCGCCAACGGGTTTTGTTATTTGAACGATCCGGTACTGGCGATGCTCAGCCTGCGGCGCAACGGCGTGCGCCGCATCGCCTATGTGGATATTGATGCGCATCATTGTGATGGCGTTGCGGTGGGCTTTCACGGCGACCCCGATTGCCTGATGATTTCCACGCATGAAGAACGGCTCTGGCCGCGCACCGGGCTGTTGGAGGACGATGCGGGAGGGTCCGCGTTGAACCTGCCGGTGCCGCGCGGGCTCAACGACAGCGAGATGGCGTTTATCCGCGAGGCTTTGATCGTGCCGCAGGTCGCAGCCTTCCGCCCGGATGCGATTGTGCTGCTGTGTGGGGCGGATGGGGTGGAGGAGGACCCTCTGGCGCATCTGAGCCTGTCAAACAACGCGCATTGGGCGGTGGTGGGGGCCTTGATGGGTATGGCCCCGCGCTTGCTGGTGTTGGGCGGTGGCGGATATAACCCCTGGTCGGTTGGGCGGCTCTGGACAGGTGTCTGGGCGACGTTGAACGGGTACCGCGTGCCCGAGCGTTTGCCACCAGAGGCCGAAGCGGTGCTGCGGGGTTTGCGTTTTGAGGGCAACAGACGCGGCAAGAATCCGCCGGAACATTGGTTCACCACGTTGCGTGATGTGCCCCGTCCGGGTGCTGTTCGCGATGAGATCAAGGATCGCGTGGCTTTTCTGGTCAAAAATCCGCGGACCTTTGGGCGGTGATTCCACACCGCAGGCCGCAAAAGAAAACCGACACCCAAAAGGTGCCGGCGTCCCGGAGGCAGTATGGTGGCAAAACCGAGCAGGTTCGGACAATGGTTTTTAGCCCGGTCTGTTAAACTGGCATATTGTCAAACAAATCTTCGATGGCCTCTTCTTTTAGCGTGGTATTGAGACGGCGCAGGCGGGTCGGGACGGTTTCACCATGTGCGGTCAGCGTTGCGATCACGCGGTCAAAAGCTGGCAACAGGGCCAGACGTTCTTTTGGCGAGGCATTCTCGATCTGCTGTTCCAATTCGGTGGCGCGTTCGGCAAGGTCGGTCACGGGGGGGGCTCCTTTCGAACAAAACGAGGGTGGGCGACTTGGGTGCAGGACCAGAATACACGCAAAGGTAGAATTCTGGCAAGGGTTTTTGATGTGGCTTTTGGGGAGCGATTTTTGGATGGCGATGTCTGAGTGGGCGATGGCGGAAGTTCCATAGCCCACTCAGTGCCCCGGGGTCTTTGTCTATCCCAAAGGATGGTTCGCCCTTTGACTCTACAAACCGGCAAACCGCTTTGTAACGAAATATATCCGGTCACAGGGATGCAGATTTGAGCCGATTAAGCGCCGATCTGACACAATTCCGGACAGGCCCAAAGCGCGCTGCGCTATTTGCCCGCCATATCGCGGATTCACGCGGTTGCGCGGATTGGGTGGGGCGGCAGGTTTGTGCTCCCGCCGCCCCGCGCATGATTTTTTGTTTATCTGTCAGATCACTCTGACCATGACACCGCCGTAAGGTCCGTGGCTTGTGTCGGCGCATTTGCCCATAGCCCTTGCAATCCGGCTTTGGCGACGGAAAGCTGCGCAAGTTGGAACAGATATCCGTTCACGTAATCATCCGCGATGATCTGTTGTGCCTCTCCCATCATATTCTGGCGGACCTCAGGGTCCGTCGTGCCGTTGAGTTTGGCAATCAGAGCCTGAAAATCCGGATTGTCATATTGGAAATAATAATCCGGATTGGCATAGATCCCGATATCCATCGGCTCGGTATGGCTCACGATGGTCAGGCCGAAATCCTTGCCTTTGAAGACCGATTCCAGCCATTGCGCCCATTCCACATTGTTGATTTTCGCGGTGATGCCGACGTCTGCAAGCTGCGCGGCGATGATTTCGCCACCACGGCGTGCGTAGGAAGGGGGTGGCAAGTAAAGCGTGGTTTCAAACCCTTCCGCCAGACCGGCCTGTGCCAGCAATGCGCGTGCCTTGTCAGGGTCGTAATTCGATTGCTCCGTCAGGTCCTTATAGGCCGGGTTATGCGGGGCAAAATGCGTCCCAATGGGTGTGCCATATCCGAACATGGCCCCGTCGATAATATCCTGACGGTCAATGGCATGGGCGATGGCCTGGCGCACAAGCGGATTGTCAAAGGGCGGCATCTTGTTGTTGGTGGAGAGGATCGTTTCGCCCTCGGTCGAGCCAACCAACACCTGAAACCGGGGATCGGCCTCAAATTGCGGCAGGTTTTCCGGGGCCGGGAAGGCGGAGAAGTAATCGACATCCTCCGCCATCATCGCCGCAAATGCCGCCGTGGGCTCGGAAATGAATTTGAAGGTCGCGGATTCCAATGCCGCCGGAGTGCCCCAATATTCGGGGTTGCGTACCAACTCGATCTTGTCGCTCTGCACCCAATTGACGAATTTGAACGCGCCGGTGCCGATGGGCATCTGTTTGATGGTCTCGATGCTTTCTGGTGCCACGATCACCGCATCGCCCCAGGCCAGATTGAACAGCATATTGCCGTTCTGTTCGCTCAGCGTCACTTTGACGGTCAAAGGGTCAATAACCTCGACGCTGGCAATCGACGCATAAAGCGCCTTTTGCGCATTGGCGCTGTCCTCGGCGAGAATCCTGTCGAGCGAGAATTTCACATCCTCAGCGTCCATTGTCGTGCCATCGTGAAAAGTCACACCGTCCCGCAGGGCAAAAGTATAGATGAGCCCGTCATCCGAAATTTCCCAGCTCTCGGCGAGACCCGGAACAACTGAGCCATCCGCCATGAACCGCGTCAGACCCTCGAACACATTGGAATAAAGCACCGAATCAATGGCCCCCGCCGCCGCAGAGGTCGGATCCAGATGCGGCGGCTCGAGTTGCAGCGCGACCGTGATGTCGGACTTGGCTTGCGCGGCCCCGATGCTGGCCATGAGCGCGATGGTGCTGGCCATAGCGCTGCGGATAAGGAAGTATTTCATGTCTTGCGGTCCCTTTGTACGTCGTTACAGGGCAGCAGCAATGTCTCCAATGCGGCCCCCATGACTTTGGCGCTGTCCAGCATATCATCAATGCCGATATATTCATCCGGTTTATGCGCCAGTTCCAAAATTCCCGGACCGTAAGCGATGCAATTCTTGAGTTTGCCAATCCGGTCAATGTGTTTTTGATCATAAGTGCCCGGCGAGGCGACATATTGCGCCTCCTTGCCCATCACGTCGCGGATGGCGCGGGCAACCGTTTGTACGACGGGCGCGTTCCGGTCGGTCATGGACGGCAGCACGGCGTTGATTTCGGTCAATTCATAGTCGAAATCCGCGCGGCTCGATTTCAGACCCTCCAGCAGCGCCGTGACCTCATCTCGGACCTGATCCAGCGGTTCTTCGACCAAAAAGCGGCGATCAATCACGATCCGGCAGGCATCAGGCACACAATGCGCGGGCAGGCCGGTGAAATCATCGCTCTGTTCGGGCTGGCCGCCGTGGATCGAATTAATGTTCATGGTTGATTGACGCGCCCCGTCCGGGACCACGGGCATATCCGTGCGCCGCGCGGCCATGGCGGGGAATAACCGATCCTCAAAGGCGTTCAGCACCGCGCCCATGTGACGCACCGCGCAATCGCCCAGGAAAGGCATGGAACCATGCGCAATCTCGCCCTTGGTTTCGATTTCCGCCCACCACCCGCCGCGATGGCCCAGGCAAATGCGGTCCTTGTTGAGCGGTTCCGGGATGATCACATGCTGGACGCGGGTGGGGTCGAAATACCCCTGCTCCGCCAGATAGGCGACACCACCATAGCCGCCGGATTCCTCATCCGCGGTGCCCGAAATTTCAATGGCCCCGGTGAAATCGGGATGCGTTTCAATGAAGGTTTCGGCGGCGATGATCGAGGCCGCAAGCCCGCCCTTCATGTCACAGGCCCCGCGGCCATAAATCTTGCCGTCTTTCTCCTCCCCGCCGAACGGGTCCATGCTCCAGCCGCGCCCGACCTCGACGACATCGGTGTGGCTGTTGAAATGCACGCACTCCCCGGCATGTCGCCCTGCGCGGCGCGCCACGATGTTCCAGCGGGGGTATTTCGCGCTGTCACCGGGGGTGCCTGTGGCGCGGATCAATTGCGTTTCAAACCCATGTGCTTTGAGGCGGCGATCCAGAAATTCGCAGATCTCGCGGTAATTCTCGCCCGGCGGGTTCAGGGTCGGGATCCGTATCAACGCGCGGGTCAGGTCGATGATGGCGTCGCGTTTGGAGTCTATGGCATTGTTCAGCGGTGTGGTCATGGCAAGCACTGTCGAGCCGCGGGCCGCAAATGGCAAGCCCGGCGTCGCGATGTGGCGCAGGGACACTGGCTCAAACAGGAGCGGCCCGACAGAAATTTGGAACCTGCACCGGGGAGCATGCGTTCACCCGTGTCCGGCATGATTTTCACCGGAGAGTTTTGGAGGCACGATGACCAGCAATGCGGCGCAACAGGAAAAGCAAAAAGACGAAGCCTCGGTGCAAGGAGCAACACCACTCGCGCCTAAGTTGATCTATGAGGTGATCCGCCGGGAGGGCGAGGAGGAAATGGCCCGCCCAAAAAGATCGCTGATCTGGTCGGGAATTGCTGCCGGGATGATGATCAGCCTGTCGGTGCTGGGCGAAGCGATTTTCCGCACCTACCTGCCAGATGTGCCAAGCCGCTATTTGCTCGAAAACCTCGGTTATTCGCTGGGGTTTCTGGCGGTGATCATGGGCCGCATGCAGTTATTTACCGAAAACACCATCACGACCGTGTTGCCCGTCATGGTCGAACGCACTTGGGGGGTCTTTGGCGCAATGCTGCGGCTTTGGGCGATCGTGATGACGGCAAATGTCATTGGGGCCTTTGCGGTTGCGGCTCTTTTTGTCTTCACCCCGGCGATTGCGCCCGAGGTATTGGTGTCCATCGTTGATCTGTCGCATCACGCTACGGGCATGGGCGCGCATGACGCATTCTGGCGCGCTATTCCGGCTGGTGTGATCGTGGCTCTGATTGTTTGGATGTTGCCGCAGGCAGAAGCGGCGAAGTTCTTTATCATCCTGACCTTCACCTGGTTGATTGCGGCGGGCGATTTTACCCATATCGTTGCCGGATCGGTTGAAATGGCAGTCCTTGTCTGGATGGGCGACATTACGGCCGCCACGGCGATTGGCGGGTTTTTCCTACCTGTCCTGAGCGGGAATATTATTGGCGGCACAGCGATCTTTACCCTTATGGCGTGGGGGCAAGTGCGTGATGAGTTGCCGCAGAACAACTAGCGACATGGAACAAAAAGGGCTGTTGCGACGTTAGGTTGCTAATAAATGATAAAGGAGATGAAAATGTTTGAATATGCAGGATTTGGTGGACTGATTATCTTGGCTCTGAATATTTGGGCTATCGTTTCGATTGTCGGATCGGGTACAACGACAGGTAGCAAAGTACTCTGGATCCTCCTGGTACTGATCCTGCCGATCGTTGGATTTATCGTCTGGCTGGTCGCAGGTCCAAAATCGGGGCGAATTTCGGCCTAGAATGAGCGTAAAACCACAGTTGAGAGGCGCAATGTGCTGGGCGGCAATTGTCGCCGCGGTCAAGCGAATAGCAATAAACAACCTCGGCCTCATCGCGGCCGGGGTTGCTTTTTATTCCATGCTCTCTGTCTTTCCGGCCCTGGCAGCCCTGATCGCAATTCTCAGTCTGATCGCAAATCCCGATGTGGTTGTGGTCCAGCTTGAACAGGTCAGCGGGCTGATGCCCGTAGCCGTATACGATATCCTGAACGCTCAGATCGTGGGGTTGGTGAGCACAAGTTCCGGCACACTGGGCTGGGCCGGGGTGATCTCTCTCGGTGTAGCGCTCTGGTCGGCCCGTGCCGGGGTCGGAGCAATGATGCACGGTCTCAATCTGGTCTATGATCAAGAGGGGCGCACGAGCCTGCGCCATTATTTTCGTGCTCTTGTTCTGACGGTCTGTCTGCTTGGTGTGGGTGTGATCTCACTCCTGACGGTGGTTATCGCGCCGATCATTCTGTCGTTTTTCCAGCTGGGGGCTTTTGCGTCCTGGGTTCTGGATGTATTGCGGTGGGCTGTTGCGGTTGTGGTGATTTTTGCCGGTATTGGTCTGCTCTATCGGTTTGGCCCCAACCGCAAGGGGGTCCGCATTGGATGGTTGACGCCCGGCGCATTGATGGCGGGGACGTCCTGGGCGCTGATGTCTATCGGTTTCTCCTATTATGTCGCAAATTTCGGCAATTACAATGAGGTCTATGGCTCCATCGGTGCTGTGATCGCGATGCTGATCTGGCTGTGGATCAGCAGCTTCCTGGTGCTGCTCGGAGCGGCGCTGAACGCTGAACTTGAGGCGCGCCAACTCGTCGATGAAAGCGCATCACCAACCGAGGCAGAGCAGGCTGAGCAACAGCCCTTGATGCAGGAGATAGAAGAGCCGCATTGAGGAGGAATCTATATGTTTTTCGGAAATTTTTCGGTCGTCCACCCGTTTATTGGTGACACTGATAATAAGAGAACAACATGAAAAATGCACTGAACGTCGCCCCGCAAGAGAATGAAATCAGCTCTGGCGTGCGTGAAGTGGAAGCTTTGACGCAAGGGTTGGAACATGCCTTGGCCGATACATATCGGCTGTTGTTCAAAACCCACGCGACCTATTGGAACGTGGAAGGCCCGCTGTTCTTTTCCGTGCATAATCTGACGGAAATGCAATATGAAGACCTCTTCAAGGCGGCAGATGACATTGCTGAACGCATCCGTGCTCTGGTCCAATTGGCACCAAGCACATTGTCCTCCATTATCTAAGGTTTGTGGCTGCTGTTAGCGTAAGCTGCATCGGCGACAAATCCGACAAGGAATAAAGCGCGGGCGGGTTTCGATGCTGTGGGGATTGTGGTCTAGGGCTACGGTTATCCTTATGCATAACGACCGTCGCAGTGACGACGCGAAATGCAAGTATATCGCTTTTGCTAGCCTGACCTGGCCAATTGATCTCGCATCTTTCTGCCACATGCTTTTTGCAGAGAAGGTTTTGGTGATTTGGCCGCACCGACTTGCCCGGTGCCTGCGCAGGGGAGCCGGGTTTGGGCGTTGTATCATGCGGCGGCCTCCCATGGCGGGGCGCGGGACTTTGGTGTTTGCCCCCGCTAGACGGTCTCAATGATCATCATCGCGCCACCGCATTTGGGGCAAGACTGACGGGCATCCTTATCTTCGGGACTGTTGTTTTCTCCCTCAACGGGTGTCTGGCCAGGTTCTGTATCAAGCAACCGCCTGATCTTTGCGATCCTGTCGCGCCGGAGGACATTTGCGAGGAAGCCGGTGTGGCGGATGCGGTGGAAGCCGGAGGGCAGGACGTGGATCAGCAACCGGCGAATGAACTCATCCGCGGTCAGGTGCATGACCGATCGGCGATCCCCCCGCTTGATCCGATAGTCTTTCCAGCGGAAGGCCACAGTATTGGTGTCAGTGCTGATCAGGCGGTGGCTTGAGATCGCCACGCGGTGCGCGTAACGGCTCAAGTACGCCAGCACAGCCTCAGGCCCGTCGAAGGTGGTTTGGCATAAACCATCCAATTCGTTCTGCACAGCGGGGCAAGGCGTGCCGCGAAGGTATCGGGGTCAACCAAATTTGCCAGATCACCGACGAAGGCCAGCTTGCCAGCCTTGTGCAATCGGATCAGACCTTCGATAAACAAGCGCCTGAACAACCGCGACAGCACCTTCACCGGCAGGAAGAACCAGGGACGGCAGGCGATCCAGCGAGTGCAATCCGGCGATAACCTACCGCCCGGTACAATGACATGGACATGGGGATGGTGGGTCATGGCCGACCCCGTCGCGCCAAAGGCGCGCCTCAAACATAATAAAACGCACCTTCGGTGCGATGTATGCAGTACCGATGTCATGCCGATCTTTGCGCCGAGGTACTTTGAACGGCAATGTCAGCAAATTGTGTTGGTGGCACATCGGATCACGATAGCAACATCCCGAACGCGGGAAGATAGCCGACGCGTCGAGCCAAGAACCAGCGAGCATAGGCGTTCAGGTTCTTGCTGGCAGGTCCGCAAAACGGTCGCAAGAATGCCTTCCACGAAGAATGGATGCCATTGACCTTGTTCAGGTGATATGAGGCTGGTGTCGTCTGTGTCCGTCTTCCAGCGATGAGCACTTTGTAGCCAAGTTTCCGCACCTTTGCGATTTTCTCGTATTGCGGAGCGCCATCAAACAGCAACATTGCATCAACTGCTGCCAAAGGCACCAAAGCCGCGTCGATCGAGGCAGAGTTTTATCGGGCATATGCTTGAGCATAAGAGCACCAGAGCGATCAGTCGTCGCCAGGACGTGCTCCCACCAGGCCATTGAGACATTGCCCGGAGGGCCCTTGCGACCCCAGTCTTTCCAACGCTTTCTCGGCGGCGCGGGGTGTTGGGCTGGTTCGCGGAAATGACGGACCCACTCGCGACTTCCCTTCCTACTTTCGCGATGACGCGTTTCATCGGTCTCGACGATGCCTTGAAGCAGGCAGGATGGTGCCACATCGCGTTTATCCAGGATCATCATCCTCCAACGCCAGACAGTATGACGCGAGAGTTTCAAATCGTTTGCGCGCTTCCTGCATGACAAGGGCGCATTGCCCATCATATTGCGGACAATATCCAGCAGGAACCCTGGACGGTGAATGCGCGCGATCGCGGTACCTGTCCGACCGGTCCAGGTCTTGTCGCAGGACTTGCATCGCCAGCGATGGATTCCCGTGCGACACTTGCCCCATCTGATACTTTCAACGCCGCCACAGTGGGGGCAAGCCCGCTTGTGTGCCGCGCCACCCACCTCGGTTGATGCTTCGGCACGCCTGCGCGCATCACCGAGCGCTGCTTCGACATCCGCAAGGCGGTCAGGCGGTAGATTGGAAACGACATCTATCAGTTCGGCAAGCTGATGGCTGGAAACGATGGGCATACGATTTCTCCTGATGGTGGGGAGAAACTATATCAGCCATAAAAGGGTTTAACGAAGCTTTACCAACGCGATTTTCTAACATCACCCTTTGAACAGCAATCCATAGACCGCCGCCTTGTTCTGGCAGGCAATGTCGGCGATTTGCGACGGCAGGGTAAAGACCGCATGGAAGTATTCGACGGGCAACAGGTCTTCCATCCGAGCCTGCATCCTGTCCTGTGCCGCAGCGTGCTGGAAGCGCGTCTTCGACACGACGTATGGGCGATACCGCTTTCTTGATCTCGGCAAAGTCGCAGGCCACACTAAACGCCCGATTGAACTGCCGTGTCGAGATTGGATCGACACGATTACGGCCCGGAAAAGGCCAAGCCCCTGGACGTGCTTCGCGGTAATAGTAGCGCAGAAGATCCAGCAGGCGTGGCGACAACATCACATGGCGATCCTTGCAGCCCTTGCCCTGATCGACCCGGATCAACATCCGGTCGCTGTCGATGTCTCACACTTTCAGATGCGTGACTTCACTTGCCCGCAACCCGCCGCCATAGGCCATGCTGAAGGCAGCTCGGTATCTAAGTCCTGGCTCTGGGGCCGCCTCAAGAATGCGCAAAACCTCTTCGGCGCTCAGTACCGCCGGGATCTTCTTGGCCGCCCGCTGATAGCGCATGTGCCCCTTCATCTCAGGATGGGGACAGGTCGTTGCAAAGAAGAAACTCAACACCGTCAGTCGGTTGTTGAAGGTCGGCGCGCCAACGCCGCGCTCTTTCATATCGAGCTGAAACGCCCGCAGCTCTTACGGTGTGGCGCTATCCGGCGCGTGTCCCAGAAACCGCGTGAAATCGCGCATCCCTCGCAAATACATCGTCTGCATCTTCGACTACAGCCCCTTAATCCGCATGTCTTCGAGAAACCGTTGGCGCAGTGCAGGTATATATTGGTCTGATATTGAAACCTCCTATCGTCAGATTGAGAAGGTTCCAATCGTCCAACAGGATCGTCAGTTCACAAAATCACAGCACTTGGATCAGCGCGCATCAACCGCCACAAGCACCCATACCGCGAGAGCGGTTTCGTCCATTGTCGCCAATTCAGCCGCGCAGGACGATGCCAAGCAGACGTCGGCGGGCGAGATGTGCAATGACCTCGCAGATGATAATGAACGTGTGGCGCATCGACTGCGTACCCTGATCAAAATTGCCGGTGAAGATGGCGACCCTGTCACAGAGGATATGGCAATGGCACGCGCCGCGCACCATGAGAAAGCGGCCTGGATGTTGCGATCCCTTGTTAAAAGTTGAGTGGGTATTTGTAAAAAGGGCGGTGCAATCGGCGCCGCCCTTTGCTTCCCTCAGCAGACCTGTGGTCAGGCTTTGAGTGTTTCCGTCGAAGAGAAGAACATCGCTTGGCTGACAGCCGTGATGACTTGTTCTTCGGTATAGGGTTTGGAGATGAGAAAAGCCGGTTCGTGCTTGTCTCCGGTCAACAGTCTTTCGGGGAAAGCAGTGATGAATATGACCGGGCGCTCCCCCAATTGCGCCATTAGATCATTGACCGCATCGATCCCGGAGGAGTTATCCGCAAGCTGGATATCCGCCAGGATTAAGTCCGGAACATCAGCGTTGCCGAGTGCAATCGCCTCGTCTCTGGTTCTGGCAATACCGGTGACGCGGTGGCCCATGTCGCCGACAAGGCTCTCGATATCCATCGCGATGATCGCTTCGTCTTCGATGATCATAACGGACCCTGACACGGCGTCCGCCATTTCCCGCCGCGCGATTTGAACCAGCTGCTCGGCTTCTGATTGATCAATCCCGATGATGCTGGCGATTTCGCCAAAGCTGAAACCCTCCACGCTATGCAGCAAGAGTGCCTCACGGCTGTTGGCGGTAAGACGCGCCAGGTGTTTCTGCGCGCGCGCCTTGGTCCCGCTCTCACCATCCTCAACGGGGGCACCGGCACTGGACCAAATGCCGTAAAGCACGCGGAAGACGCCCGTTTTCGTGCTGACGCCGTCAAGCACCGAACGATCCGTCAGAATTGCTTCCAATGCCGCCGCGGCAAACCTGTCGCCGCTGCTCTGGCTTCCTGTCATGGCGCGCGAGAAGCGGCGCAGATAGGGGAGTAGGCGGCCTAATTCTTCGCTAACGTCCGCAATTTCAGTGCCGTCCGACATATGAGACCTTTCTTTTTTCACTTTTCTGGGAACCAAACGCGCGTTTGGGCGTTTTGTTCCGCTGCAGGTAGGAAATTTCTTAAATCTTTTCGGGGAACAATCGACTTTATGGCTCAGTCTGGGATGAACGGGAAGCGCGAAAGCGTGATCGATGAGAATTTGAAGCGCGTCTATGAGGAAGCGCTGGAGGAAGGCGTGCCCGACCGTTTCAGAGACCTGCTTGACGCGTTGAAAAAACAGGACGCTCCGACAGGCCAAGCAAAATGAGCCATCCTGATCCCCGCGACACATTGGTCGACCACCTGCCTGCGATGCGCGCCTTTGCCATCAGCCTGACCCGAAACGGTGCCACGGCAGACGACATGGTGCAGGACACTTTGGTCAAAGCCTGGACCAACATTGATAAATTTCAGGCCGGCACTAACATGCGGGCTTGGCTGTTCACCATTCTGCGCAACACTTATTATTCCTCGCGACGCAAGGCCAAGCGCGAAGTGGCGGATGTTGACGGTATCCATACAGAGGCTCTCGCAGAGAAACCTGCGCATGACGGGCGCTTGCAAATGACTGATTTCCGCGACGCTTTCGCGCAACTCAGTGACGAGCAGCGCGAAGTTTTGTTGTTGGTCGGGGCCTCCGGTTTTTCATATGACGAAGCAGCCGACATGTGTGGTGTCGCTGTTGGCACCATCAAGAGCCGAACCAACCGCGCCCGACAACGACTCGCAGAGTTGATGCATCTTGACGAAGACGATGCCTTGGAAATGACGGATGACGCGACGATGTCCGTCTTGAGCGCCGCCAAAGTGGCGTCTTTCTGAAGCATGACGGGCGGTTTTCTGCACGGCGATTTATTTCGCGGGCTGACCTTTCGCATTCTTGTTTTTCTATCTCTGGCACTGTTGCCCTTTGGCTTGATCGCCATCGTGCAGACCCGCGAATTGGCGCGGCAGGCGGATACGAACGCTGAACTCTCCCTGCTCGGGTTGACCGAGCAGGCCTCCGGTGCGGAACGTACGATCATTCAGGAAGGATTGGGTGCCGCTCAGGCGCTCAGCTCGATCGTCGGCATTTTTGCGGATGACCCGCTGGCATGTGCCTCGTTCCTGCACGCTTACCAGCAGGCGTCAAACCGGTACTCACTCGTTGGGTTTTTGCCAGCAAATGGGGTGATGACCTGTTCCTCTGCTGGCGGGGTACATGATTTCAGCGACAACCCTGATTTCATCAAAGCCGTTGAAACCACCCAGCGGACCGTCTTTGTCAATCCGATGGGTCCGCTAAGCGGGGCACCCATGCTTGCGATCATGCACCCCCATTTCGTGGAAGGCACGTTCGTTGGTTTTGCAACGCTGTCCGTGCCGCTGGCAATTTTGCGCGACATGTCGGACCCGGAAACCACGACGCAACCGCATGATATCATCACCTTCAACAGTGCCGGTGAACCGCTCACATCAGATCGCCCCAGATCGGTATCCTTGTCTGATTTGCCGCTCAACAGAAGCCTCAAGAATTTTGTGGGATATTCAACGAGCGTCTTTGAGGACGTAAATACCGAAGGGGACGCGCGCGTCTATACCGTTGTGCCGATTGTCCCCGATCTCGTTTACGTGATCGGCATCTGGCGCCAGGAAGAGGTGCTGGCGGGCACAAGCCATGCCAACGCATTGAGTGTGTTCTTGCCGGTGCTGATGTGGATCGCGAGCCTGATTGTCGCCTTTTGGTCGATCAACCGTCTGGCCATCGGGTATATCCGCAGACTCGGCCGTCAGATGCGCATTTTTGCGTTCAACCGATCCTTGCCACGCGCCACTCTGAGTGCCTCAGCACCCCGTGAATTTGTCGAAATTCAAAAGGTTTTCATGAGCATGGCGGATTCCA
Organism: Roseobacter fucihabitans; assembly: GCF_014337925.2. Lineage (NCBI taxonomy): Bacteria > Pseudomonadati > Pseudomonadota > Alphaproteobacteria > Rhodobacterales > Roseobacteraceae > Roseobacter > Roseobacter fucihabitans. The sequence goes on along the minus strand of NZ_CP143423.1, from coordinate 4,048,567 downwards.
TCATTCGAGATGAAGCGTCGCTTGAAAATTCCCTGCGCGAGAAGAATATCCTGCTCAAGGAAGTCCATCACAGGGTCAAGAATAACCTTCAATTGATCTCGTCCATCATGAACATGCAAATCAGACGCGCGCCCACGGAAGCCTCCCGCCAGGTGTTGCGCAGGTTGCAGGAACGCATCCTCAGTCTCGCAACCGTTCATAAGAACCTCTATCAGAATGAGGGTTTGGACCGCGTGGATGCGGGCGCGCTGATTGAAGAAATTGTGGGGCAGCTGCTGGTGATTGGTCTCCCCGCTGGCTCTCAGGTTGCGGTCGAACAATCCTATGCATCGGTGATGTTGGACACGGATGACGCTGCACCGCTAACCTTGCTGGTGTCCGAAGCGGTTACGAATGCGATGAAATACATCGGTCCCGGCGATGATGACACGCGGGCCTGCCTTGATATTTCCCTGACGCAGCCGGAGCCTGAGGTCGCGTGTTTTTCCATCACCAACAGCTTTGACGCGGCGCCTGCTGTCGAGGGTACGGGGTTGGGTATGCAACTTATTAATGCTTTTGCGCGACAACTGAATGCGCAGGTCGTGAGCGGCAAGCAGGATCAGACCTATCATCTGATCTTGACCTTTCCGGTGCCGCATCGCGCCAAGCCGACGTTGGATTATTGAGGAGCACGGAACATTGAAGCTGGTTTCGCGTTGATCCGGTGAACGCTCATGAAAGGAAGGCATAAATGGTCAATGATGTGTTTATTTACGGCCTATCCGTTTTAGGCGTCGTGGCTGTGCTGGTCTTTTTCGTCACAAGCGAAAAGACCGATACGCGCAACAATGACAATGATTGATCGCGCCCGCCTCTCGGACGAGCAGTGATCCAAAGCGATCCGATGCTCAGAAACTGGGAGGTGTGCAGGCGCTGATCACCTCACATTCCACGTCGCCGGTATTTCGAAAGCGATGCGGCAGACGGCTGTTGAACAGATAGCCATCTCCGGGGCCCAGGACCTCGACCTCATCATCAACCGTTATCTCGATATGACCGCGAATCACAATACCGGCCTCTTCTGCTTCATGGCTCAGCAGTTCCGGACCCGTATCGGCACCCGGAGCGTAGTGTTCATGCAACAGTTGCAAGGCATGATCCTGCGCGTTGCCAAGCTGGCGCAGTGACAAAAGAGGCGCAATACCACTTGATTGCTCAGGCGGTGCGATCTCAGTGAATTCCGACGCGATATAGAAATACTTGCTGCGCGGTGGCTCTTCCAGCGTCGAAAAAAATTCAGCCATCGACACCTGGATTGCATCCAACAGGCTTTTTAGGGAGGCAACGGAAGGGCTGGTCTTATTCTGTTCAATCAGCGAGATCGTCCCATTGGTCAAACCGGCCCGCATGGCGAGTTCGCGCTGGGACAGCCCGCGCTTTTTGCGAATTGTACGAAGTCGTTTCCCGATGTCCAAAAGTTGGGTCCCTAAGTCTAAAGAGCATTGGTTTCAGGGACATATTTAGACATTGGGCGCGGGCAAGTCACACTCTTTCTCTCCTCGTTTCAAAATCGATTGAAAATGCGGCTGAGAATCATGATTGACAATTAAATTAAACGAAGTATCGGTATTTTAAACACGTCACCTACGTTTTAATTGAAGGACAGAGCATATGGCGACCAGCGCAAAAACCCCGGCCTCCAAAACCGGCACCAGGAGGCCCCGCAAGCCCCGGGCGGTCAAAACACCCAAAATCGCGGTTGTCTCGACGAGTCCCGAAAATCAAAGCAACGCAGCACTTGTGGCGCGGCGCGAAGCTGCTGTGCCGCGTGGTGTGGCTTCGGCGGCACCCATCTTTGCCGATTATGCGGAGAACGCGGAATTGTGGGATGTGGAAGGCAAGCGTTACATCGATTTTGCCGGTGGAATCGCGGTCTTGAACACCGGCCACCGTCATCCTGCGGTGATTGCTGCTGCCAAAGCGCAGGAAGACAAGTTTACGCATACATCTTTTCAGGTCGTTCCTTATGAGACCTATGTGACGTTGGCGGAAAAGCTGAATGATCTGGCACCGGGCGATCATGATAAAAAAACGCTCTTGGTCACAACCGGTGCAGAAGCCGTTGAAAACGCTGTTAAAATAGCGCGTGCGGCGACCGGACGTCCGGGCGTTATCGCCTTTAGCGGCGGCTATCACGGGCGCACGCTTCTGACGCTTGGCATGACCGGCAAGATCAGCCCCTACAAGAAGGACGTGGGACCGTTCCCGTCGGATATTTTCCGCGCGCCTTTCCCGTCCGTGCGCGATGGTATCACGGTCGAAGACGCCCTGACCGGTTTGAAAAATCTCTTCCTGACCGACGCGCAACCAGAGCGAGTTGCGGCAATCATCATCGAGCCGGTTCTGGGTGAGGGTGGTTACGTCCCGGTGCCATTCGAGATGATGCGCGCGCTGCGTGCGATCTGTGATGAACACGGTATCATGTTGATCGCCGATGAAATTCAGGCAGGCTTTGGTCGTACTGGAACTTGGTTTGCCATTGAGCATTCCGGCGTTGTGCCTGATCTGATCACCGCGGCCAAATCGATGGCCGGGGGGTATCCGCTTGCGGGTGTGATCGGACGCGCCGATGTCATGGATGCGGTCATCCCAGGTGGTTTGGGCGGCACATATGGCGGCAACCCTGTGGCTTGTGCAGCGGCACTTGCAGCGATCGAAGCGATTGAAAATGAAGGGCTACTTGCGCGATCCACGCAGCTTGGCGAGCACTTCCGTGCCCGATTTGCCGAGATTGGTGCGCGCACGGCACCCTACCGGATGTGGGATATTCGGGGTTTGGGCGCGATGTTGGCCATAGAGTTCGTGACCGATTTCGACACCGCAAATCCCGATGCTGCTTTGGTGAAATCGATCTGCGCACATGCACTGAAACGCGGGTTGATCCTGCTTGGATGCGGCATGCACGGCAACGCGCTGCGCATCATGGTGCCGCTGACGGCATCTGATGAGATCATTGACGAAGGTCTGGCGATTTTTGAGGCCGCTTTGGCGGATGCGATTGCGCAACAACCTGCCTGAATGCGTTGACGGCTTTAGATGCGAAAAGGGGTGCTCAAGCGGCACCCCTTTTTTCGGTCGTTGGTGGTGTAAAGCAATGTGCATCAGCGCGCGCCCAGCGATTGCGGTAATCAGCGCCGACATCCTCTTTCTGGGTCAAAAGAAACCCAATTGGCAGATAGGGATAGGCCTCACTGCCCTCGGCCATTTTTTTATCGCCCATGCGTAACATCAAGTGCTGCGGCATGAAGTCCCCTGGATGCGACAGACCTGCAGCTCCCGTCATTTCCCCCAATGCTTTCAGTGTGTTGCTATGAAATCGCGCGACGCGTTGGCTCTTCGATACGACATCAAGCGCGCGCGCGCGCAGTGGATCCTGTGTTGCCACGCCCACGGGGCAGTGGTTGGTATGGCAGGCCTGTGCCTGAATGCAGCCGATTGAAAACATAAAACCGCGCGCAGAGTTGCACCAATCCGCGCCAAGCGCCAGCGCGCGGGCAATGTCGAAAGACGACACCACTTTGCCGGCGGCGCCAATTCTGACCTGATCGCGAATACCCGCACCGCGCAGGGTGTTGTGAACAAAGGTCAAACCCTCAACCATCGGCATGCCGATATGGTTGGCAAATTCAACGGGGGCCGCTCCGGTGCCGCCTTCAGTCCCGTCAACGACAATGAAATCCGGGACGATCCCGGTTTCCAGCATCGCCTTGACCATACACATGAATTCGCGGCGGTGTCCGATGCATAGTTTGAACCCCACCGGTTTGCCGCCTGATAAATCGCGCAACCTGCCAAGGAATTGCATCATTTCGATGGGTGTCGAGAAAGCAGAATGCGCCGGTGGGGAAACGCAGTCCTGCCCCATCGGAACGCCGCGCGCTTCGGCGATTTCGGGAGTTATTTTTGAGGCTGGCAGCATCCCACCATGGCCGGGTTTCGCCCCCTGCGACAATTTCAGCTCGATCATTTTGACCTGTTCAAGCGCGGCGGTCTCTTTGAATTTATCCGGATCAAAGCTGCCATCGGCGGCGCGACAGCCGAAATAGCCCGATGCGACCTGGTAAATCAGATCGCCGCCCCCTTCCTTGTGATACCGGCTGACGGAACCCTCGCCCGTGTCATGGGCAAAACCACCAAGTTTGGCGCCCGTGTTTAAAGCCTTGATAGCATTGCCGGAAAGGGAGCCGAAACTCATCGCGGAAATATTGTAAAGCGAGGCATTGTAGGGCTTTTTGCACTTATCTGACCCAATTTTGACCCTGAAATCCGTGTCTTCTATGTGAATCGGGACGACAGAATGGGTGACCCATGCATATCCGGCATCATAGACCCGCAGCCGTGTGCCAAAGGGGCGCTTGTCCTCCTGGCCTTTGGCGCGTTGATAGACGAGGCTTCTGGCATCACGGGAAAATGGCTCTTCGTCTTGATCGGATTCGATTAGGTATTGCCGAATTTCGGGGCGAATACCCTCAAACAGAAAGCGCATATGCCCCAAAACGGGATAATTGCGCAGGATCGAGTGTTGCGGCTGGCGCACATCATGCAGACCCAGCAACGACATGCCAACAAAGATAACGAACGGAATCATCATCCAACCCGTCCAGATCAGTGCCGCGATCAGAGACAGAAAACTGAGGGCGATGACACCCGCGAATGTTGCAAAGCGCATCATGGAACCAAGGTCGGGCATGCAGTTTTTCCTGTCAGGGCATATTCAGAAAACAGACGTTCGGTCTGTACTGAATCATAATAAATTAAACGAAGCCTAGTCTCGGATATTGTGTGTTCAGGTGCAAGCTTCCCGATGCCCAGTGACGCAATCCTAGAAGTTGGGATAGTGCTTGAACAAGTATCAAAAGGTGCTTACGCTTGTGCCAAGTCAAAGGAATACGCCTGAAAATAAAGGTATCAAGCTGCTCTATATAGCGTCGCGCGGGATCGAATAACAGCGTGAGGTGGTCATAAAGATCGTGTTGCAGGTGGGTCTAAGCAGTGGTGACTGATTTGCCATGCGACGGGGAGAAAGAACATCATGTTTAAAATAATAGCTTATGCCCCCTGTGAAGCTCTGCTTTAAAGTGGCAAAATTTGTGGGTTGGTCCAGCGGCGCTGATGGAATTTCGAGAGAACTTCTGATCCGGGTCTATCCTCTATTTCAACATCGCTCTGATGGGCGTAAAGCAGTTCTGCGCGAAGTTTCTATCGGGTCATATTGGCCCGCTTTGTCGCCTTGGAGTGTTTTGTTATGAGTCCATTCGCAATCGCGGGCGTCCAGATGTATGTGAACGCCCTGCAATCCAATGTCGAGGGGATGATCCAGCGGCTTGACGTGCTGATGGCGCGATTCCCTTGGACGCAAATGGTGCTGTTCTCGGAACTGGCACCTTATGGCCCCCTGGACCGGTTTGCCCAAGCTCCCCAAAATGAGGCGCTCGATACGTTCTGTGCGGCGGCCCGCAAACATCGCGTCTGGTTGATACCGGGCTCCATGTTCCTGCGTGATCCGGAAACGGGTCTGATCTTCAACACCTCCGTGGTGATCAACCCGGAAGGTGAAATCATTCGGCGCTATTCCAAAATGTTCCCGTTTCGGCCCTATGAAACGGGCATTGCTGCGGGTACTGATTTCTGCGTGTTCGACGTGCCGGATGTCGGGCGTTTTGGGTTGTCGATTTGCTATGATATCTGGTTCCCCGAAACCACGCGGCAACTGACCGCGCAAGGGGTCGAGGTGTTGTTGCATCCGGTTTTGACGGGCACCACGGACCGCGACGCGGAACAGGCCATTGCACGCGCAACGGCGGCGCAATTCCAGTGCTACGTTTTCGATGTGAACGGCTTGGGCGCTGGCGGTGTGGGCAAGTCGCTTGTGGTGGATCCTTCCGCCCATGTCTTGCATCAATCCGCCGGACAGGAGGATATGTTCCCGATTGAAGTGGACCTTTCGACCGTGCGCCGCCAGCGCGAGACCGGCATGAAGGGTCTGGGTCAGGTGCTCAAGAGTTTCCGGGACCGGTCGGTTGATTTCTCAGTCTATGACAGAGAAAGTGGAACAGACGCCTATCTGAAGACGTTAGGCCCTTTGGAGATACCGCAACAAGGAACGCGCGCCGGGCTGCATGTGGATGTGCCCGCGGATACAATGCATGAGGCGCCCGCCTTCAAGGGAACCACTCTTGATACGCTGTCTGGTACGGCACATGCTTCGACACCACTTACGACCGGAATACCGGAACCGACGACGCAACCCCATGATGCAAAAACGCAGGGGAACGAAAAACAATCCAGCGGGTAAATTGCCTGACCTGTTCGTGTGGTGAAGATCACATCTGACACAAATGGTGGTTTTCTCGGCACAGGGGAGAACGACTGATGCATGCGATGAATGACTATTCTTCGGCGATACAATTACGCTCGGACCGGTGGAGCGCGTTGCGCGAAGCCTCCGCGGCGCTCACACGGGATCCAAAACCAAAACAGCTGGCCAGCTTGCGCAAGACGATCAAGGAACTCTTTGCCTCGCTTGCGGTGATCGAGCCTTATTGGGCGTTTCCGGGCATGTCGGCTTTCGATCATCTGCGTCGCCAGTTCGACCATGGATCTTTCGAGGATCTGGCTTTTGCGGTCGGGCGCGTCACCCGCGCGCTGACCACCGGCGCGTATCGGCGGCGTCACATCCCGTTGGAACGGGACAGCGTGGATAAAGACGAACAAGATGATGAGGCGATGTTGCCGCCCGAAGCGCGCGCGATGGCCAAGCCGTATTTCGAAATCCTGATCGTCGACAATGTCAACGAGCATCAGGAACGTTGGTTGCGCAACAACGTCACCCGGATGCGGCGCTCGGAAGATCCCTTTATCTACGAAGCCGTTGTCGTTCCGAGCCTTGAAGATGCGCTTGTGGCGGTACTGTTCAACCATAACATCCAGGCGATTGTGGTGCGTCCGGGTCTGGTCCTGAAATCCAAGATGGATCAGAATATGCTGGCGCGCTATCTCAACCGCGCCGGTGGGCAGGAAGAAATCGACAACATGCAGCCGGAAAATTATGGCCCGGAATTGTGCCGTCTGGTGGCCAAGGTGCGCCCCGAACTGGACGCCTATCTTGTGACGGAGCGTTCCGTCGAGGAAATCGCGGGCTTGGATCTGGGTATTTGTCGGCGGGTTTTCTACAATCAGGAAGACTTCATGGAGCTGCACCTCAATATCATCAGGGGGGTGCAGGCGCGCAATAAGACGCCGTTTTTCACCGCATTGGTGGAATATTCCAAACAGCCCACGGGTGTTTTCCACGCCATGCCGATCAGCCGCGGCAAATCGATCACGCGCAGTCACTGGATACAGGACATGGGTGCCTTTTATGGGCCCAATATCTTTCTGGCCGAAACCTCGGCAACCTCGGGCGGGCTGGACAGTTTGCTGGAACCGCATGGTCCGATCAAGGAGGCACAGGAGTTGGCGGCGCGGGCGTTTGGCTCCAAACAGACGTTCTTTGCCACCAACGGCACATCGACCTGCAACAAGATCGTGGTGCAGGCGCTGGTGCGACCGGGTGACATCGTTTTGGTGGATCGGGATTGCCACAAATCCCATCACTACGGGATGGTATTGGCCGGTGCGCAGGTCTGTTATCTCGACAGCTATCCGCTCAATGAATATTCGATGTATGGCGCGGTGCCGCTGCGTGAGATCAAACACCAGCTGCTCAAGCTCAAAGCCGAAGGCAAGCTGGACCGGGTGCGCATGCTGTTGCTGACAAATTGCACCTTTGATGGGCTGGTATACAACGTCGAGCGCGTGATGGAAGAATGTCTGGCGATCAAACCGGACCTGATCTTCCTGTGGGACGAGGCATGGTTTGCTTTTGCCCGCTTCAATCCAACGTACCGTCAACGCACGGCAATGGCGGCGGCCAATAATTTACGTGTAAAATTCCGCAGCGACCAGCATGCGCGTCTCTATGAGGCTCAGCAATCCTTGCTTGAGGGTTGTGATGACGAGAAGCTTCTGGACACGCGGTTAATTCCGCCCCCCAACGCGCGGGTCCGGGCCTACGGAACGCAATCGACGCATAAGACGCTGACCTCGCTGCGCCAGGGCTCGATGATCCACGTGAACGATCAGGATTTCAAAGGCGAAGTGGAGCAGGCGTTCCATGAAGCCTATATGACCCATACCTCGACCTCCCCAAACTACCAGATCATCGCATCGCTTGATGTGGGGCGCCGACAGGTCGAGCTTGAAGGGTATGAATTCGTACAGCGCCAGATTGAAGCCGCTATGTCCATGCGGCGTGCGATCACGACCCATCCATTGCTGCAAAAATACTTCAAGGTGCTGACAGCGGGCGATATGATCCCCGATCATCACCGTCAATCCGGTGTCACGAGTTACTATGACGCCGAACAGGGCTGGACCGATATGTGGGACTGCTGGGAGCAGGATGATTTCGTGCTCGATGCCACCCGCGTGACGCTCGCGGTCGGCGGAACCGGTTGGGATGGTGATACGTTCAAGACCGATATCCTGATGGATAAATACGGTATCCAGATCAATAAAACCTCGCGCAATACGGTGTTGTTCATGACCAACATTGGCACAACGCGCTCCTCGGTTGCCTATCTGATTGAGGTGTTGGTGGAGATTGCAAAATCCATCGACGAACGTCTGGATGACGCGAGCCGCATGGAGCGCCTGTCCTTTGATCGCCGCGTCAAAGCGCTGATGCAGGATTTGCCGCCGCTGCCGGATTTCAGCCGGTTCCACGATGCATTCCGTCAATGTGATGTGACCGGGGAGGGGGATATTCGCTCCGCCTTCTTCCTCGCCTATGACGAGGAGAAATGTGACTATCTCGATATCAACGGCTCGCTGGGGGAGGCGTTGGAGGCGGGCGAGGAGGTCGTTTCGGCCAGCTTCATCATCCCCTATCCCCCCGGCTTCCCGATCTTGGTGCCGGGACAGGTTGTGAGTAAAGAAATCCTGGCCTTCATGCTGGCGCTGGACGTCAGCGAAATCCACGGATACCGCCCTGACCTCGGGCTCAGGGTGTTCACAAAAGAAGCGCTTCAAACGCTCGTAGACGCGAAACCAATAACAAAAAAACTTGCCCAAGTGGCAGAATAAACCAACAGAGAGGACAGATCACATGACCACGACGGTTCTGAAGAACATCTCGGAAATCCGGCGGTATTTTCACCGCAACGAGGACCCGGTCTATTTCATCTCAGCCACGAATTTCAACCTTCTGGGGTTGGACGAATGGGTGAAGAATTTCAAATATATCTGCTACATTGATTGCTACGGTGGCAAGCACCCCAACGTGTTTTGTCCGTCCGAGCAACCGCATGCGGAATTTCAGTCCATTGAGGACATCAACAACTATCTGCTCCAGCACAAGGAAGTCATCGACTTCATCAAGCGCCGGGGGGGCAAGCCGAAATTCGTGTTTCTGATGTTTGACGCTGAGACCGAGCGGCTGTCCAAGGAGTTGGGCGCGGACGTCTGGTTCCCCAAGGCCAAGCTGCGTACCAAGATGGACAACAAGATCGAAACCGTGCGCATCGGTAACAAGGCGGGTGTGCCCTCCGTGCCCAACGTTTTGGCCGAGGTCAAATCCTATGACGATCTGAAAAAGACCTGCGAGAAGGCCGGGATCGGGCATGATCTGGTGTTGCAATCGGCCTTTGGCGATTCTGGTCACACGACTTTCTTCATCAAATCCGAGGCCGATTTCCGCCGTCACGAACATGAGATTATCGGTGAAGGTGAGATCAAGATCATGAAGCGGATCGATTGCCGGGGCTCCGCGATTGAGGCCTGCGCGACCAAGGAAGGCACGATTGTCGGCCCGCTGATGACGGAACTGGTGGGGTTCAAGGAACTCACGCCTTACCGCGGAGGCTGGTGTGGCAATGAAATCCTCTCCACCGCGTTCCCGCCCAAGGTCCGCCAGAAAGCCCGCGAATTGACGTTCAAATTCGGGGAACAACTGCGCAAGGAAGGCTATCGCGGGTATTTCGAATTGGATTTCCTGATTGACAAGAAAACCGGTGATCTCTGGCTGGGAGAGTTGAACCCACGTATTACCGGGGCGTCGTCGATGACCAATCATGCGGCCTTTGCCCATGCGGACGCGCCGTTGTTCCTGTTCCACCTGCTAGAGTTCTCAAAGAAGAAATTCGCTCTGGACACGACCGAGTTGAATGACCGCTGGGCGGACCCGAGCATGATCGATAGTTGGTCGCAGATGGTGATCAAACACACGGACGACAGCGTTGACATCTGCACGGAGGCACCGGAAACCGGCATCTATAAAATGCTGGAAGACGGGCGGGTGGTCTATGATCGGTTCGATTATCACCGCCGCGCCGTTGAGTCCGAAAACGAGGCTTTCTTCCTGCGCATCCTGCAACCGGGGGATTATCGCTATGAGGGGGCCGACATCGGCATCCTGGTGACGCGCGGTCGTTCCATGACGAAAAGTTTCCAGTTGAATGAACGTGCGAAAAAGTGGATCCACGGCATCAAGCAAACCGTGACCGCCAAACCATTGCCAACGGCGACGGCATTCGCGGACCCGGCGTTCAAAATTCTGTAACGCGAAAGGATCGCGCACCCCATGTTATGGCGCGCAATTAGTGAAGATATGCCCGGGCCGAAATGGTCCGGGCTTTTCGCGCAGTATTGGCCGGATTATAAGCGCTGGTGGCTCAAGGAGGGCGAAAGCACCCGCCCGACCTATGCTGAATCCCGCCGCGCTCTGAAACAGCATATGCCGGAAATCGTCCCGCTTTACGAAGAGCTGTGTGAATTGGCAGGCGGTGGCGATCTGGCCGCGCGGTTCCTGTCATTCTATTGCCCGCCCCCCTATCTGGCGGGGTGTTCACAGGCGATCTGGCCGGGAAAACAACCCGTGATGGTGCGCAATTATGACTATAACCCCAACGCTTTTGACAGTCTGGTTTTGCATACCAAATGGCAGGGCCGCCAGGTCATGGGTACATCGGACGGGCTCTGGGGGTTGGTGGACGGGGTCAATGGTGCGGGACTTGCGATTTCATTGACCTTTGGCGGGCGGCGCGTCGTCGGGGACGGTTTTGGCGTGCCGCTGATCCTGCGCTATGTGCTGCAAACCTGCACCACGGCTGAGGAAGCGGGCGAGGTGCTGGCCCGCGTGCCGACACATATGAGCTATAACGTGACCGTGTTGGATAAAAAACGGCAATATCTGACGGCGATGATGGCGCCCGACCGGCCCGCGTTAATCACCCATGCGGCCGTGGCGACGAACCATCAGGAAAACGTCGAATGGGTCAGCCACGCGCGTTTTACGGCTACTGTGGAACGGGAAAGATATCTGCTGCAAAGGCTCACCCTGCACCGCGACCCGGAGGAGAAATTCATCGGTGCGTTCCTGCGCCCGCCGCTCTATTCGACCGCTTTTCATGCGGGTTTCGGAACTCTTTATACAGCCGTTTATCGTCCACGAAAGCTGGAGATGGAATTGCGCTGGCCGGGAACGGTCTGGCCTTTGTCTATGAAAGCCTTTGAGGAAGGCAGCCGTCAGATTCTGATCCCCGGCGCCGCCTGATTTCTGTGCAACGCTAAATTTTCTTTAATGTGATCAAGGGCGTTCGGGTTTGGCTTGCAGAAGGGGCTTGCCAAATGTCGCGTCGTCCCAAACATTGGCGCCAGAAAAATAATAGGGGAGAACACCATGAAATTTACCACCTCATTGCTATCTGTTGCGGTCCTGCTGTCCAGCACCGCCTTGGCCAGCGCCGAAACGCTGCGTTGGGCGCGTGCGGGCGATTCATTGACATTGGATCCACATGCGCAAAACGAAGGGCCGACCTCCGCTTTGGCGCATCAGATTATGGAACCGCTGGTCATGCGCGATCATTCCGGTGCCATCGTTCCGGCACTGGCCACGGCATGGGAGCCGTCTGAAGAGGACCCGAATGTTTGGGTCTTTACGCTGCGCGAAGGGGTGACCTTCCATGATGGTGCGGCCTTTGACAGTTCAGATGTCAAATTCAGCCTCGAACGCGCCATGACCGAGGATTCAGATTACAAAGAGCTGCTGGCCTCCGTCTCCGAAGTGCGCGCGCCTGACGCTTATACCATCGAAATCGTGACCGACGGTCCGAACCCGATCATGCCCAACAACCTGACCAATATGTTCATCATGGACAAGGAATGGGCAGAGGCAAATAACGCCACCAAAGTGCAGGATTACGAGGGCGGTGAAGATACGTTTGCCGCGAAAAATGCAAATGGTACAGGTCCTTACAAGCTGGTCAGCCGCGAGCCGGATGTAAAGACCGTGTTGAGCCTGAATGAAACCTATTGGGGTGCGGATGAATTCCCGCTCGAGGTGAGCGAAATCATTTACACGCCGATCCAGAATGCCGCGACCCGTGTTGCAGCGCTTTTGTCGGGCGAGGTTGATTTCATTCAGGACGTGCCGGTGCAGGACCTTGAGCGCGTCGCAAGCACCGATGGGCTGGACGTGCGCACAGCACCCCAAAACCGGGTGATCTTCTTTGGGATGAACTCAGGCGACGCCGATCTGAAAAATGACAACGTCGAGGGTGCCAATCCGCTGGCCGATGTGCGTGTGCGCGAAGCGATGAGCCTTGCCATCAACCGTGATGCGATCAAACAGGTCGTGATGCGCGGCCAATCGGCGCCGGCTGGCATGATCGCACCGCCCTTCGTGAACGGTTGGGACGCAGAGATGGATGCCTCTTCGGTCACCGATCTGGATAGGGCGAAAACCCTGATGGCGGATTCCGGATATGGCGATGGTTTCTCCATCCAGCTTGATTGCCCGAATGACCGCTACATCAACGACGAGGCGATTTGTCAGGCGTCGGTCGGCATGTTGGCGCAGATCGGGATCACGGTGAACCTTGATGCCAAGCCCAAGGCGCAGCATTTCCCGCTGCTCAGCAATCTGGAAACAGATTTCTACATGCTGGGTTGGGGTGTGCCGACGTATGATTCCGAATACGTGTTTAACTTCCTTGTGCACGGTCGTGACGATAAATACGGCTCCTGGAATGCGACGCGATATACCAACGATGATCTGAACGCCAAAATACAGAGCCTTGCCTCCAACACCGATCTGGACGCGCGGGATTCAGACATTGCGGAAATTTGGCAGGTTGTTCAGGATGAAAAGATCTACATCCCAATCCACCATCAGGTCCTGAATTGGGGCATGAAATCCGGCGTGGATACGGTTGTTGAGGCCGAAGATTCGCCAAAGATCAAATATTTTAAGATGAACTAAGGCCGACGCGCCCCTACAAATGGCGCGTTGTCACATTATGCAGTGGCGCAGGCTGATCTAGTCTGCGCCCTGCGGTTTTTCAGAATAATTAAGGGTCTCGCCATGCTCCGCTCTGTTCAACTGGCCGCTTTTCTCGTTGCAGTTGCTCCGACGCTGGGCGCGGAAGAGTTCAAATGGGCCGAAACGACAGACCCCCAGACGATGGACCCGCATGCCGTCAACTCCGCGCCCGTGCTCGGGTTTTTGAACAACGTCTATGAGGGGTTGGTGCGGCGCGGCAAGGACATGAGCATTGAGCCTGCCCTTGCCACATCCTGGGAACCGATTGGCGCTGGCGAGGGCTGGCGATTTACCCTGCGCCAAGGCGTGACCTTCCACGATGGCAGCGCATTTGACGCGCAGGACGTTCTGTTTTCCTATGAGCGCGCCGCTGATGAGGCCGCTGACACGCGCAGTTGGTTCGCGCCTGTCTCCGACGTTCGGGTGGTGGATGATTACACCGTCGATATCCTGACCACTGCTCCTAACCCGATTTTCCCCGACAGCATTGCCAATTGGATGATCCTGGATTCCGGCTGGGCCGAAGCCAATAACGCCCTGCGTCCCGACAAGGACAACGGCAATTACGCCACGCTCAATACCAATGGCACTGGCGCGTTCAAGGTGGTGGCGCGCGAACCCGGTCTGCGCACCGTTTTGGAACCGTTTGACGCATGGTGGGACACGGTCGAGCATAATATCACCCGCGCCGAACTGACCCCGATCCAGAATTCCGCAACGGCCGTGGCGGCCTTGCTTTCAGGCGATGTCGATTTCATCAATCCGGTGCCCATCCAGGACACGGCGCGGCTTGCGTCAAATGACGGTGTGAAGGTGATCCAAGGCATCGAGGCGCGCGTGATCATGCTGGGGTTTCCCCATGAGGCGGCGACGCTGAAATACTCGGTCGAAATGCAAGACAAGAACCCTTTCGCGGATGTGAGGGTGCGCGAGGCCGTGGCCCATGCGGTTAACGTGCCTGCGATCCTGCAAACCATCATGCGCGGTAATGCCGAAGACGTCAGCCAATTGGTCAGCCCCGCGATGCGCGGTTTCAGCCCGGCGCTGGCGGCGCGTCCCGCATATGATACTGACACGGCACGGGGGCTGTTGGCGGAGGCCGGACATGCGGAGGGTTTTTCGATGGGCCTCAAATGCCCCAACGATCGTTATCTGAATGATGAGGCCGTGTGTCAGGCGGTCACGGGCATGCTGGCACAGGTCGGGATCAAGGCGACACTTGATGCCATGCCGGTACAGAACTATTGGACGGAACTGCGCGCGGATAATTTTGACATGTACCTGCTTGGCTGGTCTCCAGGGACCTTTGACGCCGAACACCCGATCCGCTTCCTGGCCAGCACACCGAATGAAGAAAAGAAGTTGGGTTCATGGAATTTCGGTGGATATTCCAACGCCCGCATTGATGAATTATTGCCGATGATCCAGTCAGAAATCGACGATAAGGAACGACAGGCCATGCTGGATGAAAGCGCCAAGATCCTTCAGGATGAGGTCGCCTACGTGCCGCTTTACGTGCAGCCGCTGGTCTGGGGAACACAGGCGAATATCGATCTGACACAGCGTCCGGACAACTTCTTTATCCTGCGTTGGGTGACCGTCAATTGAGCCATGCGGGTTTCGCGCTTGACCCCGCCAGCCACAGGAAACATATGACCCTATGCTAGCCTATGTCATCCAACGTGTATTCCAATCTGCCATTGTGCTGCTTGTCGTGGGGCTTGTGGCCTTTTCCATGTTTCGCTTTGTTGGTGACCCGGTGGACAACATGCTGGGGCAGGAACGCACGCAGGCAGATATCGAACGGTTGCGCACACAGCTTGGCCTCGATCAGCCGTTTCCGGTGCAATATTACAAGTTCCTCAAAGGGGCCGCGCAGGGGAACTTCGGGGTCAGCTACCGCCAGGGCCGCCCGGTTTCCGACATTTTGGTGGAACGCGCACCGGCAACGCTGGAACTGGCCGCCGTCTCGGGATTTCTAGCGATCAGCATTGGCATTGCGCTCGGGGTTTTCACCGCGATCCGGCGTAATGGCGTTGCGGCCAATACCATCATGTCCGTCTCCTTGATTGGGGTGTCCTTACCCACCTTCCTGATCGGGATTCTCCTGATTTATCTGTTTTCTGTCGAACTTGGGTGGCTACCCAGCTTCGGGCGCGGCGACACCGTCCAGATCGGATGGTGGACAACCGGATTCCTGACGGAAAGCGGGCTCAAGGCGTTGATATTACCCTCCATCACCCTCGGGCTCTATCAAATGACCCTGATCATGCGTCTGGTCCGGTCCGAGATGCTCGAAGTCCTGCGGCAGGATTACATCCGTTTCGCGCGCGCGCGGGGCTTGCGGGATCGTGCGGTGAATTTCCGCCATGCGCTGAAAAACACATTGGTGCCGGTGATCACGGTGACCGGTTTGCAGCTCGGTTCGATCATCGCTTTTGCGATCATCACTGAAACCGTGTTCCAATGGCCGGGCGTGGGTCTGTTGTTCATTAACGCGATCCAATTCGTGGATATCCCCGTGATGGCCGCGTATCTGATGCTGATTTCAGTGATGTTTGTGGGTATTAACCTGCTGGTGGATCTTCTTTATTTTGCAATTGATCCGCGGTTGCGCGCGGATAGAACGGCGGCGCACTGATGGCTGACATTTCCCAAAATACGCCCGTCAAACCAGAGGAACGCTCGCGCCTGCGCGTCGCACTCGACAGCGATTTCGCCTATCAGTTCAAGAAGTCCCCCGTCGCGATCGTCTCCGCAACGATGGTTTTGATCATGATGCTCTGCGCGGTTTTTGCCCCGCTGATTGCACCCTATAACCCGTTTGATCCCGGCTCGCTGAACCTGATGAACGGGTTTTCCGCCCCGATGGAACCCAACGCGTTTACCGGTGAAACCTTCTGGCTCGGGACCGACGATCAGGGGCGCGATGTGTTTTCCACGATCCTCTATGGCATGCGGATTTCGCTTTTTGTGGGGGCGGCCGCGGTGCTGTTTGCGATGGTTCTCGGCGTGACGCTTGGGCTGCTCGCGGGCTATCTTGGCGGCTGGGTCGAGACGATCATCATGCGCGTGGCTGACGTGCAATTGACCTTCCCGGCGATCCTTGTGGCGATGCTGATCTTTGGCGTCGCCAAGGGTATCACCCCCGTAGAATACCGCGATCAGATGGCAATCTGGGTGCTGATCATCGCGATTGGTCTCAGCGATTGGGTGCAGTTTGCCCGCGTGGTGCGCGGTGCGACACTGGTGGAGAAGAACAAGGAATACGTGCAGGCCGCCCGTTTGATCGGGCGCGGTTCGGGCGCGATCATGCTGCGTCATATCCTGCCCAATGTGCTTAGTCCCGTGTTGGTCATTGCGACGATTTCGCTGGCTTTGGCGATCATCGCCGAAGCCACGCTCAGCTTCCTCGGCGTCGGCGCACCGCCCACGCAACCCTCCCTTGGGACGCTTATCCGCATCGGGCAGGGGTTCCTGTTCTCGGGTGAATGGTGGATTTTGCTCTTCCCTGCCGCAACACTGCTGGCACTGGCGCTATCGGTGAACCTGCTGGGTGATTGGTTGCGCGACGCGCTGAACCCGAGGTTGCGGTGATGACCTCCGCTTCACAGACTGTGCTCAACCGGCAGAGCGCGCCCCATTACACTTGGGGCGAGGTCTGTGAGGGGTGGCGTCTGATGGGCACGCTAGGCCTTTCGGTCATCGAGGAAAGGATGCCCCCCAATGCGGAAGAGGTAAGACATTTTCATCAAGAAGCGCACCAGTTATTCTATGTAATCGAAGGGGAATTGAGCATGGAGGTCGAAGGAGAAATGCACCGGCTGACGCCAAATGACGCGCTGCCGGTCTTGCCTCAGCAAGCGCATCAAGCCCGAAACGACAGCCAAAGCGACGTCCGGTTCCTCGTGATTTCTGCCCCCGGAGCAGATGGCGACAGAGTACCCACATGACAGACACCATCCTCTCCATCCGCGATCTGACGGTCGAAATCCCGACGCGCCACGGCATTTTACGACCCGTCAATGGCGTCAGTTATGACATCGCTGAAGGCGAAGTGCTGGGCGTGGTGGGCGAGTCCGGTGCGGGGAAATCCATGGCCGGAAACGCGGTAATTGGCCTGCTCAGCCCGCCTGCCCATATCGCCCAGGGTGAAATATGGGTGCGGGGGACGCGCGTTGACCATCTGAAGGGCGAAGACATGCGGCGTCTGCGCGGCAAGGAAATCGGCATGGTGTTTCAGGACCCGCTCACCTCGCTCAACCCGCTGCTCAGGATCGGCGATCAACTCACCGAAACCATGCTGGCGCACCTTGATATCTCGCGCCGGGAGGCCGAAAACCGCGCCGTCGCCGCACTGGAGGAGGTGGGCATCCCCGGCGCCCGTGAACGCGTAGGCAGTTACCCGCATGAGTTTTCCGGGGGCATGCGCCAACGGGTGGTGATCGCGCTGGCGCTCTGTGCAGAACCCTCGCTGATCATCGCGGATGAACCGACCACGGCGCTCGATGTATCCGTGCAGGCTCAGATCATTGCGCTGTTGAAAAAGCTTTGCCGCGAGCGTGGCACGGCGGTGATGCTGATCACCCACGACATGGGTGTGATTGCCGAGGCCGCCGACCGGGTGGCGGTGATGTATGCGGGACAATTGGCCGAGCTTGGAGCGGTGCGCGATGTGCTGACCACGCCGTATCATCCCTATACCGACGGTCTGATGGGCTCGACCCCGCTAGCCTCGCGCGGCAAGGATCGCTTGCATCAAATTCCGGGCGCGATGCCGCAATTGGACGCGCTACCGGAGGGCTGCGCTTTTCATCCACGCTGTCCGCGCGCACAGGATCGATGTCGCAGCGCGCCGGGTCCGCGCATTGAGGATGGAACAGGGCGCGCCGCCTGCTGGTTCCCGATGGAACGGGAGGCGGTGGCCTGATGGCGCTTGTGGATGTTCGCAATCTGACCCGTATTTTTGACGTCTCTAAACCCTGGCTCAACCGGGTAGTGGAGCGGCGCGAGAAGGCCTATCTTACTGCCGTTTCCGACGTCAGTTTCCAGATCGAAGAGCGCAGCGTTTACGCGCTGGTCGGGGAAAGTGGTTCGGGAAAATCAACCATCGGCAAAATGCTCGTTGGTCTGCTCGGCCCGTCAAAGGGGTCGGTTGAGATACGCGGCACGGATCTCGCGCGCGAAAAGGATGCCGCCAAGGTCGACGCCGTCCGGCGCGACATCCAGATGATCTTTCAGGACCCGTTTGCCTCGCTCAATCCGCGTTGGCGGGTGCGCGATGTGATTGTTGAACCCGTGGCCGCGCGCGGTGGCAATACCGATGGGATGGCCGAACGCCTGTTGGAACAGGTCGGGTTATCCGCGCGCGATGCGGGCAAGTTCCCGCATGAATTTTCCGGGGGGCAACGCCAACGTATTTGCATTGCGCGCGCGCTGGCCTCTGAGCCGAAACTGATTGTCTGTGATGAACCGACCTCAGCACTTGATGTATCGGTTCAGGCGCAGGTTTTGAACCTGATGAGCGATCTGAAGGATGAATTTGGCCTAACCTATCTGTTCATCAGCCATGATCTGACCGTGGTGCAGCATATGGCGGATAGGATCGGTGTGCTTTATCTCGGCCGTCTGGTTGAGGAGGCGGGTCCGGATGCGCTGTTTGATGATCCCAAACACCCCTACACGCAGATGTTGCTGGCCGCCGCACCGCAATTGGGACAGTTCGGGCGCGAAGTCCCCCCGCCGACCGGTGAAATCCCCGACCCGATCAATCCGCCGACAGGGTGCGCCTATCATCCACGTTGCCCCTTGGCGGCTGATATATGCAGCCAGACCCGCCCCGAAATGCGCGATATTCGCGGCGCATGCGTGGCCTGTCATATGGCCGAATGAGTGGTCCGCTTGCATCGCTGAGCGTTGTGGAGTTTTCCGGGCTGGGGCCGGCACCTCTGGCTGGGCAGCTTCTTGTGGATATGGGCGCTCGTGTGATCACAATCGACCGCGCCTCCGCCCCCGCCGATCCCACGGATATTAACCGACGGGGCAAACACAGCGTCGCGCTTAATCTGAAATCTTCTGAGGGGCGGGACGCGGCCAAGAGTTTGATCGCAAAGGCCGATATCCTCATTGAAGGGTTTCGCCCCGGTGTGATGGAACGTCTGGGTCTTGGCCCGCTAGATTGTGATGATCATTTGATCTATGGGCGCATGACCGGCTGGGGGCAGGAGGGGGCCTTGGCGCAGACGGCCGGACACGACATTAATTACCTTGCGATGACCGGTGCGTTGCACGCCATCGGTCCGGCGGGTCATCCCCCCGTCGCGCCGCTCAATCTGGTCGCGGATTATGGCGGTGGGGCAATGTTTCTGATCTTCGGGCTGCTCTCTGCACTTGTTGAACGCGGTATTTCCGGCAAGGGTCAGGTGGTGGATGCGGCCATGTGCGATGGTGTACCTGCTATGATGGGGTTGCTGCATTCTTTGCAAGCACAGGGAACATGGCGCCCGGAACGAGAGGCCAATTGGCTCGATGGAGGTGCCCCGTTTTATCGGTGTTATGAATGCGCAGATGGGAAATCTATTTCCGTCGGAGCGCTGGAGCCACAGTTTTTTGCACAGCTTGTTGAAAAGGCTGGGTTGCCTCATCCCGGTCCAACGGCGCAGAATGATCGCGCCAGATGGGCCACGGACCGTGAGGAATTTGCCAGAGTTTTCAAGACAAAAACGCGCGATGCCTGGGTGGCACTGTTTGAGGGAAGCGACGCCTGTGTCGCGCCGGTTCTGGATTTTAGGGAGGCCCCGTTGCACCCCCGAAACGTAGAGCGGGGCGGTTTTTACCAAGACCAAAACGTCCCGCAGGCAAGCCCCGCCCCGCGCTTTAGTCGCAGCGCGCCGTCACGCCCAACATCGCCCAAGCCAATTGGCGCAGATACCGAGGCGATTTTGAGCGATTTGGGCTATGATGCGGCAGAAATCGCCCGCATGCGCGCGACTGGCGCCCTCACGTGAACGGAGTTTCAGGTGGCGTGATGCGGGCCTGAGGCGGCGAACTCCGTCGGTCGATTTCATAACGGGCAGGCATCGACGAAGCTCAGATCGGGCGAGTGCATGATCGTCTAAACCTACTTATAGGCGGCGAATTTGCGCAGCAATTTGACTTGGCGGCATGGCTCCCGATGGCGTGATAGCCGCACTTGTGTAGGATCGTGTATCGAAGAGGTGGAAACGCTTTTATGGCAGATGCCGAATACGGGGGATAAACTGAAAACCCAAGAGGATTGTCACGGCAAAAACGGGTTCGCCAGAGAGTATCCGAAACTCTGTGTATGAGGCTCAGCTCATGCGGTTGAGACGGGTTATTTGCTGAACCGTTCTGGGTATAGGATAGCGAACCGATTTCGAGCGTCCACCAATTGTCTGACGCACCTACCAGCCTTCTCGAAGCTGCGGATCGCCAGATAGATCAGCTTGGGTGCGGCATCATCTGTTGGAAAGCTGCCGCGTGTTTTGGTGGTTTTTCGGATGACGCGGTTAAGGCTTTCGATGGCATTGGTGGTGTAGATGATTTTGCGCACGGCAGGCGGGAAGGCAAAGAACGGGATCACTTCTTGCCATGCCCGACGCCAACTTGGGGCGATTGAAGGATATTTCTGGCCCCATTCAGCCTCAAAGTCAGCCAGAGCCTTTTCAGCCTCACCGTCACCGGTGGCCTCCTTCTCGGTGATGTAAACATCACCTGCCAGGCAGGGGAGTAAACCCGCTTCAAATCCTTGGCGACATTCTTGCGGTCCTTCCAGCCGCAGAAGTTCAGGGAATGGCGCACAAGATGCACGATGCAGGTCTGGACCGTCGTGTCGCCGTTCCAACCCTCATGAGCAACCAGGACAGTGCGCTGTCCCTGGTCCCAGCGATCGATTTTGTAAGGGCCTGCTGTGGCTTTCGGTGCCGTCGTAAAAGTACCGCCTTGTTCTTCGGTTGCCTTTTTGCTGATGATCGACCCGGCTGCATAGGGAAGCGTGCTCCACCAGATCGGGGCAAAAGGTTCATTCAGATGGATCAGGCCAGTATACGTGTCGACCACTTCAACGTCTTTGAGAGGTGCCCAGTCGCCTGCATTTGATGCCGCAAGTGCTTCGTTATTGAAGCGTTCGAATGAATACTCAACATCTTCCGCTGTGACCTCGCCGTAGCCATTTGTCCACATCAACCCCGGCTTCAGCTTGAACCGGATCGTCAACTCATCGACCTGCTCGATGCTTTCAGCAGAGGAAAGCTCCCAATCCCAAGTCTCACTATTCTTGAACTCGATCAATTTCGGGAAAATGGCGTGGATCACGTTGACATCTGACGTGCTTTGCCAAAAGGCCGGGTCGAGTTGCCCGAAATCTGCCTCAACCTGTGCGCTGAGGTCTTCGGCGCTGGCGGCACGCGTCAAATACTGATACTTGCTTCTGATGCTGCACTCAATGACGATGACCCTGATTTAATTGTCTTTATTGGTATCGCATCCGAAACAGATGAAGTGCCGAGTGACGGTATGTTAAAGTTTTGGAATTCAGAAGCTATTGCCAAATATACTCCCAATTGGTCACATTTAGAAAACTGGGCTGAGGGGTATGGCGCAGTGGCATGTCGAAATTTCCTCGCACGATTTTAAGGGCCAAGCTGCTCAGGGCTACAAGCGTACATGCCATTAGAGACAACGAAATCGTCAGCTTGCAATATGTAAGTTTGGGCTCGGAACGGTCATCCCATTCGAGCGATAAAGTTTAATGAACCTTAACTTATTTGCGGTACCACCATGCTCCAGGTGGAGAAGACACAGGTTTCATCGTGTCGGCTCGAGATGGTTTAAGGTGTACTTTGGAAGTTTTCTGATTGCATGGAGGTAAGTGGTGACTTTTGTTCCAACAGTTTTCGGGTCCGGCGTTGCAGGCTATGCGTTTTTGCAGCGAACGCGCGAGCAACAACAAAGCCTCTTTGAGCAAAACCCTCTGACGACGCGTGAAACAACGCAATTCGCAGAGCGCATGAAAGACGTTCAGACCTCCGACGAACTCCTGGAAGACCGAACCCTGTTGAAAGTCGCGCTGGGAGCCTTCGGTCTGGATGAAGATCTCGGCAACATCGCCTTCCTAAAAAGAATTCTCGATTCCGACCTCGAAGACGACAGGTCGTTGGCAAACCGTCTGGCGGACAAAAGATATCTTGCCTTTGCCGAAACCTTTAACTTTGCAGGTGAAGGCGGTGCGCGCCTGCTGGAGGCCCAGAGCGCTGATGAATTGACAGTGAGTATGCAGGGACTCCAGAGTGCAGATGATCTGTTGGCTGACAGGGGTTTGTTGCGCGCCTCACTTGAGAAGTTCGGCCTGGAAGGGAATATATCCAATACCTATTTTCTCAAGCAGGTATTGGAATCGGACCTGTCGGACGAGAATTCATTCGCAAATAGAATGCCTGATTCAAGACTTGTTGATTTTGCAGAAACCTTCAATTTCTTTCAGAAGGAACAAGACCGGAGCCGGCTGGATGACATCGTTGATGTTTTTTCCGGCACTTTCGATGACGTCACGACAACAGAACAACTGCTTGCAGAACCCGAAATGCTTGAGGAAGCGCTCGCAATATTCGATTTGGACGACGTCTATACTGCAGATTTTTTGACGGATGTCTTGCAGTCGGATCTGAATGATGATGCATCCTTTGCCAATACCTTGGAGGATGAGCGGTTTGCCTTGTTCGCCGCCGCGTTCAACTTCAATACGCCTGTGCTGGACGACCTCGGTGATCCTGTTGTCGATACGGCAGGCGATCCTGTGTTCAAACAAGGAACGTTGGAGGCATTTGTTAACGCCGCAGTGGAAAATGACAATCTGCTCGATACCCCGGAACAGGTTCTGGATGCTGAAGCGCTATTGCAAGCGTCTAGAGACCTGTACGGAATTCCGAGTACACTTTCTTCTAAACAGGTCGTCGAGAGAGTGTTGACCTCCGACCCTGAAGACCCAAACTCTGCAGTGAATGTTCTTACTGCCGAACCATATTCGGCGCTGTTCAATCTCTTCAACTTCAAAGAGCCTGTAACGACACGGACTTATCCCGAGGGATTTGTCGAACAGGTCACGCGGAACTATCTTGACAGGCAATTTGAGATCCAAGTGGGTGAACGTGACCCCGCGATGCGAGTGGCTCTTTCACTCGAACGCGAGTTGACCCAATTAGCCGAGGGGGGGTCCAGCAACGATAGCAAATGGTTTTCGATCATGGCCTCACCACCGTTGCGACAAGCCTTTGAAGGCGCACTCCGATTGCCATCCAGTTTCGGCAGTATTGATGTGGATCAACAACTTTCGATATTAAAAGACAGATCAGAAACGTTTTTTGGCACCAATGAAGTTGATCAATTCCTTGAGCCCGATAGGCTGGACAACCTGAGACAAACCTATCTGTTGTCCAGCAGTGCGCAAGGGTTTGAAACCGCATCCAGTGCAAATATCGCTTCGCTCATTTTGTCCAATTTCTGATTTAGCGATCTATCACTCAAGAAGTCCGGTTCCCTGTAAGTTTCGTGTTTACTGCGAGCTTATCTTATCCACAGAATGAACCGTCCAGTAATTAGCGATACAGCCTAGAGCTCATATTTACTTAACTTTTTTGGGACGAGCATCCAACAATTAGGGGTACCATGACATCAGGCGTTTACCCAGAACGGTTGGTCATTGTGGCTCAAGGCCAAACCGTCTGCACACATGAGCGCATCATTGACCGATCCCATCGCAAGCCAGGCAAAGTCATCTATGATTGGCGCCATTTACACCACGACGAAAGCGCCGTCCTGCGTGCAGTTGAGCTGGCGCTGGAAGCTGGGGTGCCGACGAAGACACATATCCTGAACCCGTTGCATAGACTGATCGATCCCAAGCAGACAGATCACCCAGAGATCGATCCGCCCCCCTCTCGGCAGATTGCTTTGCAATCGCCTGTCGGGCAATGGATGCTCTTGCATTGGAAACCGCCCCAAAGGCAAATGTGGATCGCTATGACGACCTCAGACAGGCAGGAGGCAAGCGCAATGCGTCATGATCCTGCAGGAGCTTCCATTATCATCATGCTGCGCAGTCTCAAGCTGCGTCTCGCCAAAGGCGAGCATCTATAATTGCGCACCTTTGGTGCGACATGGCGCATGCCCCCTTTCGTGCATTGCTGCGCAATACCCTGTCGGGCAGTGGTTGACGGTCTGGTTACACAAGGTGTTCCAGCATTTGAGGCGGCCACCCCGATGTTGTCTCAACTGCTCAAGGCGGAAATGGCGGAACGCGAAGTGCGATCCATTGCCTATCACACCAAGGTGGCGCGCTTCCCATCCTATAAGGACCTCACGGGTTTTGACTGCGCGTCGAGCGACATCAATGAGGCCACAGTTCGTCAACTCCATCGTAGTGAGTTCATACATTGCCCGGCAGGGTATTGCGAAGCAATCTGCCGAGAGGGGAGAATGCGGAAAACGTGGTTCTGATTGGCGGACCTGGAACCGGCAAAAGCCATGTTGCCACCGCTATCGGTGAGCACCACAGACGCAAAGTGCGCTTCTATTCCACCGTCGAACTGGTCAATGCATTGGAACAGGAAAAGGCCCTCGGAAAGGCCGGGAAACCTCTCGGGACATCGCGTCGCGATACCCTGCCGGTCAGTGAATGGCTGAGATGCTCACAAAAATCGACTTGGTCATCCTCCCCTCTCATGCATGTAAACATGCATTGCCGGGCAATGGACGAGCTTGGCTACCTGCCGTTCAGCCCGTCAGGCGGCGCACTGCTGTTCCACCTTATGAGCAAGCTCTATGAGCGCACCAGTGTCATCATCACAACCAACCTCAGCTTCAGTGAATGGGCCCAGGTCTTTGGCCCCTCTCATCGTTTTGCTGCACAAAACGACTGCCGGGCAATGGATGCAAAGATGACAACAGCGTTGCTCGACCGGCTTACCCACCGCTGCAACATCCTCGAAACAGGCAACGACAGCTACCGCTTCAAGACCAGCTCAGAGGCCGCAAAGAAAACCACAAAGGAGGCCACCACATTGACCAAAGCATAGCTACCGATACATAACTAACAGCGGGTCAAATCTCGGTGAAAATACCGGCTCAGTTCTCAATGACATTCAACACGTTCTGTTTTTCGCCAGAAGGCCCTATGCTATCAAACCGCGATTTGCATTTGCAGGCCTTCAACGCGTTGATCGCATACGTATTTGCCGTCGAGTAAAAGCGTTTGCAGCGCAGTTGCATCAAAATTGACCTCCGAATTTTATTGCCTACTATGGAAAAACGAAAATTCGGAGGTCATCACGCGAAAAGCGCCTTGCAGACGGCTTGGTTTCTGATGCAATAAGGTTGAAGGTCCGGTAAGCGCAGTTCAGTCAGTTCGATACTGTGAGGCACCCATAGCTCAGGTGGATGGAGCGCCGCCCTCCGAGGGCGGAAGTCAAATCTGGCGATGTCTTAGGGTGTTGAAAAAAGAAGTGACTAAACAACGGTTTGAGCGAATATCGGGTTTGCTCTTCATGCCGACGAAAATTTTGCGTAAGCATGGCGTAAGCATCTCGCGAACGGTATGCACCCGTAGCTCAGCTGGATAGAGCGCTGCCCTCCGAAGGCAGAGGCCACAGGTTCGAATCCTGTCGGGTGCACCATATAAACAAGGGGTTTTGAATTCTTTGCGCAATAGAATTTCTGTTACGCGTAACAGAAACACCCATTTTCACCGTCTCTCCACGGCTCTTAGGGCCGATTCTTGGTAGTCCGCAGCATGGTGCCCATAAGTGCGCTCTACTGTTTCTGCACTGGTCGAAAAGAACCCTGCGCAATCCCAGACAGTAGCGCCACCCTGTAGGGTCCAAGTGATTGCTGTGTGCTTTAGCGTGTGCGGCGTGACGCCTTCTAGCTCGGCGGATCTTGTTGCCTTGCTGAAAGCTCGCTTTACATCACCAACGCGCGCGCCCTCGTATTCCACAGCCCACACCGAGCCTTGAGACTTCCATCGCTTAAGGTGGGCCAACAACTGGTGCGGTATTGGGGCGGGCAAGCGGCGCTTGTTCGTGCTCCGCTCATGGTCGCCCCTGCGGATATGGACGGGTTACAATGATCTAACCATAGAAGGTGAGACATACGCCGGGGCGGGTGGCTTTCTTGGCATAGGCGAATTTGGCGAGGCCGGAGATCTGACCGCGATTGGCGCTGAAATAACACTGTCTGGTATCTCCAGTGAAGTTGTCTCACTCGCGCTGATTGAACCGTATCAAGGCCGGGCGTGCCGGGTGATGTTTGGGGTGATCGGGGTTGCCGATGTTGTCGAGGTATTCAGCGGCCTTATGAATACTCTGAACGGGGTGGATTCAGGCGACACAAGCGCATTTACTTTGCTGGTGGACAGCAAGCTCGTGGAGTTGGAGCGCGCGCGTGCCAAGCGGTACACGCATGAAAGCCAGCAGGCACTTTTCCCCGGTGACACGGGGTTCAGCTTTGTTGCTGACCTGGCTGACAAAGAAGTCGCATGGGGTCGGCAGCCATGATGCGCGCCTTGAACGCGTATCTTGATAGCGTGAGAGATAGGCCCTTCGCATGGGGTGATCACGATTGCCTGACCTTCACGAACACATGTTTTCACAAGCTTCACGGCGAAGGATGGGCCGATGATTGGCTTGGCGCTTACATGAAGGACGGTAACACACTAAGCTGGTGTTGCGGCAAGAAAGTTCGTGGCGTTTGCTTGCTTGGTTTATTTGCCTGCTTGTTAGAGAACATTCAAGGAATATACCCTGGGCGCTAGGGCGTCCGGATTTTTTTGTCAGTGAGAGCGTGAAAAACTGCTCGGGCACAACGGCGCGCGCGCCCAACATTCAAGGTTATCGTGAAATCCCAAAATCGTTTTTTGAACCGTTTTTCAACAAGCCACGACCAGGGGGTATCTCGGCGGCTTGAGACGCACTGAATTACGTCAGTGACAGGTTGACGAGGTCCTTTTTTTGGCGATTATATACTTGACAAACCCGATGTGACGCAGGGCTAGACTTCGCCTGCGCCTTTACAGTTTTTGCAGGTCGTGTCTTCGCTGTCTTGAAAGTGCTTGCGGTCTTCGACGGGCATAACGCCTGTGCCACCGCAGGCGAGGCATTTGACCTTTTCACGCGCGACCAGCTTGCCTAGCTTCTCGTTGAACTTCGCTTCGTCGTCGTCCGTCCCGATCTCGCGGGCGGCTTCTTTGAAGCGGTCTAGTTGACTCTTGTCGGCGTCAGGCATGTAATCTCCTTATGACTGAAAAGAAACTCAGATTCCTTCCGCTGCCTATTCAAAGGTATGCATTTTTTGCGGATGAGAGCGACATTACCTCAGCCAAGTTCTCATTGGTAGGTGGCACGGCAGCTGGACCTGTCGCGGTTTGATGCCGCTCCTTTGATAGCATTTACTGCACCAAAGGAGACGGACTATGGGACTGAAACGAACGGACGAATTCCGCCAAGATGCAATGCGTATCGCATTGACCAGTGGGCTGACGCGCAAGCAGGTGGCTGGCGATCTGGGTGTCGGGATGTCGACGCTGAACAAATGGATCACCGCGCACCGAGATACAGACGTGGTGTCGAAAGAGGATTTGAGCCTCGCTCAAGAGAATGATCGACTTCGACGGGAGAACCGACTCCTGAAGGAGAAGAGGGAGATCTTAAAAAGGGCCACCCAGTTCTTCGCGGGCCTAAAGCAATGAGATTTAGGTTTATCCACTGCCCGGCAGTGCATTGAAAATGCACGAGAGGGGAAGAACACAGGTGCAGCTTCCCAGCCAACCGGTTGTGCAATGTTGTGGGCGTCAGCACAAGCGGGCTACGCGCATTCCGCAACCGTCCTGCCAGCCGAAGACGGCGGTCTGACTTGGTCACGCTTGCGCACATCCATTGCCCGGCAGTGTATTGAAAATACATGAGAGGGAAGGAGCGGTCCCGTCTCAGCCCGGGCAGCTATGGTCGACCGCGCATGACTGAAGAGCTGAAGGAGATCGGTCTGAATGTTGGCCATCGTCGTGTTGGTCGTCTGATGCGTCAGAACGGAATAACCGTGGTCAGGACCCGTAAACACAAGGTCACAACCATTGCCCGGCAGGCGATTGCACAGCAATCTGCTGAGAGGGGGACAGCGACCATAAGTTCAACATAGCGCCGAACCTGCTGGATCGGGACTTCACCGCAGATGCGCCAAATCAGAAGTGGGCTGGTGACATCAGCTACGTTTGGACCCGAGAGGGTTGGTTGTACCTGGCTGTCATCCTCGACCTGCATTCAAGGCGCGTCGTTGGTTGGGCCGTCAGTAATCGCATGAAGCGCGATCTGGCAATTAGGGCGCTGAAGATGGCGATTGCATTCCGGTTACCGCCGAAAGACTGCATTTATTACCCGACAGGCGATTACAAGGTAATCTGCCGAGAGGGCACCACACGGATCGCGGCAGCCAATATTGTTCTCATGATTATCAGAAGGTCCTGCGCCAGCATGGCTTCAAGGTATCGATGAGCGGCAAAGGAAATTGCTATGATAATGCCGCCCCCTCTCGGCAGATTGCTTTGCAATCGCCTGCCGGGCAATGGTACGCTTTTGAACGGAAAGTGGCTTAAACGAGCACCTGGGGCGGCACAAAAGCGCGACAGGTCCAGTCTGTCTCATCTAATCTTAGGCAAATTTATCAAAGGGTATTCGAATTTCGGAAGCGGCATAACATGTTTGCAGAACTAAAGTGGAGCAAGGTATCAAATCAGAAAGTTGATGCCTATCGGGATCTGATAAATCTATATTTTGAGATGGTTGACAGCGGCATGATCGCCTTCCATTGCGCCACATTCGACAACTCAAAGTGGAAGCACCATCTATATAATGATGGCGACCGTGATCTAGGGCTCTCAAAAAACTACTATCAGCTCATTCTCCACCAATTTATCGCAAGATACTGTGAGCAAGCGTCCTGCTTCGTGTGCCTCGACAGAAGGCATAGCACCACCAAAATCCCAGACCTACAGAAAATCCTGAACAATGGTGCGGGGAAAGATTACGGGCTCACTTTTGGCCCATTAACTGGGATGGAAGCGCGAGACTCAAAAACTGATGACTTACTCCAACTAAACGATGTGATTTTAGGCGTCACCTCATCCGTAAAAAACTCACGGTACCTTGACCCGCAAACCAAAGGTTGAGTTGGCCAAACTCGTATTGAAAAACTCAAAACTGACAGGTTTGGAAAATGATTCCCCATCAGAAGCTTCCGGCTTTACAGCCTGGAACCGAATTCCTAGGCAGAACCCCATACACCTACAGCTTGTAACAGCATACGCTCAAGGCGCTCTCCTGACCTCATCAGGATATTCGATGCATGATCGCTCTGCGAGGAACCTACCGCATTTAGTGCCATTATTCAACGGAAACCTCATCATTTAGACGTTTTTTTCGTTAGGCCCTTGATATGTAAGACGCTTGCCAACGACACCGCGCAGCGCAATCTGGCCACGCTCCACATCGTCCACGCCGTTTGCAACGCGGTTGTTATAACGAAAATCAAACTCAGCCGCATACCGGTGAAGGTGCTGTTTGCCGCAGTGCTGATACACGCCCTTCATGCCGCGCTTGAAAATACTGTAGAAGCCTTCAACCGTGTTGGTGTGAACCTGTGGCTTCTCGCGCTTTACGTACTCGCCCTTGCTGTGCGTGGTGAAGTCGTGGTCTGCAAAGTCACGGCCAAGGTGCGTGTATTGCTTGGCCTCGTCGGTGTAGATCACCGCTTCCTTGGCGATGTTCTCGCGCAGGATCGGCACCAGTGTGTCCTTCTTGATATTATCAACTACGATGGACTTGGCTTGTTTGGTGTCGCGGTCTACAAGTGTCAGCATCGCGTTCTTGTGGGCATAGCCGCGCGCGCCTTCCGCCTTCTTGTGCTTTGTGCCGATGAAAGTTTCGTCTACCTCAACCGTGCCACCGTTGCTGCCGAATGGTGCCAGCGCACCGTCACGCATACACTCGCGAATGCGGTGTGTCAGGAACCATGCAGACTTGTACGTGATGCCCAGCACGCGGTGAAGCTGGTGGCTGCTGATACCCTTCTTGCTGGACACCATCAGGTGAATGGCTTGCAGCCAAAAGTGAAGCGGCAGGTGGCTTTCTTCAAAGATCGTGCCCTTGCGGACAGTGAACTGCTTGCGGCACTCGCGGCACTTCCACAGGCCGTGGCGCTCTTTGCCTTCGGGGTTCTTCTTGCTGGCCTTAGTGCGAACACCTGTAAGGAGGTACGCGCTATCTACCACACCACAGTGCGGGCAAACTGGACCATCAGCCCAGAGCATGGATTCAACGTGCGCAAACGCTGCTGCTTCGTCATGCATGTAAGGGGCGGAAAGAACGGATATTGGAATAACCTCTAACTTGTTGAGATAAAACTACGCTTTGCCTGTGGGTTTGTCAAGTATATAATCGCCTTTTTTTAGTACCCTTCGGAGGAACACCTCATGTCACGCTTTAACTTTTTCAACCTGACTTTTGGTAACGGCACTATCCACGGAACGATCAATAACAACCTTGTTTTCGGCTCGTTTGGTAACGACAACATCAACGTCAAGGACGGCGATGACATCGTTTTTGGCCTGTTCGGTGATGACAAGATCGTTGGTGGCCCCGGCAAAGACATTGTTCAGGGCGGCGACAGTGAGGACGACAAGTTGGTCTGGAATAACGGCGACGGGTCGGAGCCATACTAGAGCTGTTGGTATTGAATGGGCGGATGTGAAGGAGAATCATGGGGTATGAGATAATGAAATCTTGACGAAAAATCGGTGAGGCAGCGAGTTGCCTGACAAAGACCGGGTCAATTGAATAGTCTTGCGTAGAATAGAGAGGGCTAAATTCATCGACTTCAGAACCCCTGTATCAGTATATTAATCGCCGTTGTGATATCATTAAATCTATCTTTCAGGCTGGTCTGCGGGTCCCCCAGGATCGACCTGGGTACGTCCGCCATGAAGTGTGTCACCATGACATATTCATTGCCGTCGATCACGAACCCGGATTAAGTCGTTTTGCCGGGACCGGTGCTTTGCTGATCGCGATCAGAGGCACGATCATGCGTGTATTCAACGCGTCAAGCAGATCCGCCTGCACATCGAGCAGAAGGGTATCGCTGTCTGAGCCAGGATATGCTAAGCAAATTAGCCTGCTGACGTAGATATTATAAAAAGTAGAAAACTGAGCATTGAGCATAAAAATTGTTGTTTTCATGTTTGTGCCAAAAACACTTAGATCGGAGTGGCTAGAAAGTTTGCTTAGGTACGGGCCGTTACAGATGACAACCTGTCTGGGCTGCCTATCGGTTCGGGACGCTGTTCTCAAAGCGACGGAACATCAATGTTATCAACCCCGCGATGATCATGTAAAAGACAGCCAGCAGTAGCAACGGTTCATAAACGATAAACGTGTCCGAGCGCACGCGCGATGAAACCGAATAAATCTCGACCACAGTGATGGTCGCCACGAGCGGTGTCGCCTTGAGTTGAAGGATCGTCTCACCTCCGAGAGTGGGCAGGACGTTGCGGATGGCCTGTGGCAACCAGATCCTGCGGAACATTGTGAAACGCGGCATGCCAAAGGCGTTCGCGGCCTCAAGCTGACCTTTGTTCACGCTGGCAAAGGCACCGCGCATGACTTCGCCTTCATAGCCCGCAAAGGACAAGGTCAGGGCAAGCACCGCATAGGGCCATGCTTGGCGTAGATAGGGCCACAACTCGCTACTTCTGATCCAAGGTATTTGTGGAAAAAGCGAGCCGAGACCATAATAGAGCAGCCAGATTTGCAACAGCAACGGTGTGCCACGAATGACCGTGCAGAACGCGCGTGCGGGCGCGGACAGATACCAGGGTCCCACTGCTTGCGCGAGGCCCAGCGGGACCGCCAACAAGAAACCCAAAACCGTTGTGACAACCATGATCCAGATGGTGCGCCACATCCCTTCGATCGCGAGGCGTGTGTATTCTGGAATCCAATCCCAACGCAGGGAAACCGCGCACCACAGGACCAACCCGGCGAACAGCGCCATGAGCACAATACGGTGCGGTTGCATCAACTCACGCACGGTCATTATCGCTCACCACTGCGCAGTGAGGGTTGTCCGCGTCGCGCCCATTTTTCAATGCGGGCAAACACCGACCCCGAGCAAAGCGTCACCATAAGATACAGCGCACCTGCGGCGAGGAAAAAGGTGAAATAGGCCCGCGTGCTCGCGGCCGCCTGACGGGTCTCAAGGGTGAGTTCGCTAAAGCCGACGATGGCCAGAAGCGCGGTGTCTTTGGTGGCAATCAGCCACAGATTGGCCAATCCGGGTGTTGCAAAAGCCATCATCGCAGGGATCGTGACACGGCGCATTAACATGAGGGGCGGCATACCAAAGGCGCGCGCAGCCTCGATCTGTCCGGCGGGTATGGCTTGAATGGCACCGCGTAATACTTCGGTGGAATAGGCACCCTGAACGATACCAAGCACTGCGATTCCCGCCACGACGCCACTGATTTCGACGCGCCCATATCCCATGGCCTGCGCGGCTTGGTTAATCAGATCAGTGCCGACATAATAGAGGATCAGGATCAGCACCAACTCTGGCACGGCCCTGATCACAGTGGTGTAAATGGCAAGGAGATCGCGCACGACCACCCCGCCATATAGTTTTCCATATGCCCCGAACAATCCGATCAGCAGGCCAAAGCCGAAGGCCCCGAGTGCAATCTGCAACGAGTTCACAAGCCCGCGCAACAGGTTTCCGCCCCAACCGGGAGGTTCAAGCGAAAGCAGTGCAATGCTCTCGCTCAAACCAAGTGTTTCGAGGATCAGAACCACGCAATATTATTCGCTGTAGATGCTGGTGGTGAAGTACCGCGACGTGATTTCCGCATGAGTGCCATCAGCCAAAATCGCAGCAATCCCAGCGTTCAGCTTTTCGCGAAGCGCATCGTCACCTTTGCGCACACCAGCGCCAACACCGCGGCCAAGGATCGCTTCGTCATTGGCAACGGGGCCCTTGATTTCGCAGCAGCCACCGGCATCTGTCGCGACAAAGTCAGCCATCGCAATGCTGTCAGCTTGGGTCGCGTCGATGCGGCCCGAAACAAGGTCTTGGTTGGCCTCATCCTGCGTCTGATAGACGCGAATTTCAGCAGCGTCACCAAAGTAAGCATTGGCATAGGCCTGGTGGATCGTTGACGCTTGGATGCCGATGATCTTACCCGCCAAGGATTCTGGTGTCGCGTCAATATCCATGGACTTGTCCGCCACAATTACGGCTGGGGTGTTGTAGTACGGGTCACTGAAGTCGATAGTTTTCTGGCGCTCTTCGGTGATCGACATGGAGGCCATCAGGGCGTCAATTTGCTGGCCCATGAGCGAAGGGATTATGCCGTCCCAAGCCACTGGTGTGATCGCGCAATCAAGTTTTGCGGCCGCGCATACAGCGTCGATGACTTCGACTTCCCAACCTACCCATTCACCCGATGCATTCAGTGAGGCAAATGGCGGGTAGGGTTCTGCTGCGATGCCGATCTTCACTTCTTCAGCGATGGCGGCACCTGTTGCCAGAACAGCCGTTGTCACGCTCGCGATCACGAGTTTCTTGAATGTCATTGGTCTTCTCCCATTTTGGTTTCTTAGCCGACTGTTTGCAGGAATTGCTTCAGACGGGCGGATTTTGGATTGCCGAACAACTCTGCCGGCGGCCCCTGTTCTTCGATCTGGCCTTCGAACAGATACACAACGTGGCTTGCCACCTCGCGTGCAAATTTCATCTCGTGCGTGACCAATAACATCGTGCGCCCCTCAGCGGCGAGATCACGCATAACGGTCAAAACTTCGCCTACCAGCTCAGGGTCTAACGCACTGGTGGGCTCATCAAACAGCATCACACTGGGATCAACGGCCAAGGCACGCGCAATGGCGGCGCGCTGTTGTTGGCCACCCGAAAGGAACGATGGGAAAATATCCGCCTTGTCGCCCAAGCCAACCCGGTCCAGCAAGACTTTGGCCCGCGCAGTCGCCTCGGCACGAGGCATTTTCAGCACATAGATTGGCACCTCGATCACATTTTCCAGCAATGTGCGATGGGTCCAAAGGTTGAACGCCTGAAAGACCATGCCAAGCCGCGTGCGGATACGTTCGATCTGGCGGCGATCGACGGGTGATCCATCCGCCCGCATCTCGATCTCTTCACCATTCACAGCAATACGACCAGAGCTGGGCGTCTCAAGAAAGTTGATGCAGCGCAGAAAGGTCGATTTACCGGACCCGCTCCCACCGATGATTGCAACCACGTCACCCTTATGGGCCGTCATCGAAACACCTTTTAACACCTCAAGCGTGCCAAAGGATTTATGCAAATCAGTGACCCGGATCGCCTCGTCGTGCACTTCGGATATTGCGTACGTATCGGTGGCCGATTCTGCGATTGCCATCAGGTTTCCTTGTCGTTCAGGACATAGCTAAGCCCGCTTTTGCGAATTAGGCAAGACGGTTGCTTGTTCACCACACAGACGCAGCGCTCTTTTGTTGCAGGCTTAGCGTGATTGTGATTGCCTGTCCGTCAAAGCTTGCGTTGGCAGCTCCTGACGATGACCCTTTCGCGCAATCAGACCCCTACACATCTACCTCCAAAACAACGAAACGAGCCATGCATGACCAATCCCAGCTTCGAATTTTCCCGAGCCATCACTCGCCGTCCTTCGTCCAGCATTGTCGATGGGCTGCGTGCCAAAGATCTTGGAACCCCTGATCTGGATAAGATGCTGACGGCACACGCGGCTTACGTAGCCACGTTGCAAAAAACCGGTGCTGAAGTGATAGAATTGCCACCGCTGGACGGTTATCCAGACGGTGTTTTTGTTGAGGATACAGCCCTTTGTCTGCCGCAGGGGGCCGTGCTTATGCGGCCCGGTGCGCCCAGCCGGATGGGTGAAGTGGCCGAGATGGCACCTACCCTGCGCGCGGCTTACGACGACGTACGCCAGATCAAAGGGCCAGGGCATATTGAAGGCGGCGACATCCTTGTAACCGGCCGCGAAGTTCTGGTGGGGCGTTCTGATCGTACCGATGCTGAGGGTGTTGCTGAACTGTCCGCGATCATGACCGAATGGGGTCACACACTGCGCGAAGTTTTCACCCCTCCCGGTGTGTTGCATTTTAAAACCGATTGCTCGCTTTTGGACGCCGAAACGATCCTATCCACCCAACGGTTGGATGCATCGGGTTGCTTTGACGGCTACCGTGTCATTCATGTGGCCGAGGGCGAAGAGGCCGCGGCGAACAGCATCCGGTTTAATCAATACGTGCTTTCCCCCGCAGGCTTTCCGCGCACAGCAGAAAAGCTGCGCAAAGCGGGGTATGAAGTGGTTGAGATCAGCAATACGGAATGCGCCAAGCTGGATGGCGGTATGTCATGTTTATCGTTGCGGTTTTGAATAACACATTCAAAAGAAGCCAGCGGCGAAATCGCGCTGGGAGGTGCAACCGCCGATCTGGTTGGTGATCCCGGTCACGGGGCGAACTCGAATATGCAGAACCCTTAGCCGCGGCTAGCCTCAAGTAACCTGTTTGATCACATGACATCACTGCTCGGTCTAAATGCCGTATCGCCAAGGTGCATTTGATTGGTTACGCGATCTCGGATGTATTTTGGAATTTCAGAGCAATCCAAAGGGAATGTTCCACAACCTGACAGACCGGTCCGCAGGTCGATTTCGCAGCCAAGAAAATTGTAAATGACGCGGTAACATGCGATGTCGCGAACAGTTTTTGTGGCGATCCCCATGGTCAGTCCCGAGAGGTATTTCGATGACTGCAGATCCGTTGCATAGACAACTGTTTGCCAGATGCGCGTACCGGCCAACTTCTCTTTCTCATAGATAAAAAGGCGTTCGGCATTGTAGAGTGCGACACCATCAAATTTACTGACTTTGGCCGCTTTGTCGTTGTGATCTGGATACCGCTCAAAATTTTGGGTCAGAACCGCCCCGCGATGCTCGTAGATGTGGACCAGCGCCCGCACGATCCTGTCTGGCATGTCACCTATGATGAAATACGAATAATAGTAGCCAAGAAAGGGTTTGATTTCGCGCCGTGACTGCGACCGACTGTAAACGCTGGATGAAATGAAATCTTGCGTTGGCAAGGCAGCGCCGATCGAGGGGGGGGCGCAATGCGATCAGTTCCTTGAATTCAACTGAGGGCATTAAGAGTTCAGATTCTTCAACGCCAAAGAAGTCTGATATTTTGCGAAGGCTGCTCAGTGAAGGCGAACCCTTTCCTGACAGATATTTGGTAAATTGTTGGCGTGAGATGCCAATTGACCGGCAGACATATGATACGGATGGGCAGTAGCTACATAACAGCTTGAGGTTCTCGGGCAGATGGTTTTGCATGGCCCTGCTTCCAATTTTGTAAGCAGATGTCGTCTATAGTTTGCAAATAGCGTCACATGAATGCAATGGTTTTGATTGTTTATCGATGACTTCGTTTTTACCCTCGCGGGGAGGCCGCAACGCACCACACTTGGTTCTTTGCGGCGATAAAGTCAGGGGAGACATCATGTTTATATCAGGAAGTTTTAGAGTGCTGTACGCAGCCTCTGTATCACTAGCGCTTATCACGGTAAGTGCCGTCGATGAAACGAATATCACTCTCCATCATACTTTGGCAGAATTTTTTGATCTCAAGTCGGGCTTGTTCTTGGGTTGGCACGTTTATTGACATGTCGCGTCCATAACAAAGCTGCGGTCATTTTGGTAGGCTGGTGATGCTTGCAGTGGGCGCTTTTTGAAAGTCGCTACATCCGCTGACCGACGATTTGCCCAAGATGCCTACGAAACACAGATCTCGAGATCATTCGGAAAACCCAGAATATAAGGTTGGTCGTTGCAGACCGCATAAGTGATTGGGAACCGACGAGCGTATCTCCATAAAGGCCCGCCGCCATGTGTTGCGGCATCAATGAGGCCGGACACCTGACCGCACATGATCATTGGCTCCAAGACTAACCGACGAGCTTTCAGACACGGTGAATCCACACCTCCTTCTATCTCTACATCCCCTCCACCAGCCGCCCTGTGCGGATCAGCCCGTTGCAACGCCTGGTCGGGGACGCGAATTTCGGCGATATCGGACGGTTGACGTTTAATGGCAGTTACAAGATCGTCAGCCGCTCCGCGCGTGCAGCGCCAGCCGGGCCACCCGCCAACGTCGGGTTCCGCACAGCGGGCGGTTCCATTGAAAAGCTGGAGCTTTAGGCAACCAAGCGCATGTCGACCTATGCCAAAATCCATCTTTGGGTCACATCGGATCAATTGGTCCCGGTTCGGGCAGATTATTTCCTGACCAGCGGGAAACTCCAAGAATCGGCATGGTTCTCGCGGTCCAAATCATTTTCTGGCGGCAATTTCGTGCGTATAATGGCGCTGGCAAATCCGGCCCCCCTTCAACGTGACCGTGGTTAAAACCGTTGCTGCCAAAGCCCGGAATTTTGGGCGGCGGGATTTTTCGGTGAAAGGGTTTTTCGAGATCGAAGGAAAGCACCGCTGATGACGTCACAAGCCCCACTGGAGGTGTTTGAAACACTGAGATTTGAACGCAATACCGGGCATGTTCGGCTGGAACTTCATCTTGCGCGCCTGACCAGAAGTCGCAGGTTTTTCAATCTGCGGCTGTGTGAAAATCACCTGCGTCAGGTGCTTAAGGACGCGGCACCTGATCATGCGGTCCGCGTCCGTATTTCAGTGACAGAAAACCAGGCGATACCAAAGATCGCGTATTTCGATCTGCCGGGTGACAAGGACCTTTGGAGGGTTGCGATACATAAAGACCGGGTGGATGAAACCGAGATCTGGCGGGCGCATAAAACAAACCGTCGCGAGGTTCCCGATGTCGCCCGCGTCAGCCTGCCAGCCGGGATTGATGAGTGGATATTTCTGAATACCAAGCGAGAGGTTTGTGAAGGAACCATCACAAATGTCTTTTTGCGCATGTCCGGGCAAATGTTCACGCCTCCCCTGGCGGCGGGAGCCCTTCCGGGTATTTTACGCCAGTCTTTGATCACGTCCGGGCAGGCACAAGAGCGGCGCATTTGTGAACCGGATTTGAAGGCTTCGCAAAACGCCCTTTTGATCGGGAATTCGCTCCGTGGTCTGATCCCGGTGACACGCGTTGACATGTAATGAGCCGGGGTTGCGGCGGCAAAGGGTCGTGACAGGTCTTTTGTCAATCGTTATCGCTGAGCGCGGATCCGGCCCCCGCACGCGATGCATCCGAGGCGGGAACGGTTGTGCGCATGGCAAGGGTGTTCAGGGCAATAATCGTTTCGGCGCTGATATTGGCCTTTCGGGTCAGGGCGACGGGCGCATGGGAGGGCGTTGCGGCCTTGGCCGTGAGGGTGAGTTCCAAATCGGGCGCGCAAAGCGCTTTTTCAGCTGTGCGAATATTAGCTTCACATTGCTCCAGACAAAATGCGCCACCGTCCCATGAAAGCGTAATCGCAAGGTGATCGTCCTGTGCGATACTGGCCAGAAACGGGACCAGCAGAATAGGCGCGCTGACCTTGCCGAGCTTGACGATTGCGCCGGCTGTCGGACCTTCGGGCAGGTTCGCGTAGTCGCACATCGTGGCACCAAGGATGATCGGACAAGCCGCTTGGCCCGCCGTGTTTTGCCAGATACCCGGCGTGATGGAGGGACAGAGATCGGACCAGCTGCGACCGTCCACGCGCTCCAGATGCGCGCGCAGATGTGAGGGTCCGTCAACATCATGTGACACCAGCCACGCAGCGGCAAATCCGGCTTCTTCGGCCATGCCCCAGCTCATCCCCGCCCCGCGTGCGGCCTTCATGCAGAGTGCGGCGACTTCGCTGCACGATAGGGGCGCGGAGCGCTGGTCATTGAAAACCGGCATCGACTCGCCGCGTGTCTGATCGTGGGGTTGCACGCTCATGCCGCGCCCTCCGCTCGCAGTTCATCGGGGAAGGGTGCCCCGGCAAAAAGGTTGATGCGCACCCATCGGTCGGACCTTGGATCGAACTGGCTGGCCCCGAAGAACGCCAGTTTGCACCGCAACAGATCAATCGGCAGCATATCCGCGGCGATCAGGTTGTCATGCACTTCGGCAAAGGGATGGTTCTGCGCAATCTGTGCGCGGCGCACCGCGTAGCGATTTTCGGGATGGTCCAACAGTAATGCGGCCACAGGCTTTGCCACGTCATACTGCTGCAAGGTTGCGTATAGCTCGCTCATCAGGCGGGCGATGCATAAGGGCTGTTCCAGCGTTGCGCCCTCTTCGGAGGCACGCTCTCCCAGGCGCGGCTCGAGTTTCTCCTCGGAAACATACCAGAACCGCGCGATGTTATCGGGCGTGGCGAAATCAATGGAGAGCGCCCAATTATAGTCGGTTTCCAGGATGTTCTTCAGCTCCCGAACCGACATGGCACCGTTGATGCGGAAACTGGCCGCTTCATCGGCCCCCATGTGATCGGCCAGATCGTCGATCAATGCGCCATGCGGTTCCAGCATCAGGGACAGCAGGGCCTCTTGCCCTTCATAGGTCAATGTTTCGGTTCCCCAGGTCCACAAGGCGTCCCAGGGATGGGAGGCCGCCGTGTCCCAATCGCGCAGTTTCGCCTTTATCAGGGTCAGATCACGGCGCAGATCATGCAGTTTGCGCACTTGAACCGGGTGCTGTGAATGCCAGATTTCAGCGTTTGCATGCGCTGCGTCAAGAGCGGCGTGTATCCTGCGAACGGCTGCGTCCTGCGCATCTTGCTGCGCGCGCACCCGCGCCAGAGCCTCTTCGCGCGCCATCATCCAGTTATTGAGCAAAACCGGATGGCGCACGATGAACGGTGCCATGCCAAGGCCAGTGGAATTGCCGACACCTAAGGCACGGCGGGTTTGCGGATTCAACCTGACTGCGCGCTCCCCGCTTTTGGCGGCGGCCATATGTTCCACAATATCCACGGTGAAAGCGCGAATGAGCCAGACGGTCAGCATTTCAACCTGAAACGGGGCGGCAAGTTCAGGCCGTGTCGCGATATCGGCGCGGTCAGACGCGCCGAATTTACCCGATCCATAGACGGCCGTCGTGCGCATCAGATAGCCAACGGCCGCGATTTCATCCGGGTCAGGCTGTTTGCCCTGCGACAAGGCATCGACCACATGGTCAAAAAGGCGCACGGAGCGGTTGGCACGTGCAAGTGTCAGCTCCGCCGGGCTGATCCGACCGGCTTCCTGATAGGGTACGTTATCGGCCAGGCGCGCGATGTCTTCGGGCGTCGGATCGCCGTCAAACAGGGTAAAGGTGGCGTCCCAGGCGGTGGCGATCACCCGATCCGAGCGCATTTCATCGGGCAGGTCATGCGCAAAGGCGACAAGGCTATAGGTCCGCTCGGGGCCTTTGACACGGTAAACACCGTGACCGACACCTTTGGCATCGACCTTCCAGACAGGGCGGTCAATCTGCCAATTGCCGCGGCTCAGGCGGCGCAGGAGAACCCGCAGAAACGACAACCGCGTAGGGTGGCCACTTCCCATCCGGCTCAGGCGCATGACCTCATGGGCAGGACGACGATAGGGTGCCGTATCAGGCGACCGTTTCTTCTCGATTGTAGACATCGTAGTTCCTCCCAAAATTGCTGTTCGCATGGATGTGGCGCAGTAAAATGCGCCACATCCTATTTATCAAGCCTGTGCTTTCTGCGGTATGCGGCCCAGCATCCATGTGATCCGCAGCGCATCCCAAAGCGAGGGGAGCAGGATCAGTGATACCGGTACGGCGGTGACGACAATGAAGCTTTGCAGCTTGCCGATACCACCTGACCCGGTTGAGATCAGGATCAAGGCCATGACGCCCATCGCCAGACCCCAGAAGGCGCGCATGGCGGTGGAGGGCTCACCCTCACACATCGTTGTGGAGATGACATAGCTCATCGAGTCGCTGGTCGTGGCGACAAAGCACATCGTCAGGACAAGGAACAGCACCGACAGCAGCATTCCCAAGGGCATCGCCTGTGTGATCGCCAACAGGCCAGCGGGCAGGTTGAACCCTTCAAAAGGGCCGGAAATGATGCCGGGCTCTGCGATCTCGAAAAAGATGCCCGAACCGCCGATGATCGTGAACCAGAAGTTGGTGATCAGCGGTGCGACGACCGACAGCGTCAGGATGATCTGACGGATCGAACGACCCCGGCTGATGCGCGCGATGAAGATCGCCATCAGGGGACCATACCCCATGAACCAGCCCCAGAAGAACACGGTCCACCAGCCAAGCCAGCCCGGATCGCCGAACAGGCCTGCTTCGCCACGATACATCGCCAGTTCATAGAAATGCGACAGGTACAGCTGCATGCCGCCAAAGAAACCCGCGAAAATATTGAGGGTTGGCCCGGCAAACAGCATGAACACCAACAAGGCGACGGCAAGGATCACGTTGATCTGTGACAGCACCTTGATCCCCTTGGCCAGCCCGGTGATCGCAGAGATCGTATAGATCCCGACGAGCGCCAGAATGGCGATGGCCTGGGTGGTGAAATTATCGGGAATTCCCGTCAGCGCGTTGAGGCCGTAAGACATTTGAAGCCCGAGAAACCCGATTGGGCCCACGGTGCCGGCAACAACGGCGATGATGCAGGATGCATCGGCGATCAGGCCGATGGGCCCGTGCAACGCGCGCTCCCCGAACAATGGATAGAGCAGGGTGCGTGGGGCCAGCGGCAGGCCCATGTCATAGTGGTAATGCATCAGCATCACGGTGGTCAGCGACCCCAGAATAGCCCATGCCAGAAAGCCCCAGTGCAAGAAGCTCTGGGCCAATGCCGCATTGGCACGCGCGGTGGTATCACCGCTCAGATCGCCAAATACCGGCGGGGTCGAGAGGAAATGCGCAATCGGCTCGC
Organism: Roseobacter fucihabitans; assembly: GCF_014337925.2. Lineage (NCBI taxonomy): Bacteria > Pseudomonadati > Pseudomonadota > Alphaproteobacteria > Rhodobacterales > Roseobacteraceae > Roseobacter > Roseobacter fucihabitans. The sequence goes on along the minus strand of NZ_CP143423.1, from coordinate 4,006,182 downwards.
CTGCGGCCCAGAAGACACCACCGCCTGCAAGCAGGGTACACATGATCATCGAGGCCCAGCTGAAGGTCTTGAATTCAGGCGTGCTCAGCCCGCCCATCAGGGTCTTGCTGCCTGGCAAAACACAGAGCACCAGCCCGATCAGGAAGGTCGCGAGCAGCAGGACCTGCCAGTAGAGGCCAAAGTATTTTGCCGAGAACGCAAAGCTGCTGTCGACCAATCCCGACAGACCCTCGATGTCAAAGAACGCATAGGCGCAGAACAAGGCGATAAAACCGCCTGTGATCGCAAAAAGCGCCTTGTCTGTAGTGCCGGACGCATGGTTCGTGGTCTTGCGCGTATCGCTCATTATTATTCCTCCCTAAGCGATGATACGCGGCTTATTCAGCCGCGTTTCGAATCTTCTTGGACACATCTTGCGCCCCGAAACTCTTGTCGAAAAAGGCCAACCAATTGTCGCCCATAATGCCGTTCGCCGTGGCTTCATCGAGGCCAACAGCGCGCAGGCCCGCACGGATAGCGGCCAGATCGCGGTTATCGTGAAACCAGTCGGGCATCGCGGGGAAACCCGCGTTGTCCGCGCTGCCTTCGCCATAGTCGATGGCTTTGGTCCAGCGGCCAACCCGCATCCATTCAACAATGCTATCGGGCTGATCCTGGCACAGGTCCGTGCCGATCCCGACGTTTTGTGACCCCATCAGATCAACGGCCAAAGCCGCCATCTCGCACCATGACTGCAACGTGCAACCGCCGCCGTCTTTAAGGTGATGCGGATAGGCCGACAGACCCAGAAATCCGCCACTTTTCCCCAAAGCCCGCAAAAGCGCATCGGATTTATTGCGCCGCGCTGCGTGCCAACTGGCGGGGTTGGCGTGAGAGATGGTGATGGGCCGCGTCGAGTGCTCGATCGCTTCAAAGGTTGAGCGCTCACCAGAATGGCTCATGTCAACCACGAGACCCACACGGTTCATCTCCGCGACAACTTGACGGCCCATGCGGGTCAAGCCGGTGTCCTCGTCCTCATAACATCCCGACGCGAGCAAAGATTGATTGTTATACGTCAGCTGCATGAACCGCAGGCCAAGCGTATGCATCACCTCGACCAGGCCGATGTCATCCTCGATGCAGGAGGGGTTTTGCGAGCCAAAGAAGATCGCCGTACGCCCGGTGTCGCGCGCAAGTTGCACATCCGCAGCCGTGCGACCCTGAAAGATCACGTCGGGGTGTTGTTCAAACCAGCGGTTCCACTTTTCGATGATCAAGACGGTTTCGCGAAAGGTTTCGTGATAGGTGATGGTCACATGGACCGCGTCCACGCCCCCTGCGCGCATCTGGCGAAAGATCTTTTCGGACCAGTTGGCGTATTGCAACCCATCAATCAAAAAGCTCATAGCGGCTCTCCTGCGGCCACATAGGCGGTTTTTACAGTGGTGTAGAATTCAGCCGCATAGCTGCCCTGTTCACGCGGACCAAAGCTGGACGCACCACGCCCGCCAAAGGGCACGTGGTAATCCGTCCCTGCTGTGGGCAGGTTCACCATGACGCAGCCGGCGCGCATGTTGGCGCGGAAATGGCTGGCGCGGGCAAGCGAGCGCGTCATGATACCAGCGGTCAGGCCGAATTGCGTATCATTGGCGACGGACAGCGCCTCTTCATAGCTGTCCACGCGTTGCACGGCGGTGATGGGCGCGAACATCTCTTCGCGGTTGATCCGCATGTCGTTGCGGGTGTTCGCAAACACGGCAGGGGCCATGTAATACCCCTGTGTCGCCCGCTCCAAACGATCACCGCCACAGAGCAATTCCGCGCCCTCATCCTTGCCAATGCCGACATATTCCAGGTTCTGGTTCAGCTGGCTTTCGCTGACGACGGGGCCAAGTTGCGTGCCTGCTTCAAGGGCGTGACCGACCTTCATCGCTTTGGCCGCTGCGACCAGTTTCTCAACGAAGGCATCATGTAGCTTGCTGTGCACGATCAGACGGCTGGCTGCGGTGCATTTCTGACCTGTGCCGCCAAAGGCAGAGCCAGCAGCATGCATCACGGCCAGATCAAGATCCGCATCATCCATGACGATCAGGGGGTTCTTGGACCCCATCTCCATTTGCACCTTGGTCATATTTTGCACAGCCGCAGCGGCAATGCCGCGTCCGACAGGCACGGAGCCGGTAAAGCTGATCGCATCGACCTGCGCGCTTTCCACAAGACGCTGACCGACCTCGCGACCCGGACCTGCAACCAGGTTGAACAGCCCTTTTGGAATGTCCTGCTTTGCGATGATTTCCGTCAGGGCGATTGCGCTTGTGGGCGTCACATTTGCGGGCTTCCAGACCACCGCGTTGCCAAAGGCAAGTGCGGGCGCGATTTTCCATGCGGGCGTGGCCACCGGGAAGTTCCAGGGGGAGATGATCGCCACGACGCCAACCGCTTCACGGCGCACGTCGATCTCGATGCCGGGGCGCACGCTTTCTGCCAGATCACCCTGCTGGCGCAACACTTCACTGGCGAAATAGGTAAAGAACTGCCCCGCGCGGTACACCTCTCCTTTGCCTTCGGCGATTGGTTTGCCTTCTTCGCGCGACAATATGCGTCCGATCTCTTCGGCGCGCGCCATCAATTCGGTGCCGATCGCCATCAGCACATCGTGCCGTTTCTGGATGCCAGCGGCCCACCATTGGGGCTGCGCGCGTCGGGCGGCGGATAATGCCGCGTCCAATTGCGCCGCGTCGGCCTGCGCATACATGCCAATCAGGTCTGCTGTATCGGATGGGTTGCGATTTTCGATCTGCGTGGCACCATCTTCCCATGCGCCATTAATAAAAAGGTGTGTACGATCGGTCATGGCAGTCTCCTGTTTGTTTGGAGACCATCTAGACGATTAAAGTGAATTCAGTCATTCTGAATAAATTGAACTTATCTTTAGGAGTTCTGAATGTCGATCAAGCTCGAGATGTTGAGAACATTTTCAGTGGCGGCCCAACAGGGCACGCTGGCGGGGGCGGCTGCTGTCCTTGGGCGGACGCCATCGGCGGTCTCGATGATGCTGTCGCAGCTGGAAGATGACATTGGCGCGCCGCTCTTTGCAACGGATCGCAAAAGCCGACTGACCCCGCTGGGACATCTCGTTCTGGAAGAGAGCCTGCGTGCCACTGACGTCTTTGACAAAAGCGTTGACGCAATCCGTCGTCATGTGATGTCCACCGCGGGCATCGTGCGGATTGCGGCGGTGCCTTCCGCGACGGTTGCAATTATACCGGATGTGATCGCCGCGTTTCGTGTCGATCATCCGGATGTTCGCATCGAAATAAGCGATGTGGACACTGCCGCAGTGCGCCGCCGTATTCAGCGCGACGAAGCCGATATCGGCATTCTATCCGCCGCGCCGGGTCACCTGTTGGAAGGCGAACTTATCCGCTCTGATGATCTGGGTATTGTATGCGCGGAAGGCGGTCCAATTCATGCGGCGCATTTGGAATCCGTGGGGACATCCGATTGGGCGTTACTGCGCCTGGAACCTTTGATCAGCAATCCGCTTTGTGAATTGGTGGATGATACTGTTGTGAACGATCTGCTTCTGGCCAGCACATTGGAGGCGCGCAACACGACGGCCATCCTATCCTTTGTGAGGCGCGGTTTCGGGGCCAGCATTTTGCCATTCGACGCGGTCAGGAACCAACCCGATGGGGTGGAGTTTTTCGTACCGAGCCGATCAATTCAGCAGCGGGAATTGCGCAAGATCAAGCAAGACAAAGAGCTTGTGCGGGGCCCGGTTTTCAGATTCTGGTCGCTCCTGTCCGGTTAACAAGGAAGGTATTGGCGACAGAAAGGGCCGTTTGCGGGAATGTCTGCCCCCCGCAGTGGCCAACGCCATGACCAGACGTACCTTGACCATATTTTGGCAAGCCTCGGATCAGGCCAGATGCAGGTAGAAAATCCTCAAAACGGCCCCCCGCGCGCTCCGATCCCTGTATCGCACATGGCCGGTGTTCAGCCCCGCCCAACCCTGTGTGAAATCCGTCGAACACCCTCTGCAATCCTGTCAACGGGGATCGACGAATAGCCGAGCCTGACAAATTGTTTGGGATGATCGGTGCCGCTAAAGAAGGGGGCACCGGGTTCGATCACAACACCGTCGGCCAAAAGATCCCTGGCCAGAATTTCGGTATCAATCCCATCCGGTGCTTTGATCCACAGGCTTGTACCTCCGAACCGCGCCGCGCCGGCCATTTCCAGCTCTGTTTCTTCAAGCGCAGCAATGAGTGCTGTACGGCGCTTCGCAAATTCTCTGCGCATATCACGGATCAGCAGATCGTAATGGCCCTGTGCCAGGAAATAGGCTGCGGTACGTTGCAATTGCCCCGGGGGATGGCGCAGCATCATCGACCGTAATTCGCGTGCTTCGGCGATCACCGGCGCGGGACCGACGAGATAACCGAGCCGCAATCCGGGAAAAAGTGCTTTGGAAAAGCTGCCCGCATAAAGGACGCGCTGATCCTTATCGATGGCTTTGAGGGCGGGGCTTGGTGGTTCGATAAAGCTCATCTCGAACTCATAGTCGTCTTCGATCACGACGAAATCCTGAGCTTGCGCCTGCTCCAGCAGCTCGATGCGACGCGCCCGTGACATTGTGGCACCGGTGGGCGCGTGATGGCTGGGTGTTACGAAAACCGCCTGGGTCCCTTTGGGTATCTTCTCGGGCGGTAGCCCATGTTCATCGACATCGACTGTGGTGACGTCGGCACCGCACCACCGCAAGGCCTGCAGCGTATCGGGATAGCCCGGATTTTCGCAGACCGCCCGCAAGGGGCCGCGGGTGAGAAGTTCAACCACAAGCCAGATCGCGTTTTGCGCCCCCACCGTAATCAAGACCTGGTCAGGATGGGCCGCGATCCCGCGCCGCGGCAGCATTCTGGAAAGGACGTAGTTCACGAGCAGAGGGTCATCTGTCGCATCATTGCTCGCCATCAAATCAAAATCGCGCTTTCCCATCGCCTGACGCGCACATTCCCGCCAATCGGAGTGTTTGAAAATGGTACTATCCATCTCGCCATAAACAAACGGATAGGGCAGGGAGCGCCAGTCTTTGGGTTTGGAAATCCGCCGCCGCGATGTGAGGTTCTCTGACAACACATCTTTCCACACATCGCTGTTTCCGATCGCCTCTATCGCGTCCCCAACGGGTAGACGGGGTATCGCACCGGTGTCGGCGACGAGATAACCGCTGCGGCTCTGGGTCTCCAGATACCCTTGATCGACCAGCTCCTGATAAGCCAAGGTGACAGTCATCCGGGCCACGCCAAGATGTTGCGAGAGCCTGCGCGATGAGGGCATCAAGGCACCGGGCATGGCCTGCTTGGACAGGATCGACGCGATCACGGTCTCGCGGATTTGTGTCTGTAACGGGCGCTTTGAAGCGCGGTCGAGGAAAAAGACGTCTGCTGCGATGCGAATTTTGGCCATTGCATAAGTTTTGGGTAAAGCTGGTCTAAGTCAATAGAAAATCTGGCCCTAACGCATGGTTAACGAATCCTCTTATCGCTCGGCCAGCTTGGGGGTGGATGACAAGCATTCCCTACAAGCAGAGCGCTGCGGCGCCGAAAAACATTGGGAGAACTTTATGTCATATTTTTCACGATTCATGGCGTCAACGGCCGTCGCGCTGAGCGTCACGATCATGAGCGTCGGCATGGCTGATGCAAAAAACTTCAAAATTGCGGTTGGCGATAGCGGCGGCAGCAGCCAAGAAGCGACCGGCCTGGGCTTCGTCTCTGCGCTTGAAGAGCTGTCTGGTGGCAAACACACCGCAACATTGTTCCTGAACGGCCAGCTTGGCTCCGAGCAGGACACTGTCAACGAAGCCGCCATCGGCACGCTCGACATGTCCATCCTCGCGATCAACAACGTCACGCCGTTTTCGCCCACGGTTGGTGTTTTCTCGCTGCCCTACGTCATCCTGAGCCTTGAAGATGCGGAAAAGCTGACCCAGGGTCCGATTGGCGCGGAATTGACCGAGAACACAATCAACGACGCTGGCGTGCGCATCATCGCCTGGACATACACAGGTTTCCGGGTTCTGACGAACTCCAAAAAGCCCGTTAAATCGGTCGCCGACCTTCAGGGTCTGGTCATTCGCGTTCCCAAGAACGAAATCATGATCGACACCTATAAGGCCTGGGGCATCAGCCCGACACCGATGGCGTGGTCCGAGACCTTTGCGGGTCTGCAAACCGGCGTTGTTGACGGTCAGGACAACCCCTATACCACGATCAACGCGATGAAATTCTATGAGGTACAAAAGTACGTCACGAACATCCGTTATATCTTTTCGATTGAGCCGCTGATCATCTCCGAGCAGGTTTTCCAAGAACTCTCCGCCGAAGATCAACAGATCATTCTGGACGCTGGGAAAGCTGCGACCGCCGCCTCTGCACAGTTCCTGCGCGACAAGGAAGCGGAAATCAAACAGATCCTGCTGGATGAAGGCATGGAGATCTCTGACCCGGAAAACAACGAAGAAGAGTTCATCAAACTGGCGACCGAAGCGGTTTGGCCGAAGTTCTATGACAGCATCGGCGGCATCGAAAAGATGAACGCTGTTTTGGCTGAAATCGGACGTGACCCGGTCTCGCAATAAGTCGCAACACAAGATATCGGGAGGCGCCAACCGGCGCTTCCCTTGATCGAAAGGGAGGGGCTCATGACAAAATTCTGGTATGTGATCGATAACATCGAGAGCTACATCTGCCGCACATTGCTCGCGATATTCGTGTGCTTGTTGTTCTTGCAGGTGATCGTTCGCACGTTGTTCGATTTTTCGTTTTCATGGGTCGAGGAACTGTCGATCTACATGTTCGTCTGGTTCGTGTTCTTTGGCGCCAGCTACGCCGCCAAAAAGGGTGCGCATAACCGGGTAACGTTCCAATTCAAGTTCCTGCCGAACGGTTACATCAAATATATCGAGGCCTTTGCCGATCTGTTCTGGGTCTTTTTCAACGTCTATTTCGTCTATCTGTCGATCGACTTTATCTTTAATAAAATGAACCGGTTCCAGTCCTCCCAAACCATGGGCTTCCACCTCAGCTGGGTCTATATCGTTTTGCCGATCGCCTTTTCACTGATGACGTTCCGCGTGCTGCAAGTGAATTACAAGAAGATCGTTCTGGGCGAAGATCTGCGCGACCCTGACGCCATTGATCTGGAAGAAATCCGCGCCGAAACCGCAAATCCCGAACAGGAGAAGAAGTAATGGAATCTCAAATCATCCTCATCCTGTTTGGTGGGTTTCTGCTGTTGATGGCCATCGGGGCGCCGATTACGGTTGCCCTTGGTGTCTCCACACTGCTCTCCTTTCTCTATCTCGGCGAAAACCCGATCAAGTTTGTGCAAATCGCTTTCACTTCGGTGGGATCGTTCCCGTTGATGGCGCTGCCTGCCTTCATCCTCGCAGGGGCGCTGATGGAGGCTGCCGGGCTGTCGCGGCGTCTGATCAACGTGGCCGAAAGCTTTGCCGGACCCTTCACGGGCGGTATGTCGGCGGCGACGGTTTTTGCCTGCCTCTTCTTTGGTGCGATCTCAGGCTCGGGTCCGGCGACCACAGCGGCTGTCGGCATGTTGATGATCCCCGCCATGATCCAGCGCGGGTATGGGCGCAGCTATGCCTCTGCCATCACGGCGTCCTCGGGGGGCTTAGGCATCGTCATCCCGCCGTCGATCCCGCTCATCATCTTCGGCATCGCGGCACTCGGTATGCCCGCCCCGCCCGCCGCTGTGGAGGAATTCGGCCAGTTTCAGACCGTTTCGATCCCCAAGCTGTTCATCGCAGGCTTCATGCCCGCCTTCCTGATCGCGGGTAGCTTGCTGCTGATGAACTACATCCTTGCCAAAAAACATGGCTACAAAGGATCCTCCGAAGGCTGGTCCGCCCGTTTGATCTGGTGTGAACTCTATCGGGGTTTCTGGGCACTGATGGCACCGGTGGTGATCCTTGGTGGTATCTATTCGGGTTTCTTCACGCCGACCGAGGCCGCCATCGTGGCGATCTTCTACACCTTGCTTGTCGGGGCCTTCATCTACCGCGAACTCAGCTGGAGCAAACTGTTCACAGCGCTTGAAACCACGACATGGCTCACCGGCCGCGTCTTGCTGATCATGTTCACCGCAACCGTGTTCGGACGGCTTCTGGTGGAAAACCAAATCCCCGCCGTGATCGCCGATGGCATGCTGTCGGTTACAAGCAACATCTATATCATCTGGGCGCTGGTGATCTTCTTTTTGCTCTTCGTGGGCATGTTCATGGAGACGCTGGCCACCATTCTGATTCTGGTGCCGGTGATGTTGCCCGTGGCCTATAGCGTCGGCATTGACCCGATCCATTTCGGTGTGGTGATGGTCTGTTGCCTGGGGATCGGTTTTCAAACGCCACCCTTGGGCGAGAACCTGTTCATCGCATCGGGCATATCGAATATCTCGATTGAGAAGATTTCCGTGGCGGCCCTGCCGTTCGCCTTCATCAACACAATCGCGATTTTCATCATCGCCTACGTCCCCGAAATTTCGCTCTGGCTGCCTCGGCTGCTGGGTTATTGATCACAGGTTGCAAAGGAATTTCTCATGAAATCGACAATCACACATATTCTGTGCGCAACTGATCTGTCCAAGCATTCGGCGTATACAATGTGTCATGCCGCCAGCTTGGCAGCCGCAACCGGGGCCAAATTGCACATGGTGCACGCAGTTCAGCCCATGAGCGACGACGCGCGGATCACCCTGCAGATGTTCATGCAGACAACCGGCTCAAGCGAAACGGCAATGAAAGCCAGGCATGACCACGCCAAAGCCGTCATGGCGGAGCGGCAAAAGACCTTTTGGGCGCATGTGGACGAGGAAGACAGAGAGGTGCAGAAGCAGGTCGAGTCCATCGAGCTTGTGGATGGTTATCCTGCCGAAGTAATCCTGCGTCGTGCCGCGGAGCTTAAATGCGATCTGATCGTTCTTGGTGCCCATGAACACGGGTATTCTCAGACCTTCCTTGGGACCGTTGCGAAACGTGTACTGCGCCGTTCAAACATTCCAACACTTGTCGTCCCTTACCAGGGCGATGAGGCGAATTCCTAATCCTGACAAACCTCGGAGACAAAAATGTCCAACTCACTCACCGCTCAAGACCTGTCCGATACTTTCGACGCCTTCAACCGTCATGATGTCGATGGCGTCATGACCCATTTTGCGGATGACTGCGTTTTCTATACCGTTGGCGGTGACGCGGTTTACGGTGGCAAGGTCGAAGGTGCCGCCGCCATTGCCGCTGCGTTTTCCGCCGTTTGGGCCGGAATGAAAGACGCCCATTGGGATCATCACAGCCATTTTGTGCACGGCGACCGTGCCGTGTCGGAATGGACTTTCTCTGGCACGGGTGCCGATGGCATGCGTGTGGAAGCACAGGGTGCTGATCTGTTCACGCTGCGGGATGGCAAGATCATCGTCAAGCAGGCGCTGCGCAAATCACGGCCCCCCTTCAAAGCGTAATTTTCATTTCGTTGACGGAGCATCAAGATGCCGAACAGACCTAAGCACTGGCCCAAGGCCAGCTATGATCCGCGCTATGATCCCATCGTGGATGCGGGTCCCGGCCATAACCGGGATTATGCGCCGACCTATTGGATCGGTACCGCCGGGACACCGCCCGAGGATGACGGACCCGTGTCCGGTGATATGGATGTTGATGTCGTCGTGATCGGATCGGGTTACACGGGTCTGTCCACGGCAATTCACCTCGCCAAGGAACATGGGATCAAGGCGACCGTGCTGGAGGCCAACACCGTTGCCTGGGGCTGTTCTACGCGCAACGGCGGACAAGCGCAGATTTCATCGGGCCGTCTCAAACGGTCCCAGTGGATCCAGCGCTGGGGCGTGGATGTCGCCAAGAAGATGCACAATGAGGTCACCGAAGCCTTTGAATTATTCAACGATCTGATCGGCTCGGATGATGTCGAGTGCGACCCTCAGACGGGGGGCCACTTCTATCTGGCGCACCGTGCAAAGGTCATGCCCAAGCTCGAAAAAGAGAGCGCCTTGATGAACGAGGTGTTTGGCTATGGTTCGCGGATCATGGGGCGTGACGAACTGCATGAAAACCATGTGCGCGATCAAGAAGCGCATGGCGCGATGTGGGAGCCGGATGGCACCTCCGTTCATGCGGCGAAACTGGCGTTCAGCTATGTGCGTCTTGCGCGCAAACTGGGGGCTACGATCCATACCGCCAGCCCGGTCATGGGGTGGAAAACCGTCAACGGTGTGCATCATCTGACTACACCCGGCGGCACCGTGCGTGCGCGCGCCGTGGCTTTGGCGACGGCTGGGTACACACCGCCCGGATTGAACGAAAAGACAAAACATCGCTTGATGCCGATCCTGTCCAACTCGATCGTTACCCGCCCGCTGAGTGAAGAAGAAAAGGCAGAATGTGGTTTCCAGACGAAATCACCGCTGACTGATACGCGAACGCTCCGGCATTATTACCGCTTTCTGCCGGATGATCGTGTGCAAATCGGCAGCCGTAGTGCAATCACCGGCAAGGATGCCGAGAACCCCAAACACCTTGCGCTGCTCAAAAAGGGACTTTATCGCAAGTTTCCCGCGTTGACCGACATCGATCTGGATTATTCCTGGTGGGGATGGGTGGATGTCAGCCATGACATGATGCCGCGTATTTTCCAGCCCGATAAGAAGCAGACGATCTTCTATGCTCTGGGCTATGGCGGTAACGGTGTGATGTATTCCGCCCAGGCCGGCAAGCGTCTGGCGCAGCTGGTCGCGGGCAAGGGGCAGGAGCTTGATCTGCCGATCTTCACTTCCGCACTACCAAGCCATGGCATCCTGACGCCTTTCCGCCGGTTGGGCCAACGGATGATGTACCCCTATTATTACCTGCGCGACGAAATCCTCTGATATCCCCGCTGAAAGGATAAACACAATGAAAATGACCACTGAAGAGGCCTTTGTTAAGGTCCTGCAAATGCACGGCATTGATAATGCTTTCGGGATCATCGGTTCCGCGATGATGCCAATTTCCGATCTGTTCCCGGCGGCGGGGATCAAGTTCTGGGACTGTGCGCATGAAACATCCGGCGGCATGATCGCGGATGGCTACACCCGTGCATCAGGCAAGATGTGCATGGCGATTGCCCAGAACGGCCCCGGCATCACCAATTTTGTGACGCCGATCAAAACCGCCTATTGGAACCACACGCCGATGTTGCTGGTCACGCCACAAGCGGCCAACAAGACCATCGGTCAGGGCGGTTTCCAGGAAATCGAGCAGATGAAACTGTTCGAGGACATGGTCTGTTATCAGGAAGAGGTGCGTGATCCGTCCCGCATGGCCGAAGTGCTGAACCGCGTGATCGAAAAAGCATGGCGCGGTTGTGCGCCCGCACAGATCAACATACCCCGCGATTACTGGACGCAGGTGATCGACATAGAAATGCCCCAGATCATCCGCCTTGAGCGCCCACAGGGTGGCGCCCAAGCGGTCAAAGAGGCGGCGAAACTGCTCTCGGAAGCCGAATTCCCCGTGATCCTGAACGGTGCTGGTGTGATCCTGTCCGGGGGTATCGACGCCTCTGCCAAACTGGCCGAAGCGCTGGATGCGCCGGTGGCTTGCGGCTACCAGCATAATGACGCCTTCCCCGGCTCGCACCCTCTGGCGGTCGGACCTTTGGGCTACAATGGCTCCAAGGCGGCGATGGAATTGATCGCAAAGGCAGACGTCGTGCTGGCGCTTGGCAACCGTCTGAACCCGTTCAGCACGCTGCCCGGATATGGCATCAACTACTGGCCCCAAAACGCCAAGATCATTCAGGTCGACATCAACTCTGACCGCATCGGGCTGACCAAAAAGGTCGACGTGGCCATTCAGGGTGACGCCAAGGTCGTTGCCGAACAGTTGCTGGCACAGCTCGGCGATGGTGCTGGCGACAAGGGGCGTAAAGAGCGTACCGATCTGATCGCAATGACCAAATCCCGCTGGGCGCAGGAGCTGTCCTCGATGGACCATGAGGATGACGCGGATGAAGGTGTCACATGGAACGAACGTGCCCGCGACCGCCAGCCCGACCGCATGTCGCCCCGTCAGGCATGGCGCGCGATCATGTCGGCGATGCCTGCGGATGCGATTGTCTCCTCGGACATCGGTAACAACTGTGCGATTGGCAACGCCTATCCGTCCTTCGAAAAGGGCCGGAAATATCTTGCACCCGGTCTCTTTGGTCCCTGCGGATACGGTCTGCCCGCAATCCTTGGCGCGAAAATCGGCTGCCCGGATGTGCCGGTCGTCGGTTTTGCCGGTGACGGCGCGTTCGGTATCTCGATGAACGAGATGACGGCTTGCGGTCGGGGTGATTGGCCCGCGATCACGATGGTGATTTTCCGCAACTACCAATGGGGTGCGGAAAAGCGCAACACCACGCTGTGGTTCGAAGATAACTTCGTCGGCACCGAGCTGAACGAAGGCGTGAACTATGCGGAAATCGCCAAAGGTTGCGGCGTCAAAGGTGTTCAGGCCATCGGCATGGAGCAACTGACGGATGTTCTCAACATCGCGATCAAAGAGCAGATGAAGGACAATGTCACCACCTTCATCGAAGTTGTTCTGAACCAGGAACTGGGCGAACCCTTCCGCCGTGACGCGATGAAAAAGCCGGTTTCCGTTGCAGGTATCAATGCCTCTGACATGAAACAGCAACAGATCGGCTAAATATGCCTTATGAAGGGGGCGCGCGTGCCGTGGCCCCTTCACACGCCTCGTCCGTACACCTATGAGCCTCAAGAAACATCGCGCAAAAAGCTGCGCGTGACCAGGGAGTTATGTCTGATGGCCGAGCAATTGGCACCCCAACGCGACTTCTTGGGTCGCATCCAGACGTTCTTTTCAGACAATGGACCCGGATTTGCGGTCTCGGTTGTGGTCGCCGCAACCGCTCAATTCCTGTCTGAGCATTACGGTGCCCCGGCCATGCTTATGGCGCTGCTGTTGGGCATCGCGTTCCATTTCCTCGCGGAGGAAGGCCGTTGCGTGACTGGCATCGGCTTCACATCCAAAACCGTGCTGCGCATCGGGGTTGCCCTGCTCGGCGCGCGGATCAGCGTTGAATTGCTGATCGGGTTGGGCCCCCAGCTGATCGGGCTGGTGGTCGCCGGGGTGATCCTGACCATCCTCTTTGGCCTGATTGGTGCGCGATTGCTGGGGCGCGGCTGGCGGTTTGCCCTGTTGACGGGGGGTGCCGTGGCGATCTGTGGTGCTTCCGCGGCTATGGCCATCGCCGCCGTTCTGCCCAAAAACGAACATTCCGAGCGTAATCTGATCTTTACTGTGCTCAGCGTCACCATCCTGTCGACGGTTGCCATGATCGCCTATCCGATCATTACCACCGCGCTGGAACTTGACGATATCGCTGCCGGGGTCTTCCTGGGCGGTACGATCCATGATGTGGCACAGGTGGTCGGCGCGGGTTTTTCCGTCAGTAACGAAACCGGTGAAACCGCAACCCTCGTCAAGCTGATCCGCGTGACCATGCTGGCCCCGGTCGTTTTGGTTTTTGCGCTTGTGATCCGCGCCTTTGCCGAAGACGCCGATGCCGGTGATAAACGCCCGCCGCTGATGCCGTTCTTCGTGCTCATGTTTCTGGTGCTGGCGGCAATCAACTCCTTTGGCTTGATCCCTGCCTTTGCCCAGAGCTTTCTTGCGGATTTGTCAAAATGGGCGCTGCTTGTGTCGATTGCCGCCGTGGGCATGAAAACATCGCTCAGAACGATTTTTGATGTCGGCGGGCAGGCGATCATTTTGATCGTCGCGCAGACCATCTTTATCGCGGCGTTCATCCTCTATGGCATCACCCATTTTGCCAATTGATCGAAAAGGACAAGACATGCTGCGCGTTATTGATTTCAAAGATGATGTCACAATCGCCAAACGCCGCCTCGCAGATCTGCCTGACCGGGTGGTTGATGGTGATCCGCATCACGAAACGCAAATGCGGTTTACCAGCCCGGATGGCTCTCTTATGGCCGGCACCTGGACAAGCACGCCTGGTAAATGGATCGCTTTTGCGGACCGCGATGAATTCTGTGTTCTGTTGAGTGGCCATATCAAGATGGTTTCGGAGGACGGCACAGAACAGGAGTTTCGCACAGGTGATAGCTTCTTGATCCCTAACGGTTTTCGCGGTTTTTGGCATGTGTTGGAAACGACTACGAAACATTTCGTCATTCGTGATTACGGCCAAGATTGATTGAGTCGAGGCGGCTGGCACCGATCACCTGTATCAAAAATGCACCGCCGGGCAGCGGATAAGTGCCGCACGGCGCGCGGAGGCCAGATCGGCGCGTGAGAGGCAGCCGTCAACCACCACCGCCCCATTGCGCCCGTGGTTGTGTGACCACCACAAAGCATGAACCCAACCAAAAAAACCGGTGCTGGATAGAAGGGCAGCACCAAAAAACCTGTTCGGGCCAGAAATCGCGTGATACCTGTGACGTCAGGGCTGATTTCCGGAGGTCTTCCCAAAGGCCCACCAAAGCCCCCAACGTATGAGCATTCAGTCAATATGTTCCTGACCTGACCCCTTTAGGATACGCGCTGTCCATGGACATTGTTCTGATCACGACGATTATTGCATCGCTCTTCTTGGTTATTGGCGCGGCTGAACCTTTGTCTGCGCGTCTGCGTCTGCCTTATACGGTGATCCTTGCGCTTATTGGGATCCTCATCGGGTCGGGCGCGATCTTCTTTTTGCGCACGGAACTTACGGATGCGCTCAATCCGGTCGCCGAAGCCATTCTTGCCCTGCCGATCCGTTCCAATGTCTTCCTGTATGTCTTTCTGCCAACACTTCTGTTTCAGGCAACTCTGGGGATGAACCTGCGGCGCATGCTGGATGATTGGGTGCCAATTATCGTGCTTGCGGTGGTCGCTGTGGTCGTGGCGACGCTGAGTGTGGGGTATGCGCTGTCATGGGTCAGCACGCTGCCGCTTGCGGCCTGTCTGCTGGTGGGGGCCATCGTTTCCACGACGGACCCGTCGGCGGTTGTCTCGATCTTCCGGTCGATTTCGGCCCCGCGCCGTCTGTCACGGATCATTGAGGGCGAAAGCCTGCTGAACGATGCCGCCGCCATTGCGCTCTTTGGCCTGTTCATGGGCTTTGTGATGATCGGTGTGCCGGATCCGAGACTGGGTGAGGCCCTTGCGCAATTTCCCGTTCTCATCGCGGGTGGTGTGTTGACCGGATGGTTTGCAGCGCGCCTTGCGATCTGGATCATGGCCCTGTTCAGCGCGCATGAACTTGCGCTGATCTCGGTCTCCGTCGCCCTGCCGTATCTCGCCTATATCGGGGCCGAACAGATGGTCGGTGCATCAGGCGTCATCGCCGTCGTTGCGGCGGGTCTGACGCTGAACCTCGCCGGGCCCGGCCGTTTGCCGCCGCAATCCTGGATCAACCTGCGTGAAATATGGGATTTGCTGGCGCATTGGGCGGGGGCGTTGATTTTTATCCTCGCGGCCTTGCTGATCCCGCGCTTGCTGGAAGACGTCCGGATCAGCGATTTCGCCCTGATTGGTGTTGTGGTGATTGCGGCTATTGCGGCGCGTGCCATGATCCTGTTCGGGCTGTTGCCGTTGCTGACCCTGCTGCGCATTTCACCTGTGGTCGAGCGGCCCTACCGGAGCGCCATTCTGTGGGGAGGGTTGCGGGGTGCCGTCACGCTGGCCCTGGCGCTGGCCGTGACCGAAAGCACCCGCGTGCCGCTGGAGGTGAAACGGGTTGTCGGTATTCTGGCCACCGGTTTTACACTCTTTACGCTGCTTGTGCAGGGCTCAACGCTGCGCAGTGTGATCAAACGGCTCGGGCTTGACCGGCTCTCCCCGATTGATGAGGCGATGTCGCGTCAGGTGGTTGCCGTTGCCTTGCAGACCGTGCGCGAAGACGTCGCGCGCACCACCGAAGACTATGCGCTGACCCACGATGTTGTCCGTTCAGAGGCGAAGGTGTTTGGCGAAAGGCTGGACAATGCCGTGAAGACGGCTGAGGACAGCGATCATATTCTTGACCGGGACCGCATTACCTTGGGTCTGATCGCGCTTGCCGGATTTGAGCGGGATACGATCCTCCAGAAGGTGCGCGAACGCACGATCTCTGCCCGCATGGCGGAGCAGATATTGCTGGACGCGGACCGGCTGATCGAAGGCGCACGTGTTGGCGGGCGCAGTGGCTATCAACGCGCGGCGCGCCGGTCGGTCGCCTATGGTCGCAGTTTGCGGCTTGCCGTTGTCCTTCACGCCCGGTTCGGGCTCGCGTCTGTACTGGTGCGGATGACGGCGGACCGTTTCGAGCGGCTGCTGTCGCAGCGGCTGATCCTGCGCGACCTTGATGATTTCATCGACGGGCGGATCCGGCGGATCCACGGGCGGCGCGTTGCTGATCTGCTTCAGGAGTTGCTGTCGCGCCGGATTGAGATGGTGGAAACCGGGCTGGATGGTTTGCGCCTGCAATACCCCGGATATGCGGAGGAGTTGGAGCGCCGCTTTATCCGCCGCACCGCCTTGCGACTGGAAGAGCGCGAATATGCCTCCATGCGCGAAGACGGGTTGATCGGGGCCGAGGTTTTTACCACGTTGATGCAGGATCTGACCAAGCGTCGCGCCGAGGCGGAGCATAGACCCTCGCTTGATATCAGCCTCAAGCGGCTGGAGCTTGTGCGGCAGTTCCCTCTCTTTGCGGACCTTGATGACAAGGCGGTGCGCCGGCTTAACCGCGCGCTGAAGTTCCGATATGTGAGCCCGGATGATATCATCGTGCGCAAGGAGACCCTGATGAAGAGTGTTTTCTTTATCGCCTCGGGTGCCGTCGAGTTGGAGAGTACCGGCCAAACCTGGCGGCTCGGTCGGGGGGAGATGTTCGGTCAGGTCGCCATTTTGATGAAGAACGCCCGGCGCGCCGAAGTGCGGGCCATTGCGCCCACGACATTGCTCGTATTGGACATCGCCCGATTTAGGGCGTTGTTGGAGAAAAGTACCGCATTGCAGGAGGCGGTCAAAGATAGCTGCAAAAAGCGCGGGATCGACCCTGAAACGCTTCTGGGTGACGTGAAGAAAACGGCCTGAGTGACAGTTTATGCGCAAAAACCGCGCGCGGGGTTGTTTATCGGCACCGCCATGGCATCGCGCGCGGTCCGGGGGCAAAACGCTCAGGTGGTTTGCAAAAGTGGTTCACCCTTTGCGCACAAGCCGCTACAAGACCGCAAACCCATTAGAGGAGAAGAGCAGATGGTCGCCCGCAAACCGGTGGTATTGTGCATTTTGGATGGGTGGGGCATCGGGGAAAGCCCTGAGGGGAACGCGCCCGTGCTGGCTCAAACGCCAAATATGGACCGGATCATGGCGACCTGTCCACATGCCGCGCTGACCACCTTTGGCCCTGATGTGGGGCTGCCAAAAGGGCAGATGGGCAATTCCGAAGTGGGGCACACGAATATCGGTGCAGGCCGGGTTGTCGCAATGGATTTGGGGCAGATCGATTTGGCGATTGAGGAGGGTACATTCGCGCAGAACGCGCGTCTGCATGCGTTTATCGAGAGGTTGAAAGAGACCGGTGGCACGGCGCATTTGCTGGGTTTGGTGTCGGATGGCGGTGTCCATGGGCATCTGTCTCATATGATTGCTGCGGCACGGGTATTGGATGGCGCCGGGGTGCGCGTGATCATCCACGCCTTGACTGACGGGCGCGATGTCAGCCCGAAATCCGCGATTGGCTATCTTGAAACGCTGGAGGCGGCCTTGCCCGCAAACCCGCGCATTGGATCGGTGACGGGGCGTTATTTTGCGATGGATCGCGACAATCGATGGGATCGTGTTGGCAAAGCATATGGGGCCATTGTGAACGCCCAAGGCCCGCGCGCAAAAACTGCGGTATCGGCCATTGAGGCCGCCTATGCGCGCGGAGAAACCGATGAATTCATCGCGCCCACGGTTCTGGAGGGCTATGAGGGCGCGCAGGATGGTGATGGTCTGTTTTGCCTGAACTTCCGCGCGGATCGTGCGCGTGAAATCATGTCGGCCATCGGGGACCCGACGTTTGAGGCTTTTGATACGGGCGCGCGCCCAAACTGGGTCGCTTTGATGGGCATGGCGCAATATTCTGTGGCGCATTCTGAATATATGTCCGTGGTCTATCCCAAGCCCGAAATCGTGAATACCCTGGGCGATTGGGTCGCGCAGAAGGGGTTGCGCCAGTTCCGTCTGGCCGAAACCGAAAAATACCCCCATGTCACGTTCTTTCTGAATGGCGGGGAGGAGGTTTCATTCGACGGCGAGGACCGTAAAATGCCCAAATCACCCAATGTTGCGACCTATGACCTGCAACCGGAAATGTCGGCAGATGAGGTCACAGAGGCCCTGGTTGCTGCGATTAAGGCCCAATACGACCTGATTGTCGTGAATTTTGCCAATCCCGATATGGTCGGTCATACAGGGGATCTGGACGCGGCAATCACGGCCTGCGAGGCGGTGGATCATGGTCTGGGGCAGGCTTTGGCAGCACTGGAGAAGGTCGGCGGAGCCATGATCGTAACGGCGGATCACGGCAATTGCGACATGATGATTGATCCCGAATCGGGAGGGCCACATACAGCGCATACGTTGAACCCGGTGCCGGTTGTGGTCATCGGCGGGCCAGAAGGCGCAACGATGCAGGACGGGCGTTTGGCCGATCTGGCACCGACGGTGTTGTTTCTGATGGGGCTTGATGTGCCCTCTGAAATGACCGGGAAATGCCTGTTGTCGTGAAATGGGTTTTCATCATCTGGGCATCTCTTGTGCCGTCAATCACCTTGGCGCAACAGGATATTGCCAGCCAGGCCCGCGCTGCCATGGAGGTGCTGACGCAGGCGTCCAAGCAGTTGGAAGAGGCGGGTTCGGCGCGCGATCGCATACGGGCTTTGACGCGCACGATCGAGGCCTTCGAGGACGGGTTGAGCGCGTTGCGCAGCGGGTTGCGGCAGGCGTCGGTGCGCGAACAGTATCTGAGTGCAAAGCTGCAAGCGCAGGACGGCGAAATCGCGGGGCTGCTCGCCGTGCTCCAGCAAATGGGTGCGAAACCCTCGCCCGTTGCGCTTTTGCACCCTGGCGGTGCGACAGGGTCGGCGCGCGCGGGAATGTTATTGGCCGAAATGACGCCCGCGCTGAATGCGCAGGCCGCTGATCTGCGGCGGGATTTGATGGATTTG
Organism: Roseobacter fucihabitans; assembly: GCF_014337925.2. Classification (NCBI taxonomy): domain Bacteria; kingdom Pseudomonadati; phylum Pseudomonadota; class Alphaproteobacteria; order Rhodobacterales; family Roseobacteraceae; genus Roseobacter; species Roseobacter fucihabitans. The sequence goes on along the minus strand of NZ_CP143423.1, from coordinate 3,986,913 downwards.
CAAAGACTGCGCGCGGTGCAGACCGATGCGGCCATGCAGCTTCAGGCGGGGCTGCGCGCTGTGCAAGACGCCCGGAGCACACTCAACCAGGCAATTGCGGATCGCACCGATCTGCCGATGCGATTTCCCCAAGATCCGGTGCGTGAGGCTATTTTGATCGCTTCTGCGGAAACGCTCGACAGCTTCGCGAAAGGGCTGGATCAGGTTGTCCTCGACAGCGCCGCGACCGCCCCGGTTTCGATTGAGGGCGACAAGGGGGACCTGCCGTTCCCGGTGCGCGGGCTTGTGCTGCATAATGCCGGAGAGGTCGATGCCGCCGGGATCAGGCGACCGGGCATCATCATGGCGACCGCACCGCATGCCATCGTCACGACGCCTGTCGCCGGGACCATCCGCTACACGGGACCGCTGCTTGATCTGGGGCAGGTGGTGATTCTCGAACCTGAATTAGGCGTGCTTTTTGTGCTTGCAGGTTTAGAAACTGTTTACGGTAGAGCCGGAGAAGTCATTGACGCAGGCGCGCCATTGGGGCTTATGGGCGACTCTTTGGCAAAAAACCGTGCCGCGTTTTCAACAGATGGTGATGACACTGGTGCCGAGCGTTCAGAAACGCTCTATATAGAGGTCAGACAGGATAACTCACCCGAGGACCCGAGCCTCTGGTTCCGAACCGATAAGGATGGATAGAGAGAAATGAAGAAATTTGCCATGGCGGCAGCGGGCGGCATCGTCGCCGGTGTCATTGCTACAACGCAGATCGCAGGCCCGTTGCTTGCGCAGGAATCGGCAAAGTCGAGCAATGTCTATGAGCAGCTTGATCTGTTTGGCGACATCTTCGAGCGCATCCGCGCGCAATACGTCGAAGAAGTCGAGGCGGGCGAATTGATTGAGGCCGCGATTGACGGGATGCTCACATCGCTTGATCCGCACTCCAGCTATCTGTCGCCCGATGATGCGGCTCAGATGCGCGTCCAGACACGCGGTGAATTCGGCGGTCTCGGCATTGAGGTTACGCAGGAAGAGGGCTTTGTCAAAGTCGTCTCGCCGATTGATGGCACACCGGCGGATGAAGCGGGTGTCGAAGCGGGCGATTTCATTACCCATGTGGATGGCGATTCCGTTCTGGGCCTCACGCTGGATGAGGCGGTTGATATGATGCGGGGTCCGGTGGGTTCTGAAATCCTCATAACGGTTGTGCGCGAAGGGGAGGCGGAACCCTTCGATGTATCCATCATCCGGGATACGATCAAACTGACTGCTGTGCGTACCCGTACCGAAGGTGACACAGTCGTGTTGCGGATCACGACCTTTAATGACCAGACCTATACCAACCTCGAATCCGGCCTCAAAGAGCAGATCGAAACGGCGGGGGGGATGGACCAGGTTAACGGTATCGTCGTAGATTTGCGCAACAACCCCGGCGGGCTTTTGACGCAGGCGATACGGGTGTCGGATGCCTTCCTGGAAAAAGGTGAAATTGTCAGCACGCGGGGGCGCAACATCCAGGACGGAGAGCGGTTCAACGCGACGGCAGGTGATCTGGCGAAGGGCAAGCCGATTGTCGTGCTGATCAATGGTGGGTCTGCCTCAGCGTCCGAAATCGTCGCGGGTGCGTTGCAAGACCACCGCCGTGCGATTGTTGTCGGGACCAAGAGCTTTGGTAAAGGGTCCGTGCAAACGGTGATGCCTCTACGTGGAGAGGGTGCCATGCGCCTGACGACTGCGCGCTATTACACGCCATCGGGCCGCTCGATTCAGTCCTTGGGCGTGTCCCCCGACATCGTTGTCGAGCAACCACGCCGCAAACCGGAGACCTCCGAAGAAGAGGAAGAAAGCAACGCGCGCCCCTTGCGGTCCGAGGCTGATTTGCGTGGCAGTTTGAACAATGACAGCCTGACCGACGATGAGATCAAACAGATCGAAGCCGACCGCGCCAAAGCCGATGCCGCAGCCGCATTGCGGGAAGAGGATTACCAACTTGCCTATGCGATTGATATCCTCAAGGGGTTGAGCGCGTTGGTCCCGGTCGAATAAGCGCACTGCCCATGGTATTCTGGCAAAGCCCCGTTGGATTTCCACCGGGGCTTTTTCTATTTAGGTGATGTTTGGCAGGCGTGGCCCCCGGCGGCATTGCGACCGCGACTAAAGGTAGGCGGTTTGATCGCCGATATGAATTGCTTCGCTCTGGGGCGCGGATCATTGAAATACTGATCAGCTCCAAGGTGTTTGCGTTTACTCAATTCTGCTGTATCGAGCAGGTGGAAGTCGATCTCTATGATCGTTGCCGCCCAGTCCGGGCATCGCTTCTGCTGCCCACGCCAGTATTTTGCCAGCAGGTTTTCCCTGTAGGAATACCCGTGGAAATCAAAGGCCAACACGCCGTTGGTCGCATAGATATGGGTTCCGCTGTAACCTTTGGCCGGAACAATCCACTCACCGTAAAAACCTTCCAGCGGCGGGTCCTCCAAGAAAACACCCGCCAGAATGTGGCAAGCGCCGAAACCGAAGAAAACCCGGTCAGATTGATACCATCGTTTTTCCGGGTCGTTCTTTACGGTCTGTTTGGGTTCAAACATGCTCTCAAAAGAGCATAGTCGGACTCCTGCATCAATGTTGTCTGTCGCCATTCCCCCTGCACGGCCACGTCAGGCCAAGCAGGGGGAACCCCGTCACAGCTCCATATATTCATGGCCTTCGTCTTTTGCGCCCGGATGGGTCACGGCACCCATATAGGTTGGGCCCACCAGCTTGGCGTATTTCCAAAGCGCGCCTGCCCCGTAGATTGTCGGGCGGGCACCTTGCCATTCGGATTTGCGTGTTGCCATGTCATCATCCGACACGGCTACGGAAATCGTACCTTCAATGGCGTTCAGCGTGATCATATCGCCGTCTTTCAGCAGTGCGATGGGACCGCCATGCGCCGCTTCGGGGCCCACATGTCCGACGCAGAAACCGCGCGTCGCACCGGAAAAACGCCCGTCCGTGATCAAGGCAACCTTCTTGCCCATGCCTTGTCCGGACAAAGCCGCCGTGGTGGCCAGCATTTCGCGCATGCCCGGCCCGCCTGCGGGACCCTCATTGCGGATCACAAAGACGTCGCCCTCTGCGTAGGTACGGTTTTGCACGGCCTCGAACGCGTCCTGTTCACATTCAAAAATGCGCGCGGGTCCGGTGAACAACAGATGTTGCGGTTCCATCCCGGCGATTTTCACGATGGCCCCTTCGGGGGCGAGGTTGCCTTTAAGACCCACGACACCGCCGGTTTTCGACAGCGGCGTTTCGATCGGATAGACAACGCGCCCGTCTGCCTCAAGGCTGACCTTGTCGAGTTCCTCGCCGATGGAATAGCCGGTAACCGTCATGCAATCCTCATGCAAAAGGCCCGCTTTGCGCAATTCCTTCATCACAACAGGCACGCCGCCGGCTTCATACATATCCTTGGCGACATAAGCGCCGCCCGGTTTCAGGTCGACGAAATAGGGCGTGTCGCGGAAAATCTCGCAGACATCCTCAAGGAAGAAATCAATGCCCGCTTCATGCGCCATGGCGGGCAGGTGCAGACCCGCGTTGGTCGAGCCGCCGGTGCAGGCCACGATCCGGGCTGCGTTTTCAAAGGCTTGCCGGGTACAGATATCGCGCGCACGGATGTTTTTCTCGATCAGGTTCATTACGGCCGCGCCTGAAGCCTCGGCGTAAGCGTCGCGGCTCTCATAGGGCGCGGGGGCCCCGGCGGAATTGGGCAGCGCCAGGCCAATCGCCTCAGACACGCAAGCCATCGTGTTGGCGGTGAATTGCCCGCCACAAGCACCGGCCGAGGGGCAGGCGACGCGCTCAAGCACTTCCAACTCCGCTTCGGTTAGGGTACCGTTCTGTTGGTGACCCACGGCTTCAAACATGTCCTGCACGGTCAGATCACGGTCGGCGTATTCCGCAGGGACCGATGCCCCCTTGGGCGCACGGCCCGGCAGGATCGAGCCGCCATAGAGAAACACCGACGGCACATTCAAACGGATCATCGCCATCATCATCCCCGGCAGGGATTTGTCACACCCCGCCAGCCCCACGAGCGCGTCATAGCAATGCCCGCGCATGGTCAGTTCCACCGTATCTGCAATCGCCTCGCGCGAGGCCAGCGATGAGCGCATGCCTTCATGGCCCATGGCGATACCGTCGGTCACGGTAATCGTGGTAAACTCGCGGGGCGTGCCGCTTTCGCGTTTCACACCCATTTTCACGGCCTGCGCCTGACGGCTGAGCGCGATGTTGCAAGGGGCCGCTTCGTTCCAGCACGTGGCCACACCGACCAGTGGCTGGTGGATTTCTTCCTCGGTCATGCCCATGGCATAATAATAGGACCGGTGCGGCGCGCGCGCGGGCCCTTCGGTCACATGGCGGCTGGGCAGTCTGGATTTATCAAAACGCTGGCTGGACATGGGGTCTTTCCTTCAAAAACTCTTGCACCCGGAATAGCTAACAGACCCTGTCGCCGCAAGGCTCTCGCGTTCATCTGCGCACAGCCAATGACCATTTGCGCGCTTGTATTGGCAAAAGGGCGGGCCTAGATTGGATGAACTTGACTGAAGGTGCGGTCGGCAACCCGCCGTGGCACGAGATCGGCCCCAACCCGAAAGCCGGAAAATGGAATCCTCTCTTTTCGCGTTCATTTGGAAGTTTTCCAAACGGGAACAGCTGTTTTTGCTGTTCTTTACGCTGTTCACCTTCCCGTTTCTCTACGCCACGCTGGAATTGCCCAAACGCATCATCAACGATGCCATCGGGGCGCAGGACAACAGCATAGATATGTTTGGGTATACGCTGACCCAGGTGCAATTCCTGATGGCGCTGTGTTTTCTGTATCTCGGTTCTGTCCTGTTGCACGGCCTTCTCAAAATGCGGCTGAATACAATGAAAGGCGTGTTGGCCGAACGGTTACTGCGCCGGTTCCGGTATCGCCTCATCACCCGTATGACCCGCTTCCCGCGCGCTTATTTCCGAAATACCAGCCAGGGCGAATTGGTCTCGATGGTCACATCCGAAGCCGAACCCATGGGCGGGCTGATGGGCGATGCGGTGGCGCAACCGGTGTTTCAAGCGGGGCAGATGTTGATCATCGTGGCCTTTTTGTTTGCGCAAAGCGTCTGGTTCGGCCTGGCCGGGATCGCGCTGATCCCGCTTCAGGCCTACATTATTCCTATGCTGCAACGCCAGATCAACCAGTTGAACAAAAAGCGTATCGTCGAGGTGCGCCAGTTCTCGTCGGAAATCGGGGAGACCGCGGCAGGCATCGGCGATCTGCGTACGAATGGCGGATTGCGATTCCGTCTGGCCGGGTTCACGGACCGGTTGGGGCGTCTGTTCGAGATCCGGTTCCAGATCTATCAGAAGAAATTCTTCATGAAGTTTCTCAACAACTTCATCACACAGCTGACGCCTTTCTTTTTCTACTCGGCGGGCGGCTATCTTGCGATCACCGGCGATATCACAGTGGGCGCGCTGGTTGCAGCGCTGGCGGCCTATAAGGATCTCAGTTCGCCCTGGAAAGAGCTGCTGACCTATTACAATCAGGTACAGGACATGTCCCTGCGTTGGGAAATCGTGACCGAACGTTTCGCGCCAAAGGACATGATTGACGAGCGCCTGATGGAAGGTGAACCAGACGAAATCCCGCATCTGGATGGCGCGATTTCCATCAAGAATGTCACCGTACGCAATTCGGATGGCAACGCCGTCATTGAGAACATCAATCTGGAAATCCCGGCGGGTGCGCGTGTGGCAATCCAGACCAGCAGCCAGGTCGAACGCACCGCCTTGGCCGAAGTTCTGACCCGTGAGGTCATGCCCACACGCGGCAGCGTCACGATGACCGGGCTCGATCTGGCGCAAATGCATCAGGCGGTGATCGCCGCGCGCATCGGTTATGCCCATTCAAGGCCCTATCTGTTTGACGGCACCTTAGGAGAAAATTTGTTGATGCCGTTGAAGTCCAGCCCGAAAACGGTGCTTTGGGATCCCAACAAAAAGGACAAGCGCACCATCGAGGCCGAGCGGTCCGGTAATAGCCATGACAGCCTCAAAGCGGATTGGATCGATCCGGGTCTTGCGGGCTTGAACACAGCCGAGGAAATCCGCGGTTGGTGGTTCCAGCTTGTCGAGGCGATGGGGCTGGATGAGTTCATGTTCCGTCGCATGTTGGTGTCACGCATTGATCCGGAAACACATGCCAGGCTGGCAAATGCGATCGTGGGCCTGCGTGAGGATGTGCATGCAAAACTGGTGGAACGCGGCCTTGATGGCTATGTGAACCGGTTCGACCCGGAGGCGTTCAACCCCTCCATTCCGCTGGGCGGCAACCTGATGTTCGCCTCCCCAAAGCGGGATATCTCGCAACGCGGCCTTGCGGCGGAGAGCAGCTTTCTGGCCTTGATCTCGGAGCTGGGACTGGCTGAGCAGGGGATCGCAATCTCGCAGACCTTGATCGAAACGCTGCATCAGACCTTTGGTATGGATGGCACGAACCACCCGCTTTTTACCGCACTAGGCATCGAAGAAGAGCTATATGAGCGGCTGGTTGATATCGCCCTGCGCCGAAAGGAAAAGGGCGATCAGGCGTTGAGCGAGGAGGAATTCTCCCTCCTGCTCACGGTGCCATTTGCCTTTACGGCTGAACAGATCGGCCCTGGCTTCCCCGAGAGCTTCAAACAGGAAATTCTCGAAATCCGGCGGGCAAAAAGCGATGAAATGCGCGAGAGAATGCGCGAGCTTTTTGTGCCGGTCGCCTTGGAAAATTATCTGCCGCGTCTCTCGCTTCTGGAAAACGCGCTGTATGGTCGCATTGCCGGTGTTGCGGGCGTGCAGGGTGAATTGATTGAGGATCTTGTGGCCGAAGTGGTGGCCGAACATGGGCTAAAACGCCAGGTTGCGGAAACCATTCTGGATATCAAGACGGGGCTTGGCGGTACCAATCTGGCGAGCGCCTTTCAGGAACGCGCCGCCTTTAGCCGGGCAGGCATCAAACGCCCGGATGTGCTCATTCTCGATACGGTTCTGGCCAGCCACGATGCGGAAAACCGCAAGCAGACAAGGGCGAAACTGCGCGATCTGCTGCCCAATACCACGATGATCTTTCTGGAGGATAAGTTCGAGAACCCAACAGCTTATGACATGTTCGTGGAAATCAAGAACGGCCGTATCGATGGCGTGGAACAGCCGGATGCGCAGGAGGGGGAAGACAGCGGCTCTGACGATCTGCGCCGCAAGATACGCGTCATTTCGCGGACCGAGCTTTTTGCCAACCTCGATTCGCGCAGCCAGCGTTTGTTGGCGTTTTCCGCGCAATGGTACAAAACCAAGAAGGGGCAGCGGATTTTCAGCCGCGATGAGCGGGCCGATGCGGCCTATCTGTGTCTGTCGGGCAGCGCGATCATGGGGTATTACGATGAGGATGGCGAATGGCATGACATCGGCACCGTCGAACCCGGCCGCCTGATTGGGGATTTGGCAATCATCCTTGACGAGCCGCGCCAGCTGGATCTGGTGACACTGGAAGACAGCAAGTTCCTGCGGATCGGCGCAGAGGAGTTCCGGTCGGTCATCGAAACCAATCCGACGGTTTTGTTGCAGCTGTTGCGCACTGTCGCCGGACACCTGACGGGTGCGGCTGAACTCTTGCGAGAGGCGCGTGTCAGCGTGCCGCAAGAGCAAAACACTACAGAAAAATCAGACAGCTAAGGAGCGCTGGAAATGTTGTCGCGTTCAGCCTACAACGCTCATGAACATCTGGTGAACCCGGCTCGGGAAACGTCACAGATCTGGCGCCTGATCATGGGGCTGATCATCGCCTCCGGCGTTTATCTGCTCTGTAATCAGACACTGTTTCGCACGCTCTATACCTGGCAGGGCAAAGACGCGCAGGCGTTTTCGCAGACCATGCTCACCGGGTCCACGCCCTTGGCGATGTTTATTCTGCTGGGCAGTTTCGGTTTCATGACGCTTGGGGTCGCGATTGCCCTGCGCGTGGTTCACAAGCGGGGGTTTCCCGAAATTATCGGCAACCTGCCCTTATGCCTGACGCAGATGCGCGACGTGTTGTTCATTCTGGTGCTGATCAACATCGTCGTATGGATCATGCCGCCCTGGGATATGGGCGCGCCACTGGTGGCGAACATGGATCTGGCACCTTGGCTGATCCTTCTGCCGATTTCCCTGCTGGCTGTGTTCATTCAGGTCAGCGCCGAGGAGGTCTTGTTTCGCGGCTACCTCCAACAACAACTGGCGGCGCGGTTCGGCGCGCCGCTGATCTGGATGGTGGTGCCGTCCCTACTGTTTGGTTTGGGTCATTATATGCCCATCGAGGCCGGCCCGAACGCCACGGCCATTGCGCTCTGGGCGGTTGTGTTCGGCCTGCTCATGGCCGATCTGACGGCGCGCGCGGGGACATTGGGTCCGGCCATCATCGTCCATTTCGTCAATAACGTGGTGGCCATCGTGGTGATCTCCCTGCCCGATGATCTCTCTGGTCTCGCGCTTTATCTCAGCCCGTTTTCGCTGGGCGATGTCGAGGCGGTGCGGGCCTGGTTGCCCGTGGACTTCGGTTTCATGATTGTCAGCTGGCTGGCGGCGCGTCTTGCGATCCGGCGCTGATTGCACTTTGCCTGTGACGCGATTAACTAGGGTTTAAGCAAGGCCAAAGGAACACCGCATGAACTGGATCACGAACTACGTTCGGCCAAGGATCAACTCGATTTTTTCGCGCCGCGAGACTCCGGACAATCTGTGGACCAAATGCCCCGAATGCGGGACCATGCTCTTTCACCGCGAAGTGTCCGAAAATCTGAATGTGTGCACGAATTGCAACCACCACATGCACATCACCGCGCGCGACCGGTTCACGACGCTGTTTGATGGTGGCATTTTCAGCGAAGTAAAGGTGGAGGCCCCCAAACCCGATCCGCTGGGTTTTCGCGATCAAAAACGCTATCCGGACCGATTGAAAGCGGCGCAAAAACAGACCGGTGAGGCCGAGGCGATGCTTGTCGTCCTGGGCGAAATTGGGCGCACCCCCATCGTCGCGGCCGCGCAGGATTTTGACTTTATGGCCGGCTCTATGGGGATGTATGTCGGCAATGCGATCATCAAGGCGGCACAGGAGGCGGTGCGGCTCAAACGCCCCCTCATTCTGTTCTCTGCCGCAGGCGGCGCGCGCATGCAGGAGGGTATCCTGAGTCTGATGCAGATGCCGCGCACCACCGTGGCCATTCAAATGCTCAAGGAGGCGGGCCTGCCCTATATCGTGGTGCTGACGCATCCGACAACGGGGGGGGTGACGGCGAGTTACGCGATGCTGGGCGATGTGCATATTGCCGAGCCGAATGCGTTGATTTGCTTTGCCGGGCCGCGCGTGATCGAACAAACGATCCGCGAAAAGCTGCCCGAAGGCTTCCAGCGGGCGGAATATCTGTTGGATCACGGGATGTTGGACCGTGTCACACCGCGTGGTCAGATGCGCGATGAATTGATCTCCATCACGCGCATGTTGTTGGGCTTGCCCCCCGCCGTCATGGGGGATTTGCCCCCGCCTGATCCCATAGACGCGACCCCGCCTGAACCCGTCAAGGACGCGGGACCGACCCCACAGGCACCTGCAAAGAAATGAGCGCCGCGACCTCTGACGTCATCCTTGCGCGGATGATGGCCCTTCACCCCAAGATTATCGACCTGACGCTGGATCGTGTGTGGCGCCTGCTGGAGGCGCTCGGTAATCCGCAAGACAATTTGCCGCCCGTGATCCATATCGCCGGGACCAATGGCAAAGGATCGACCCAGGCCATGATCCGCGCGGGTCTGGAAGCGGCGGGGCACCGGGTGCATGCCTATACCAGCCCACACCTTGCGCGGTTTCACGAGCGTATTCGCGTTGCGGGCGCGTTGATTTCGGAAGCCGATCTCACGGCTGTTCTGGATGAATGCTACGCCGCCAATGACGGTGGCAACATCACCTATTTCGAGATCACCACCTGTGCGGCCTTGCTGGCGTTTTCGCGTGTGCCTGCGGATTATACGCTGCTCGAAGTCGGGCTTGGCGGACGATTGGACGCGACCAATGTGGTCGCCCGCCCCAAGATCACGGCGATTACGCCCGTGTCCATCGACCACGAACAGTTTCTTGGCGATACAATCGGCAAGATCGCCTTTGAAAAAGCGGGCATCATAAAGCGTGGCGTGCCCTGCGTGGTCGCACGGCAGGAGGATGAGGGGCTGGCGGTCATCGAAGAGGTCGCGGAATGCAATGGCGCGCCCGTGCAAGCCTATGGCCAGCAATGGCATGTTGGGCCGGACCGGGACCGTATGAGTTTTCAGGATGACACCGGGTTGCTTGATCTGCCGCGCCCGAATTTGCCCGGCGCGCATCAGATGATGAATGCGGGGACGGCGATCGCGGTGCTGCGCTATTTGGGGTTTGGGCCCGATGTTTGTGAGGCTGCGGTGACACAGGCAAGATGGCCCGCGCGGATGCAACATCTGAATGCGGGGCCGCTGCTCAAGGCCGCACCAGAGGCAGAAATCTGGCTCGACGGCGGGCATAACCCGGCTGCGGGCGAGGCGCTCGGTAGCCATCTGCGCAGCCTGCCAAAGCGCCCCACCTATCTGATCTGCGGGATGCTCAATACCAAGGACATCGACGGATATCTGCGCCCTTTGGCGGCGGTCGCAGAGGGGCTTGTGGCCATTTCCATTCCCGATGAGATCAATACATTGCCCGCCGATGTCACGGCTGAGGCGGCGCGCCGTGTCGGCTTTGAGGCACGCACAGGCTCGGACGTGCATGGCGCGCTGTCCGATATTATCGCCCATACGCCGCATGCGCGCATTCTGATTTGTGGATCGCTTTACCTCGCGGGGGCCGTTTTGAGAGGTATGGATTAAGTGCCCCAGCCCTCGGACCCCATTTCGCGCAGGCGCGAGGCGGTGCGTTCGAACTCAAACGTGCCTTCGCCCTCCAGATAGAGCATTTCCGGTTTGGCCGCCGCAGAGCAGATCAGCCGCACACGCGCTTCATAGAGCGCATCAATCAGCGTCACAAACCGCTTCGCCTCGTTGAAGTTATCGCGCGACAGCGCGGGAATACCGTCGATCATCAGAACCTTGACCGCTTCGGCCACTGCCAGAAAATCCGCCGGCCCCAGGGGTTTACCGCATAGATCGTGAAACCCTGCGCGCGCCACGCCATTGCGAAAGGCGGATAATTCCACATCGCGGCCTTTGACCTTGAGGATGAGCGGCGTCCCCGCCCCGCCCGCAAGATCATCCCAGACAGAGTCCATCGTCAAACGGGCCGCGCCATTGATTGGTGTGAAATAAACGGGCTGCCCCGCCAAACGATCCTGGCGGTAATCCTTGGGGCTGGCCAGTTCGATCACATTCATCTTTTCTTTGATCAACGCGATAAAGGGCAGAAACAGATCGCGGTTCAATCCGTTTTTATAAAGCTCATCTGGCACGCGATTGGACGTTGTGACCACGACGACACCATCCTCAAACAGCGCCTGAAACAGCCGGCCCACGATCATCGCATCGGTAATATCGCTGATTTGCATCTCGTCAAAGGCGAGCAGACGCACCGAGGCCGCAACGTCCCTGGCCACGGGGGCGATGGCGTCCTCGACCCCGCTTTTGCGTACCTCGTGCATGGCCGTGTGGATTTCCTGCATGAAGGCATGGAAATGAACGCGACGCGCTGGGATATCCCCCAGATGTTGCACGAAAAAATCCATCAGCATGGATTTGCCGCGCCCCACACCACCCCAGAGATAAAGCCCCTGAGGGGGTTCCGACGCTTTGCGAAACAGGCTTTTTTTCACGGGTGTATTGAGGGCCGCACGGATCCGTTCAAATTCCGGCAGGACCGCAAGCTGCGCATCATCGGCGTGCAATTCGCCCGCGTCCACAAGATTTCGATAGATGTTGCCCAGTGTATCCATGTCCGATCAATAGCTTGCAGCGCGTTTTGGGGAAAGGCCGGAGTTGCATCAGGATTTGTGATGCGAAGCGCAGGATTGCTGATTTGACGCAATGCCCTGTCCGGTTACAGTCGCCAGACCGGAGGATCGCAGATGCAAACACGCACACCCCTCATGACGCCCGTGCTGATCGTCGGCTGCGTCATCATAATCGTCAGCTTTGCAATCCGATCAACCTTCGGCGTGTTCCAGATTCCGATAGCGGAGGAATTCGGCTGGCTGCGGGCGGAATTTTCGCTGGCCATTGCGATCCAGAACCTCGCCTGGGGTGTGGGGCAGCCGCTGTTCGGGGCGCTAGCGGAAAAAATCGGAGACCGGAAATCCATCGTTTTGGGCGCAATCATCTACGCGCTTGGCCTGATGCTATCCGCGCAATCAAGCACCCCCGCAGAGCATCAGCTTTACGCCTGGCTGATCGGTTTCGGCATCGCGGGCACGGGGTTTGGCGTCATCCTGGCCGTGGTCGGGCGCGCCGCATCGGATGAAAATCGCTCGATGTCGCTGGCAATTGTATCGGCGGCGGGCAGCGGCGGGCAAATTTTCGGACCACCCACGGCCGAATGGTTGCTGGGGTTCATGACCTGGCAAAGCACTTTCATGCTCTTTGCCGCCGCGATCATTCTGGTCCTGCTGACCTTGCCGATGATGCGCGCGCCGGTGATGGCAAGCAAATCCGAACTGGATGAAAGCCTCGGGCAAATTCTGGTCAAGGCCTTCCGTGACCCCTCCTATACGTTCATCTATCTTGGGTTCTTTTCCTGCGGCTATCAGATCGCCTTTATCACCGCGCATTTCCCCGCCTTCGTGACCGAATTATGTGGCCCGATCACACCGGGCGGCACACTCGATAATATGGGGATCAGCACCACGTCGGCCCTGGGTGCGGTGTCTATTTCGCTAATCGGGATCGCCAATATCGGCGGCACCCTATTGGCCGGATGGGCGGGAAAACACTACTCCAAGAAATACCTTCTCGCGGGCATCTATACCGGGCGCACGATCATCGCGGCGCTGTTCATCATCTTCCCGATCACGCCCGAAAGCGTCATCCTGTTTTCCTTCGCTATGGGCGCGCTGTGGCTGGCAACAATCCCTCTCACCTCCGGGCTCGTGGCGCATATCTATGGGTTGCGCTATATGGGTACGCTTTATGGGATCGTCTTTCTGAGCCACCAGTTGGGCAGTTTTCTTGGCGTCTGGCTCGGCGGGCGCATGTATGACGTCTACGGCGATTACACGCTGGTCTGGTGGATCGGTGTCGGCGTCGGGGCCTTCAGCGCGATCATCCACTTGCCGATCCGCGAGCGCCGTTTGGAAGGGCTGCGCACGGCCTAGGCGTTTTGATGCAGGACACGGTCGATATGGTCTAAAACCTGTATTGTGTGCGAATAGGGCAAACCGTGGCCGCCACCCTCAATCACTTCGTTTTGGACGTTGCTGTTCCACTCCGCAAGCCTGTCCGAGCAGGAGAGCGGGATGACGTCATCCGCAGTCCCCCAAATGGCAAGAACGGGCACTTTTTCGCGGTACAAGGTCATATGATCACTGGACAGGTCTTCGGACAGCAAGCCGCGAAGACTTGCGCGCACGGCGGGGAAAAACCCACGGCGGTGCAACTCGGCTTCCTTCAGGTGATCAATGCCTTCCACGCTGGTGGGGTCGGCGAGTTCGGCAGCATGGCTTTTGCGCAGCATCGCGGGATAGCGGCTCAACATCAGCCACCAGCCGATCACGGGCGTCCGTGCGGCAAATGTAAGGAAGCCCGTCGCCACCGGTGCCATACCCGCTGGCGCGAGCAGAATGAGATGACGGATGCGGTCGGGTTGGCTGGCCGCGAAAATAGCGGCAATCGCACCACCCATGGAATATCCCACAAGGGTAATGTCATCCTCAAGCCCTTGATCTGCCAGAAGATCCGCCAGTTGTTGCATGAAGTACGCGCGGTCCTGCGCCCCGCGCACCCGGTCCGAAAAGCCGCGCCCATAGAGGTCATAGACAAGCACGCGATACCCCATCAGGGCCAGCCCGTTCGCCAACCCGCGCCACACGAAACTGGGCGTGGTCAAACCGTGCACACAGACCGCAACCGGCCCATTATCCGGCCCATACCATTGGTAATGCGTGATCCCCTGAGAGAGCTGCGCAAAGCTGCCCGGAGCCGCGTCGCGCAGATTTTGGGTCACAGGTTTGCGCAAGGCTTCCTGCACCAACGGCCGGGCGATGATTGCGGTCAGGATGAGATAAAACCAGATCATGCGTCAGCGTTCCATCGATCCAGAATGTAGCGGCTGGTCATCAGATCAAGATGCGCGCCACCGCCGTTTTTGAATAGTGTGATTTCATCGTTACCGCCGCGTTTGAATGCCTCGGGGGCGTAGTAGTCAGCGATGATATCGCCCGCCGTAATCACGCCGGTTTCAATCGGGATCTTGATCTCTCCGATGTGGCCGACGGTGGTGTCCAGACTGTCCACGAACAACCGCGCGCGCGTAAGGGCGGTGTCATCCACCTCGCGCATGTCGGGGCGATAGGCCCCGATCAGATCAATATGCTGGCCCGGTTGCAGCCAATCCCCCTGGATCAGCGGGTCGGTGGACATGGTCGCGCAGGTAACGATGTCCGCCGCGCGCACGGCAGCCTCCAGATTATCGCTTGCGATCATATCCGGAAGGGTCGCAGCCATGTCCCGGGCGGTCTGAGCCGTCCGGTTCCAGACAGTGAATTTTGCCTGTGGGAAGGCCGCGCGATAGGCGGCATGCAAGCCCCGCGCTTGCGTTCCGGCCCCGACGATCAGGATGTTGCGGCTGTCCGGGCGCGCCAACCTGCGCGCGGCCAGCAGGCTGTCCCCGGCGGTTTTCCATTTGGTCACGAGGTGAAAATCAATGATCGCCTGCAAGGTGCCATCATCATCCGAAAACAGCATCACCCCGCCGTTGACCGACGGGACCGTGGGGCCGGTATTGCCCGGAAAAATCGTGGCCGATTTTACCGCAAGACCCAGACCATCAACCCAGGCCGCACGGTTCAGCAGCGTATCAGGATCGCGGTAGAGAAACGTATCGGTGATCTCTGCCTTCGGCAGCAAATGCCCCGCCGCCAGCGCCTCAGTCAGAGCCACCCAGTCGAGAGCGGCCTCGCCAGCCTCAAAGGGAATGACGGTAACGCTCACAGCGCGTCTTCGCGCATCAAAAGGCCCGCATCAACCAGGCGATCCGCCCATCCTTGCGGTCCTTCAAACAGATGCGTTTGCCAGCCGCGAGATTTGGCCACCTTGATGTTTTCCGGGCGATCATCCGCAAAGATCAGCTCCCCCCCGCTGAGGCCGGATGTGGTTTCAACCTGCGCATAAATCTGCGGATCAGGCTTGACCAGCCGCATGTGGCCGGAAATAAAATCACGGTCAAAATCGCGCATAAACGGGTAATGCGTCGCTGCGAAATCATAGCTGTCGATGCCGAAATTGGTCAGGGAAAAGACCGGTATACCCTTGGCCTGCAACGCTTTCATCAGGCGAACCGAATGATCAATCACCGGGCTTGCCATTTCGATCCAGCGATCATGCCACATGCGGATCTCATTGCCCCATTTGGGGGTTTTTTCGGCCTGGTCATAGACTGTTTTCTTGAACGGATGCCCCAGATCGACCAGTTCGTTCATGCCAATTATATCCACCTGCGCGAACATCGCGCGGCGTCGCTCTTCGCCGATAACCGCATCATAAAGCCGTTCGGGTTGCCATTCGATCAGGACATTGCCGATGTCGAAAATCACCGCTTTGGGTTTCATCCGTGGTCTCTTTTCAATCTACCTAAATCTTCGACTTTGCGGCCCGCAGCGACCGCTCCAATGCATCCAGAAAACGGGAGCGATCCGCCTTTGTAAAACCTTTGCCGCCGCCCTGTCGAAACGGGTCAGCCGCGCGCAGGTCGGTCATTAAATCACGCGTGGCCAGCACATTGCCGATATTGGCAGCACTGAGCGCCTCGCCGTTGTGCTTGAGCACTTGCGCTCCGGCCTCCACGCATTTCGCGGCCAGCGGGATGTCCCCGGTGACCACGACATCACCGGGACCACAACGATCCGCGATCCACATATCTGCCACATCGGGGCCATCGGGCACGATCACCGTTTCGACCAGTGGGTTTTGCGAGGGGCGCAAGCCCCCATTGGAGACCACGAACATCTTGATCCGGTGGCGGGTTGCGACCTTTTCCGCCTCCGCCTTGACCGGGCAGGCGTCCGCGTCGATGTAAAGCGCGCTCATGCGTAAAGCGCATCCGCGTGAAAGGCGACATGCTCTTCCATGAAGGTCGAAACAAAGAAATAGCTGTGATCATACCCCGGTTGCAGGCGCAGCGTGGCTTGTTGACGCCGCGTGGCCACGGCTGCGGCGAGCGCCTCGGGCTTGAGCAGATCGATGAACTGATCATTGGTCCCGGTATCAATCAGGATTGGCCCGTCAAAACCCTTGTCTTGCATCAAAAGCGTTGCGTCATGACTGGCCCAAGCCGTTTCATTGTTCCCCAAATATGCAGTAAGCTGTTTGCGCCCCCAATCGCTGGCCGTCGGGTTGGAAATTGGCGCGAAGGCGGAAACCGACCGGAAGCGTCCGGGCAATGCCATGGCCATCGTCAGCGCGCCATGCCCGCCCATCGAATGGCCGGTGATCGCCTGACGGGTCATGTCCAGCGCGAAGCTTTCTTCCAGCAACGCGGGGAGTTCCTTGGTCACATAATCCCACATCTGGAAATGCGCGGCCCATGGGGTTTCGGTCGCATTGACATAGAACCCCGCCCCTTGGCCCAGGTCATAAGCCTCATCATCGGCAACGCCGTCGCCGCGCGGTGAGGTATCGGGAAACACCAGCGCGATTCCCTGCTCGGCGGCCCAGGCCTGCGCGCCCGCCTTGACCATCGCGTTCTCATGGGTGCAAGTCAGGCCGGAGAGATACCACAGCAGCGGGACCGGACCATCCTTGGCTTCCTGAGGGAGGAACAGCCCGAAGGTCATGTCACAGGCGCAGCTTTTGGAGGGGTGCGTATAAACGCCTTGCGTACCTGCAAAACAGGCGTTTTCTGAGATGGTTTCCACGGCAGTCTCCTTGAGGTCGTTTCCTTTGGCTACCCTGTGCAGGCCTGTGCGGCAAGCCCCCCGAAAGGGTTAGGTCGGGGCCACCACAGCAATGATCCCGCTGACTGTGAGAATGCTGACGGCGGTCGAGACGAGGATTGCTGCCGATACGCGGTGTGGGGCGACACCGTAGTGCTGCGCGAGGATGTAGACATTGCCCGCCACGGGCAGGGCAGCAGCCGCGATGATGACGGCGGCAAAATAGGGATCCGCCGGAAAAAGATAGAGCACGCCGATGGCCACGAACAGCGGATGCAGCCCCAGTTTGCAAAAGGTCAGCCAGCCCGCAATGTGCAGCCGTTCGGCGGATTTGGTGGCAAGCGACGCCCCAATGGCAAAAAGCGCACCGGGTGTCGCCGCAGCGCCCAGAATGGCGAGGAATTCATTGGCAGGTGCCGGGATCGGGATGTCGAAAAAGGACCACATGAGACCCAGAACAATGGCCATGATCATCGGGTTTTTGACCAGACCCAGACCAACCGTGCGCAGGATGCCGAGTTGTAAACGCCCGTCGCGTGAACCCGTGATCAGTATGACGATGAGGCTGGAAAATACAATAAGATCAACGGCGAGTGCCATCATCACCGGGCCAATAGCGGCTTCGCCGAGCAGCAGCGTTAACATCGGCACACCCAGAAAACCCACGTTGCCGATGGCCGCGCATTGGGCCTCGACCGCTGTGGTGGCAATATCGAGTTTGCGCAGATACCCCACCAGCGTCGCGATCAGGTAGACCGCCATGGTGCCTGCGAGATAGCCCGCCACGAGGTTGGGGTCCCAGACATCCTCAAGCGAGAGGTTCGCGGAAAAGCGAAATAACATCGCGGTGAGGGCAAAATAGAAAACGAATTTGGTGAGATAGGCGGTGGCTTCTTCGGTAAAAAACCGGGTGTAACCGGCCCAGTACCCCAGACCGATCAGCGCGAAAAAGGGAACCGTCTTGAAGAAGATTTCAATCATGCAAGGGTGTTAGAGCGATCCGCGGGGTTGCGCAAGCTACCCAGAACCGATCAGCACCCCAGCGGCTAGGACAAGGGCACCGCCGACAACGACCTGCAAGGTTGCGCGCCAGAAGGGCGTGTTCATAAAGCGGTTCTGGATCCAGGCGATGGCCCAAAGCTCTACGAAGACGACAATAATGGCGATGACCGTCGCCGTCCAGAAGTCGGTAATCAGATAGGGCAGCGCGTGACCCAGCCCGCCCACGGTGGTCATGATCCCGGAAGCGAAGCCGCGTTTGATGGGTGAGCCTCGCCCCGAAAGTTGCCCGTCATCGGATGCGGCCTCGGTGAAGCCCATCGAGATGCCCGCGCCGACCGAGGCGGCCAGTCCCACCAGAAAGGTGGTCCATGTGTCTTGCGTGGCAAAGGCGGTGGCAAAAATGGGGGCCAGCGTGGAGACGGAACCATCCATCAACCCGGCCAGACCGGGTTGCACCCAGGTCAGCAGGAATTGCCGATGCGCCGCTTCTTCTTCGCTCTGGCGTGCGTCTGCATCAAGGTATCTGGCTTCAAGATCGCCCGCTACTATCTGATGCTCGGCCTCTGCGGCGGCGAGGTCGCCAAGCAGTTTGCGCGTGGCGGCGTCACGGGTTTGGGCGGCGGCGTTCAAATAGAATCGTTCCGCTTCGCGCTCCATGGCTTCGGCCTCGGCGCGCATGCGTTCCAGCCCCAGATTTTCGATGAGCCAAACCGGACGGCGTTGGTAATATCCGGCCACATGTTCGCGCCGGATCAGGGGAATAACATCCCCGAACCGCGCCCGGTGCAGATCGATCAAACGCTGGCGATGGCCGTCTTCCTCCTGGGCCATGCCGTCAAAAATATGCGCTGAATCGGGGAAATCCGCGCGCAGGCTCTCCGCATAGCCGCGGTAAATGCGGGCATCATCTTCTTCGCAGGAGATCGCAAGCGCCAGAATTTCTTGTTCATTCAGATCACGGAAGCGTTTGCGCGGAAAAGAAAAACTCATGTTGCTCACCTATAATTTAGAATCATTCTAATGTAATAAAACACATGCGACAAGCCGCCTTGCAGTGCCGCTTACTGGAATCTCCTTGGAACTGAACGGTTCAGTTTATACTATGAGGTCATATCGCCGGAGGGGCCATGACAACGACTGTTGAGACGATCCGCAAAGGGCGCAAATTCGACCAGGTGCTGGAAGGCGCGCGACAGGTCTTTATGGCGGATGGGTTCGAGGGGGCCAGTGTGGATGACATCGCGCGGGCGGCCAATGTTTCCAAGGCGACGCTCTATAGTTACTTTCCCGACAAGCGGTTTTTGTTCATGGAGGTGGCGACAACGGAATGCCAGCGCCAGTCGCGTGACGCGCTGGACAGCATCGACATGGAGGCTGAACCGCGCGAAGTCTTGTTGCAAACGGGGCAACATTTCCTCCGCTTCATCACCTCCAAATTTGGCCAGCAAATTTTCCGCATCTGTGTTGCGGAATCCGACCGTTTCCCGGAGTTGGGACAAAAATTCTATAGCTCTGGCCCTGCGGTGTTTCGTGCCGAAATGGCGGCCTATTTCGAACAGGCCGAAGCGCGCGGGCAATTGCACATTGAGGACCGCATTCTGGCCGTTGATCAGTTCGGCGAGCTGTGCAAGGCGGACGTCTGGCCGCGGCTGATGTTTGGCATGACAAAGGTCGTAACGACGGCGGAAATCGACCGTGTGGTCGAGGGCGCGGTCGAGACTTTCATGGCGCGCTACGGGGTTTAGCCTGAGGTTTTTGCGCCAAACCCGCGCCTTGCGGACCGGGGGTGTCTGATGTGGCTATTGATCGGTCAAATATGGGGCCACGCGAAATCTGGAGTTGTGCATTCACCGCCACATGTTCGTGTCGCGGCCACCGAAACCCGAGACATCCTGTGGAGATATCGGCTCAAAGGAGACCAGCGGTGTCTTTGTGACATTGGACACAAGCACTGCATTTGGACGCTTACGGCCTCATCAGCTGGGCGCATTTTGCGGAGATGGAACGCATCGAGCACATATTCCGGGCGGAAGGGCTTGATTTGACGGGCGAAGGGCGCAAGTCTGGCGCATGAATTATCAGGTGCCACCGCCCAGCAATCTGCACGCGCTTCCGCCCGAACAGATTGCCTTTCACCGCACGGAACTCTCCGTGATCCTATCGATTTATGGTCGTTTTGTCGCCGCCGGCGAGTGGCGCGATTACGGTATTTCCTGCCTGCGCGAGGTGGCAATTTTCTCGGTGTTCCGCCGTACTGCTGAAAACCCCATGTACCGGATCGAAAAGCGGCCCAAGATGCGCGACAAACAGGGCATGTATTCGGTCGTCGGTATGGACGGGCAAATCCTGCGACGCGGCCACGACCTGAAAACCGTGTTGCGGGTGCTGGAACGCAAGCTGATCCGCGCGGTTGACTAGGGGCGCTTACGGTTTTGGCAGGCGTTTATGCGCCGTCACGAGGCCATCGCCCTGCGCCTCGATCCGGGTGATAGCGTCCTCGATGTCTTCCTCAACGGTGGCCATGTAACCGGCGTTGGCATGAATGATTGTGGTCGGTGTCATGACCAGTGCCACGTGACCTTTCCAGAAAAGCAGATCGCCCCTTTGATAGGGAGTGCCGATCGGCAAAGCCTCCCCGAGGGTCGCCTCTTGTTGGTCGCTGTCCCCTGGACAGGGAATGGCGCAGGCCTGGCAGGCGAATTGCACCAGCGCAGAGCAATCCAGACCCCAGGCAGAATTACCCCCCCAGAGATAGGGGGTTCCAAGAAACAGGGAGGCGATGGCGATAGGATCGGTGGCGGTATCCGATATGCGGTGCACATGCTGGCGCGGAATATGGCCGAGCTCGGTCTCGATGAAGGTAGCCGTTTCCGATTTTGCCACAAGTTTGCTGCCAAACGTCAGGTTCATTTGATCGGTCGATTTGAAATGCGGCGTCTCATAGGCCTGCGTCGAGCGGGCGGTGACGGTGTGGGTCGCGGCGCGGCGGGGCCCCAGCGCATCCGCCGTGACGTAGCCGCAATACCCATCCAGCTCTGCCCGGACCAACCGCCAGTCGCCCGCGTGGTGCAAGACCGTGACAGGCGCGCCGTATATAAACTGCCGGTCGCGTTGCCCCGAAGGGGTGCGACGCAATTCCGCGATGGGGGCCGCGACCTGCATCGGTTCATCGACGCTCACAAGGTCCGGGTCGGGTGTCACGCGCGGGTCCCTCACGGTTTTGTCATCTCGGCGAGCGTGTTCAAAAGGGCGCGTGTGGCTTGCCCAATGCCCCCTTTGGGGCGGGCGGGCGCATCAGAGGGTTGCCAGCCATAGATATCGAAATGCGCATAGGTTGATGTGTCGACAAAACGCCGCAGAAACAGCGCGGCGGTGATGGAACCGGCAAACCCACCCTTGGGCGCATTGTCCAGATCAGCAATGCCCGGTTCGATCATCGCCTCATACGGCGTGTGAAAAGGCATGCGCCAGACGGGGTCAGCATGGTGTTGCGCGGCGTTTTCCAGTGCTGCGCAAAACGCGGCATCGTCACAGTAATAAGGCGCGAGGTCCGGACCCACAGCGACGCGCGCGGCACCGGTCAGCGTGGCCATGGAGATGATCAGATCAGGATTCGATTCTTGCGCATAGCTCAGGGCATCGGCGAGAACGAGGCGGCCTTCGGCGTCGGTGTTGTTGATTTCCACGCTCAGGCCCTTGCGCGAGGTCAAGATGTCACCGGGACGAAAAGCATTGCCTGCAACGGCATTTTCGACCGCCGGGATCAGCACGCGCAATTGGATTTCAAGCCCCGTCGCCATGATCATATGCGCAAGACCAAGCACGGCGGCGGATCCGCCCATGTCTTTTTTCATCAATCCCATAGAGGCACCGGGTTTGAGGTTGAGCCCCCCCGTATCAAAACAAACGCCCTTGCCCACCAGCGTGATTTCGGGCCCCTTGTCGCCCCAGGTCATATCGATCAGACGCGGCGTGCGGTTGGCCGCCCGCCCAACGGTATGTATCATCGGGAAATTCTGCGCCAGCAATTCATCGCCAGTGATCACGGTGATACGCGCACCGTGCCGCATGGCCAGATCGCGCGCGGCCTGTTCGAGGTCATCCGGGCCCATGTCAGAGGCAGGCGTGTTGATCAGATCGCGGGTCAGAGCCTCGCCCGAGGCGATGGCATAGAGGGCATCGGTGTCGATCCCGGCGGGGGCCTGCAAACTCGCCAGCATAGGGGATTGCGTAGCGTAGCGGTCAAATCGGTAGCCCGCGAGCAACCAGCCGAGGGCCTCCACCTCAGCGTGCTCGGGCGGTAACCCGTGAGCGATTTTATAGATTCCTTGGGGCAATTTTGCGATAGCCCCGGCCAGATGAAAACGGCCGCGCGCACGCGTGTCCGCGGTTCCGTATCCGACAACGGCCAGAGCAGGCGCGCCAGTTGCGCCGGGGACAAGATGCGCCTGACCCAATGCGCCGGTGAAGCCCAGCGTGTCGAGCCATTGGCCAATATGATCTGGTTGTTCTGCCTGCCAACCCGCCAACCCGGATGGATCAATAACATGAAGATCAAGCGCGGGATCGGAAGGGCTGGCGAAGGGAGGCAGAGGCATGACATGGTGCCTTTCAGGCTGTTGAAATGCCAGATTAGCCTGTCGTGCCTCCTGCGCAAGGTATCAGATTGTGATGTCCTGCAAATCCCAGATCGCGGTCAGGGATTGTTCGCCAATGCGAATGAGGCGCGCGAGCGTGGCGGCAAGGGCTGGTTCATCCTCCGCATCGATTGCGGTGATCACGTCAGCGGCCACACGCGCCAGGACGTGCATCCCGATCTGATCGGCAATCGCGATCAACGAGCGCGCGCATTTGCGCAACTCTGCGCCATTGTCGGCGGTATAAAGCCGGCTGCAATGCGACAACCTTAACGCAAGCTCTTCCATCGCACGGCAAACGACATCTTCGGCACCGGCCTCGCCAAGTTCCGCGTATAGCGCTGCAAGCCGATCCTGATCGACGTGCACAGTTTCTTTCAGCCTGATTTTCAGGACCTGATCCATTACACTCACCCTCTAATGCCCCCACGGCACGCCTAGGGTATGACATGGCAATTCTATCCAAAGTGTTTATGACGCGAGCGGTTTTCTCTCGAATTCGATATGAATTCGGTATAGTTGCACCCGACCGCAAAGAGGAACGGGATGGATATGGACCACGCGAAACCGCTTCCGGGGTACCTGGTACAGCGCTATCATGGCTGGAAGGCAACGGGATATGCCGACAACAAAGCGTGGTATCGCCACCTGGCCAGCAACGGCCAGCATCCCCGCGCTATGGTGATCTCCTGCTGTGACAGCCGCGTGCATGTGACCTCGATTTTCGGGGCGGATCAGGGTGAGTTCTTTATCCACCGCAACATCGCTAATCTGGTGCCGCCCTATCAGCCGGACGGGGATCATCACGGGACCTCGGCAGCAGTGGAATATGCGGTCAACATGCTGCATGTCACGCATCTGATCGTGCTGGGCCATTCCAGTTGTGGCGGGATCAAGGGCTGCATCGACATGTGCCAGGGTGCTGCCCCGGAGCTTGAAGACCCGCAGAGTTTTGTGGGTCGGTGGATGGATATCCTGCGCCCGAAATACGCATTGGTCGCTGAAGAAAACGACCCGGTTATACAGGCTCAACAGCTTGAAAAGCATGCGGTTCTGACCAGCCTGGACAATCTTATGACCTTCCCCTTTATCCAATCCCGTGTGGCGGAAGGAATATTGACGCTCCACGGGTTGTGGACCGATATCGGCGAGGGCGGTCTGGAGTATTTCAATGTGGATACACAGGCGTTCCAACCGGTTTGACCTTGCACATGTGAATGCAGGTTCTTATTCGGTCGGGCGGGGATTTTGGAGCGGCTCATGGAACAGATACTGACACTGGCGGGCAATAACCTGATCTCGCCGATTATCCTGTCCTTTGCACTGGGCGTGGCCGCCTCGCTGGCGCGTTCGGACCTGAGCGTGCCGGAAGCGGCGGCAAAGGCGCTGTCGATCTATTTGCTTTTTGCCATCGGTTTCAAGGGCGGTGTCAGCGTGTCCTCTCATGGCATTGACGCAAAACTCGGCCTGACACTGCTGGCGGGTATCATCCTGTCTGCTGCCCTGCCGCTTATTGCTTTCGCGCTGTTGCAGGTGATGACGAAACTCTCGCGCCTGGACGCGGCCGCCGTCGCGGCGCATTACGGCTCGATCTCCATCGTGACCTTTGTCGCGGCGACCTCCGTGCTAGAAAGCAGCGACATTTCGTCTGAGGGCTATATGGTCGCAGTGGCCGCCGCCATGGAAGCGCCCGCGATCCTCTCGGCCCTCTGGCTGATCTCGCGCGGGGGCGACGGGCGGCGCATGGATGGCGATTTGATGCGGGAAATCATGCTCAACGGCTCTATCGTCCTGCTGGTGGGCGCGTTTTTCATCGGCTGGGCGACAGGAGAGGAAGGCCTTGCGGAGATTTCCAGCTTCGTCGTGGCCCCGTTCAAGGGTGTGCTCTGCTTGTTCCTGCTCGATATGGGGCTGGTGGCCGGACGGGGTCTGCGCGGCGGCAGCGGGGTGTTGCGCCCCGGCGTGCTGGCGTTTGGCATTACGATGCCGGTGATCGGCAGCATTTGCGGGCTCGGTGCGGGGCTGCTTCTGGGGCTCTCCACCGGCGGCGTGGTCCTGATGATGGTGCTTTCGGCCTCCGCCTCCTATATCGCCGTCCCGGCGGCCATGCGCGTGGCCCTGCCCGAAGCCAATCCGTCCATTTACCTGACGCTCTCGCTCGGCGTGACATTTCCGTTCAACCTGACGCTTGGCATACCTCTCTATGTCGCGTTGGCCACCGCCCTGACAGGAGTTTGAAGCCATGCAAACACACCGCGCCAAACGTGTTGAGATCACTATCGAAGCGATCATGCAGTCCCGCTTGACGGAGGCCGTGCAGAAAGCCGGCATAACCGGATTTACCGTGTTGCCGGTTCTGGGCGGTTCCGGTCGATCCGGGGAGTGGACACGCGCCGGTGAGATCGGGCGCGCCAGTGGCATGGTGCAGATGATTTGCATCATCCGATCGGAAAAGCTCGATGATTTGCTGGATGCCGCCTTCAGCGTCGTGGAGCGTCACATCGGTGTTGTCAGTATTGTTGACTGTGAAGTGCTGCGCGCCGAAAGATTTTAATCATTTCGAAACTTTAATTCGGGAAACCTCGGCATTATGAACAGCCGTACCGTTACTATTGAGTTACCCGCCGATCTGGTTTTGGCCGTGCATGATCTGGCGACGGAAAGTGAAGACACCGTGGGCAAGATCGTTGAAAACCTTTTGGTCGCCCATCTCGCCACCCATAAGGGGACGAAAAAGAAGGCGCAAACAGCCGATCAACGCCTTATTTTTGCGCTGCAAAAACTGCTGTTTCGTGATATGGCAGAGGCAGAGGGCTGGCATGATCTGGACGTGCGCTTGCGCCGTCACGGTTATTTCCTCAAAATCTCCTGGGGTGGTTTGTCGTTGCATACGGAAACCAGTGGGCAATGGCTGTGCAACGCTTCTGACCTTGGCTTTTCCTATGTGACGTTCCTGCGCCGTTTCGGACCCGGCAAGCCGAAAAGCCCGCGCGAGACGTGAGGGTCGCCTCAAAGCGGGCGGGATGAACGCGCGTTAGGTGTCGCGGCATAACGCGCGAAACCGACCAGTGCATAACGTGCTGCTCATGGCGCGTGATCCTGACAAATTCCGCATCCGGAAAAGAGTTTCTTGTCTGAAACAGCGATCTGCTGTTAACCTTCTCTCATATTTTATGATTTTTCGACCAATTTTTTTGAATGGAGTTTTTATGGCTGCTTTGGAATCGGCAAAAGTTCAGAATCGGATCAAGATATCCACCATTGCCTTGGCGATTGTCATCTACTTGGTCCTGATCGGGTTAACGGCGGGGCTGATCCTGCCCATATTGCTCGTCACCGGATTGATCACGCATTTTGTGATCAAGAAGGAAATCAGCATGATCAACACCCCCGAGGTCTCTTTTCGTAAGCGGTTCCCGTTTTCGCGCTACGGCGCGGCCCATGGCAGCAGTTTCCAACATCTGTTTTATCATGAGCAGAATATACTGGCGGAACTGTCGCGGCGGGTCACGCATGCCATGAGTGATCGGTTGCATGGCACACAGCTTGTCCCCGTGGTGGTCACCGATGAGGACAAGGACCTGAGCGCCAAGGATCCTCGTCATTTTCAGGTTGCGCATGTCGTGACAACGGATCGTGGCACGGCCATCAATCTGATTGTTCAGGTCGGTATGACCGGCAAGACGCAATCACTGCGGTGGTGGATTTTATTGGGCGGGTTCATTGACCGGGACAAGCGGCTGCGGGTTGTGCTCGCCTCCCCCTTGACCTTCTGGTTCTGGATCATCCCCTATCTGAAGCGCGACTATCCGATGCTGGATAAGGTTCGTACGGTCTATAAATCGACCTACAATGATTTCGACATCACCACCCAAACCCGCGCGGTGAATGAAATCGTTTTTCAGGTCCTGGTCGATGTTCTGGAAGAAAACGACATCGACACCAGCGATCTCAAAGCGCAGCGGTTGCAGGCGATGAACATCAATATTTCCGGCGGGAAAGTCGAGATGGGCAATGTGGTGCAGGGCGGGATGAATACGATCATGAACAAGATGGGTGGAGGACAGAAATGACCAAGAGCGGGATCACGATCAATCAAAGTGGCGGCAATGCCGTGTTCGGAAATGTTAGCCAAGGCAACAAGAACAAGAATGTTGCGACATCCAGCATGACCGTCACCGAGACGGCATTCCGAGAGTTTTTTGAGGAAATCGAAACGCTGAGGGCAAAGGCGGCGGTGTCAGATCAAGAGGCCGCAGAGTTGTCCGAAAAGGTCGCAGTGCTTGAAAAGGAACTTGGCGAAAAGGGGCCGGGTGCCTTGATCTCAATGGCGGCAAAGCAGCTTTATGAAAACTATGGGTGGGCGGCGAAGCCTCTGGGGCGGTTATTCGGTCTCGTTGGGCTTTAGGACCGGGCGGCAGCCAAAGGGTCCTGTGGGATGCCCCCCCGGCCAAATGGCCGAAGGGTTGTTTGCGTGGGCCATTAGGGTGTCGGCCTTGAGTTGACAGGCGGCCCGTCTTGTATGGTGCCAAAATCAACCGATCGCAGACATCAAAAAGGCACCCAGATCCGAACCTAAAGGCCTCAGCCCTTTTTGAGAACCCGATTGCCCAGCAATTCCGCGATCTGCACCGCGTTCAGTGCGGCGCCCTTGCGCAGGTTATCGGACACACACCACAGGTTCAGCCCATTGTCGATCGTGCTGTCCTGGCGGATACGGCTGATGAAGGTGGCGAAATCGCCGACACATTCCACGGGCGTGACGTAACCCCCGTCCTCGCGCTTGTCGATCACCATGATACCGGGTGCCTCGCGCAGAATCTCGCGCGCCTCGTCTTCATCCAGCGGATCTTCGAACTCGATGTTGATCGCCTCGGAGTGACCCACAAACACCGGCACGCGCACGCAGGTCGCCGTGACCTTGATCTTAGGGTCGACGATTTTTTTCGTCTCCGCGACCATTTTCCACTCTTCCTTGGTCTCACCGGAATCGAGGAACACGTCGATGTGGGGGATCACGTTGAAGGCAATCTGTTTGGTGAATTTGCGCGGCGGCTTATCATCCGTCGGGTTGTAGATTGATTTGGTCTGATCCCAAAGCTCATCCGCGCCTTCTTTGCCCGCCCCGGACACCGATTGATAGGTGGAGACGACGACGCGCTTGATCGTCGCGCGGTCATGCAACGGCTTTAGGGCCACAACCATCTGCGCGGTGGAGCAGTTCGGATTGGCGATGATGTTCTTCTTGGCATAGCCATGCACCGCTTCGGGGTTCACCTCGGGCACGATCAATGGAACGTCGGGGTCATAGCGGTAGAGCGAGGAGTTATCGATCACCACGCAGCCTGACTTGGCCGCCTTGGGCGCATATTTCTTTGTCGCCTCAGAGCCCACCGCAAACAGCGCGATGTCCCAGCCGGTGAAATCAAACGTATCAAGGTCCTTCGTCTTCAGCGTCTTTTCCCCAAAGCTCACGTCCGTGCCCAGAGATTTCCGGCTGGCCAGCACGGCGATCTCATCCACGGGAAAGTGGCGTTCTGCAAGGATGTTCAGCATTTCGCGGCCCACATTGCCTGTGGCACCCGCAATAACGACGCGGTAACCCATCTGTTTTACTCCAATACGAAAGGGATGGTGCGCGGGTCTTATACGCCTTGAAGGTTAAGGGAAAGAGCGATCAGGATTTCCTGCCCTGCCATTTGCTGGCCGCGGATTTCGCAGCGTTGAGCAAGAGTGCAATATCCATCGCCACAGCCACAAACCGCGCGCCCGCATCAAGCGAGGCCTGGATCATGGCGTCATCGGGGGTCAGGATGCCCGCCGCCTTGCCGCTCTGGTCGATCCTTTGCAGCGCATCCATGATGGTGGCCTGCATATCCGGGTGCATGCTTTGGCCGAGATACCCGAGGCTGGCCGAAAGATCCGCAGGACCGATGAACACGCCATCGACGCCCTCCACGGCCAGAATTTCGTCAAGATTATCCAGCCCCGTTTTATTTTCCACCTGTACCAACAAGCAAATTTGGTCATTGGCGGTGGGGCCATAGTTCTCCATCTGGCCGAAATTGGAGACCCGCCCGACCGCATATCCCACGCCGCGCGTGCCATCGGGCGGATAGTGGCAGGCGCGCACCAAATCCCGCGCCTGCGCAGCGGTTTCCACCATCGGCACCAGCACCGTCTGCACGCCGACATCCAGCACCTGTTTGATAATCCAGGTTTCGCCCACGGGTACCCGCACGATCGGGTGGCTGGCAGAACCTTTGAGCGCGACCATCTGATCGCGGATGGAGCGGATGTCATTTGGGGAGTGTTCCCCGTCGATCAGTAACCAATCAAACCCCGCGCCGGAGAGGATTTCGGCGGTATAGCCCTCAGCGATGCTCATCCAGCAGCCAAAAAGCGTCTGCCCCTCTGCGAGAGATTTCTTGAAGGTGTTGAGGGGGGCGGGCATGGCTGTGTTCCTTGGCGTTTTGTGCGGCACCAGCCTAAACGGAGGCCGCAGGTGAATGCCAGCCGGAAAAGCCACAGGGGGCGATCACCGCAAAGCAGCGTTAGATCAAATTTGGTAAAACTGGTGCCGCCAGCGCCCACCAGCTTTAGATGAGGCTGGCGATAAACAGTGAAGTTAACAGCGGATCCTGTTGAACACGCGCATGCGACAGGACGTCTCGGCGTGCCATCGCATTAATTTTCTGGAGACCTTGGTGCCTGATGTGGCCCCCGCGTTCCGGCAAAAAACTGCCTGTCGGTCAAAGGAAAGCGGCGCAGCGGGCGGAAGATCGCCAACATAACTTCGCACGTCACTGATTTCTGCCGGTTGACCACTAGCAAAATCTTATCGGTTCCATGTATGTTCGAGAAGGGTGTTGGGACCAACTCAGGAGGAAACGCATGTTTTCCAAGTTACCAGACCAGAACGGTCACACCGCTGCAATATCAACACATGAAAATGAGAATTCCATGTCAGCTACTGATACCGATCTGTCTGATCACCTTTCGACCTGCGTCTGTGACGCTTGCATGAATTCCGATAGGTTCCGCGATGACGTAGACCGTGCTGAGGTCCTCACCGACATCGGAACCGACTCTGCAGGGGCAACGGCAACGTTACGGGAAATGTCGGACTTTCTGGAACTGGGGTATTGGAACAACAGCACCGGATTGCGCCACAATCTTGGGACAACCGGATTGGATGCCAACAACGGCGTGCTCCACTATAATGTAAGCGGATTCAACACTTTGCGCTATGGTGGGGGAAGCGATACAGACGGTGTTTCCGCCCAGCGGGCAGAGCTGATCCGGGACGCCTTTGACGTCTACAGCGCCGTTCTCGGGGTCGAATTTGTCGAGACCCAAAGCACCGACGATAGCCTGGTGGATTTCTTTTTCTCCGATAATTCCAGTGGCGCCTATGCCGGCTCAACGCGCTACAGCGACGGCACGATCTATTACTCCTACATCAACGTATCCCAAAGTTGGTCGGGCGGTACGTCCACCTATGATGACTACACATTGCAGACGATTTTTCACGAGATCGGCCATGCTTTGGGCCTTGGTCACCAGGGCGGTTATAACGGCAGTGCCAGTTACGCTTCGGATGCGGAATTTGAGCTGGACAGCTGGCAGGCCTCCATGATGTCCTATTTCTCCCAGAGCGAGAACACGGTCATTGATGCACGCTATGAGTTCCTTCAGACACCGATGGCCGTTGATTGGCTGGCCCTGGACAGCATCTACGGGCAGTTCGGTTACGGTGTGTCAAACGCCTTTGTGGGCGACACGACCTATGGTTTCAACACGAACATTTCAGCAGACGAAAGCCGTATCTGGAATTCATATTCCGATTTCGCCAATCGCACTGCATCCACGATCATTGACGCCAGCGGTATCGATACGTTGGATGTTAGCGGGTACAGCGCCGATCAAAAGATCGACCTTACCGTCCAGACCGAGGGGCAGACATTCCAGAACACCTCTGACATTGGGGGCAGCACTGGCAATTTGACGTTGGGCATCGGCACCGTGATCGAGAATGCGGTGACAGGTTCGGGTGATGACCAGCTGATCGGGAATGTCGCGGATAACATCCTGTCGGGTGGGGCCGGGAACGACAGCTTCATCGGGGGCGGTGGCAATGATACCTTCCACGGCGATGCGGGCGTTGACACGGTGATCTATGCGTCGCTGTTCAATACCTACAGCTTCTCACTTTTCGAGAACATGATCGAGGTGGTCGGTGAGGGCATTGACCTGGTCTTTGACACGATTGAAAACCTGCAGTTTGCCGATGTCACCTATGGGTTTTCGACCATCTTCGATTTGTTCGGCAACACGGCCCCTGTCGCGGGGGATGATATCGCCAGTGTCGAGGAAGGCGCTGGGTTGATCCTTGATGTTCTGGCCAATGATACGGATGCAGAGCCAGGTGCGCTCACCATCACCGCGATCGAGGGGCAGGCGATCAATACGGGTGAAACTATCGCCCTGCTGTCTGGCGCATCTGTGACGCTGACCGCCAATGGCAAGCTGTTCTATGATCAGAACGATGCGTTTGAGGCTCTTGATGAGGGGGATACGGCGCTGGAATCCTTCTCCTACACGGTGACTGACGTGAGTGGTGCAAATGATCAGGCGGATGTCTCGGTCACGATCCAAGGCATTGCGCCCGACACACGCGCCCCCATCGGCCAAAGCGGCACGGTGACGGTTTCACAAAACAGCGCGGATCAATGGCACACCGTCAGCTTTGATGCGGTCATCGAGGACGCGGTTGTTGTCATGGGCCCCATGACGTTCAACGGCATCCAGCCCGGAACCACGCGTATTCGCGACGTGACCGACACGGGTTTTCAATTCCAGATCGACGAATGGGATTATCTGGACGGTTTTCACCTTCAGGAAGACATCGGATGGCTGGCAATATCGGAGGGGTCGCACGCACTGAGCGGGGGGCGGACCATCGTGGCGGGCACGACCAGCGTCGGTGTCGATTTCGAAAGCGTGGCATTCGGGGAAGCCCTGGAGGGCGCGGTTGTTCTGGCGGAGGTCAGCTCCATAAACGAAAACGACGCGGTGACGACCCGTATCAGAGGCGTAGACAATGACGGCTTTGAGGTGAAATTGCAGGAAGAAGAAGCCCAAGGCCCGCATGTCGATGAAACCGTCTCCTGGATTGCGCTGGAATCGGGGGCGTCAGCGGGGCTGGATGTTGTGCGCACGCCGGACCAGTTGGACCATCGAGCGGATACCTTCGAGTTCACCACAAGCTTTGACGCCGCGCCGGTCCTTTTGGGCGATATGCAAAGCACGGATGGGAATGACACCGCAACGCTGCGAATGACGGCGCTCAGCAACACGGACGTGTCGTTGTTTGTCCAGGAAGAAGGCTCCGCGGACGCCGAAACCGGTCATACCAATGAGACGGCGGGTATTGTTGCGATGCAGGAAGGGCTGATTTTCGAGGATTTCGTGTTTACGTAATCCTTGAATATGCGACACCCCCGCGACGGGTCCACCGTTGCGGGAGTGTGCTGTGACACCAAGCGATGCATGCGGGCGGGTTGAGAGGCTTTCGAGCCTCAGCCAACTATGTCATGTTGACGCAGCCGATCTGGATGTATCCGGGAGCGCGGATGAACCGGGGCCATTTCCAGCAAAACCCGCACCCCTTGACGCCGCCTGAAATCAAACCTCGAGCGCGTCAAGGGGTGCGTTTCCTTGTCTTCCAGGAAGCGCTTAGTTCAGGGAGGCGATGAAATCATCCACCTCCGTAAGCGACAGATATTCGACCTCTTCAACGCTATCTTCCGTGTACTTCCAGACCACAGCCGGAGCCGATACATCGCCATTGGCGTCAAAGCGCACGTTGCCTGTTGCACCCTGATACATGACGCTGCCACCCCCGGCCAGAATGTCGCGGGCCTGCGCGAAGCCTGCGCTATCGGCGGTGATCGGCGTGCCAGCGGGGTCGGTGACGCGCGTGATCTGTGACGCGATCTGATCGCCGGTGGCATCCTTGCCCGCAGCCTCCATCGCCAGAAGCGCGATCATTGTGGCGTCATAGCTGTTGGCCAGACCCGGCCCGTTAGGGGCGCTGCCGAATTTCGCCTCATAGGCAGTGACAAAATCATCCGCGCTGGCCACACGCGGCGATGCGGTATCGGTCCCCAGCGCATTGCCCAGATATTGCAGGCCAACGTTGTCGCGGAACTCATCCGATTTCAGCGCATTGGCCATGATCATGTTCTGTGTCCCGCCCAGTGACAGCCATTCGCGCACAGCCGCCGTACCTTCGTTGGGGTAAAGCCCCAGATAAAGCGCATCCGGGTTGCCCGATAGCGCGCTGGTGACTTCGGCGCGGAAGGAGGGTTGTGCATCATTGATCGCGGTGGAGGAGGTGACGGTGATCCCCAGCGCCTCAAGGTCCCGTGTGACGAGCGCTTGCAGATCCTGCCCCCAATCATCGTTCTTGTAGAGGATCGCGACGGATTTATAGCCCTGATCGCGGGCAACCTTGGCCCCGACTGCGGCCTGCACCCCGGTGGTGGCAAAGGTGCGGAAGAACAGACCGTTCGTCTTGCCCTCCTGCGCCAGTTTGGTGAAGGCGGTGGAGGAGGAGCAGCAGGACATCTGCAACACGTCACTGGGCACGGTCACGGATGTCAGGATCGGCATGGACACGCCCGAGGACACCGCCCCGAGCAGTACCTGCACCCCGTCCAGATCGACCAGCGCCTTGGCGGCATCCACCCCGACCTTGGGGTCAACTTGCGAGTCGCGCAACACCATTTCGATGGTGCAGCCCGCAACGCCGCCCGCCTCGTTGACCTGATCCACGACGAATTGCGCGGTCTCGGCGATGGGCCGGCCCCAGTCCACGGATGTGGGCAACACCGCGCCGATCTTGGTGGTGCACTCCTGTGCGGCGGCGGCCCCGGCGCTGAGCGCCAGCGCTGCGGCGAGGCCTGCGGCGGATGTGATGATGCGCATATCTTTTTTCATTTTTCCGTACTCCCTTTGGATTATCATTCTGGTCTTTTGCCTGATTGTGACACAACCAGCCGTTCTGGCAACAAGCCTTGTGGTCGCCAGAGCAACATTCCCACGATGATCAGGCCAATCAGGATATATTGGATCGATCCGGTATAAAGCTGCGCCTCGACGGGTGCGAAACGCGACAGCGCCCAACCGCTCGCCGTCCAGGCCGCCCAGATCAGGAAGGCCCCGAGCATCGCGCCCTTGTTGTTGCCCGCACCGCCGACGATCAGCATCGCCCAGATCTGAAACGTCAGCGTGGGCAGAATATCCTGCGGGCTGATGAAAGCGTAGAAGGTTGCATAGAGCCCGCCCGCAAGTCCCATGATCACCGAGCCGGTGATGAAGGCCGTGAGCCGGATGTGGTCGGGGTTTTTGCCCAGCGAGCGCGCGGCGGTCTCATCCTCACGGATGGCGCGCAATTGGCGCCCGAATGGCGAGGCGACCAGCGTTTCCAGAAAGCGGTAGGTAAGGAAGAGCAAACCCAGCACGCAGAGCAGAAACAGGATGTTATAGGTGAACCCATCCCCCAGTGCCGCGCGCAAAGGGCGTTCAAACCCGCGGATGCCTTGCGCGCCGCCGCCCAGCCACTGCGCGTTGCGCATCAGGTTTTCAAAGGCGACCGCGATGCCGAAGGTCGAAATCGCCAGATAATCGTGTCGCAGGCGCAGGGTCAGCACGCCCACGATCCATGCCATGATCCCTGCTACCGCCATGCCGCCCAGAAGGGCAAGAAGATAGGGGAGCGCAAAGCCGCCCAATTGGCCGTCCTGCGCGGTGCCGCCCAGGATGAGCGTGCCGTAGGCCCCGGCGCCAAAGAAGGCCACGACGCCGCCATTAAACAGCCCCGTATTGCCCCATTGCAGGTTCAGCCCCAGTACCGCGATCGCGAGGATGGAGGCCACGGTGGTGAAGAACACCAGATAGGAGATGACGCCGATCATGTGCGTTCTTCCCCGAACAACCCGTTAGGACGGATCAGCAGCACGGCGAGGATGATCAGGAAGGGGACGGCGGGGCTGTACCCCGCTGAGAAGACCATGACGGCGAGGTTGGCAGCAATCCCCACGATGAAGCCGCCAAGCAATGCGCCATAGATGGAGCCGATGCCGCCCACGATGGTGGCCGCAAAGATCGGCAGCACCAGATCGCGGCCAATGACCGGCGTGATTTGATTGTTGAGGCCGTAGAGAACCCCGGCGAGCGCGGCCAGCCCGCCGCCCAGGAGCCAGACCACGACGATCATACGGCGCAGGTTGATGCCGTTGACCTGCGCCAGCGTGGGGTTTTCGGCCACCGCGCGCAGGGCATAGCCGAAGGTGGTGCGCGACAGGATGAGATGGAGGACCGCGATGAGGGTGAGCGTGATGGCGAGGGAGGCGAGTTGATCGGGTTTCACAAGGATCAGGGGATCGCGGCTGAGCACCGTGGCAAAGACGATGTCCTGGCTGTAGAGTTTGGTGTGCAACCCGAAGATCAGACCGATGGCGTTGCGGATGATCAGCGCCAGCCCGAAGGAGGCGAAGACCATCGAGAGCTCTTCGCCGTTTTCGCGCACCCGGCGGAATATCAGCCGATCAAAGAGCACCGCGCTCAGACCCGTGATGACCATGGAGACAAGCATCGCGGCAACAAGCGCCCAGGTCATGGACAGCGGCCCGATATGTGTCGCCATCACGGGCATGAGGCCCTTGAACAGTTGATCGAACACCAAAGCGGCATAGGCCCCGATGGAGAGAAGTTCCGCATGGCTGAAATTGGCAAAGCGCAGCATGTGCATGACCATCGTCAGCCCCGCCGCGCCCAGCGACAGGATCGCGCCCACGAGGATACCGTCGAGCAGATGCTGGATCATGCGCCCGCCCTCATCCGTTTACCACCCAGATAGATGTCGGCCACGACGGGATCGCCGAGCAGATCTGCGGCCTTTCCGTCGATCTGGTTGCGCCCTTCGGCGAGGATATAACAGTGATCGGCCAGCGCCAGCGCCTGCGTCACGTTCTGCTCGACCAGCAGGATCGTGGTGCCAGTCTGCGTCAATTGGCGGACCTGTGCGAGGACCTCTTGCACGGCTTTGGGGGCAAGACCGGCTGAGGGTTCATCCATAAGGATCAGTTGCGGCCGCGTCGCCAGCGCCATGGCGACCGCCAGAAACTGGCGCTGCCCACCCGAGAGCGCCCCGGCCTTTTCCGCCAGCCTGCCCGCCAGTGCCGGAAATTGCGCCAGCAGATCCGCCCGTCGCGCGGCCTGTTCGCCTTTGGCACGGCGCAGGGCGAGATCGAGGTTTTGACCAATCGTCAGGTTGCGAAAGATATTATCGCTCTGAGGGACATAGGCGATGTGATGCGTGGCCATCTGATCGGGGCGGATGTGGGTGATGTCTTCACCCGCTTGCCGGATGGTGCCTTGTGACACGGGCACCAGCCCCGCAATCGCCTTGATCAACGTGGATTTTCCCGCACCGTTCGGCCCGATGATTACTGTCACGGCGCTGCGCTGCACCTTGAGCGAAACGCCATGCAGGATCGGTAGATCCGGCACATAGCCCGCCACCAGATCCGTCACTTCCAAAGCAAGCTCAGGCATCCACCGGCGCCCCCAGATAGGCGTTGCGCAGGACCTCACTGTTCTGGGCCTCCTCGGCACTGCCCTCGAACACCACGCGCCCCTCGGCCAGCGCGATGATCGGGTTGCAGTGGCGCATGATGAAATCCATATCATGTTCGATGATCACGAAGGTCTTGCCCGTCGCATTCAGCGCTTCGATTTTTTCGATCAACGTGCCGGTCAGGGTCGGGTTCACCCCGGCGGCGGGTTCATCAAGCAGGATCACCTTGGGATCGCCCATCAACACGCGCGCCAGTTCCAGGAGCTTCATCTGCCCGCCGGAAATTTTGCCCGCCGGGTGATCCGCCAAAGGTCCAAGCGTCATGAACTCCAGCATCTCCATCGCGCGGGTGCGGATCGCTTCTTCCTGCGCGCGCACCGCTTTGCGGGACAGGAACGGCCCCCACAGACGCTCGCCGATCTGGGCCACTGGGGCCAGCATCACGTTTTCGAGCACAGACATGCGACCGAAAGGGCGCGGGATCTGAAAGGCGCGCCCCATGCCGCCCAGGAACAGACGATCCGGCCCTTGCCCGGTAATATCCGCCCCATCAAGCTCAACCGTGCCGGAGGTCGGTTTCAAGTTACCCGTGATCGCATTGAAGAAGGTGGATTTCCCGGCCCCGTTTGGCCCGATCAGCCCGGTGATCGACCCTCGCGCAACGCGGATCGACACGTTATCCACCGCGCGAAACGGGCCGAAGTCGCAGGTCAATGCCAGCGTGGACAGGATCGCATCGCCCATCAGCGCCCCAAGACCTGATCCTGCGGGCGGGTGTTGAGATTATATTTCATGATGCGCCCGTGGCGTGATGTGCGATCGCCTTCCATGCCAAAGACCGCGCCGTTCGGGCCGGATGCCTGGGCTTGCAGCGCGGCGATGGCGGCGTGATCATCGGCGTCGAGCGTGAAGGCAAATGTCGCAAGCGTCTTTGGCAGATGGCTTGCGTATCGTGCGCCGACGATCCCGGCGGCGACCTGCGGTTGATCCAGCACCCAACGCGTGGCGACGGCGCTGAGCGATACGTCATGTTTGTCGCCGATGGATTTGAGCAAGCGAAGCAGCTCCTGGAACCGCTCCCAGGGACCGAATTCATCGATGATCAGCCGGTATTTGACCAGACTGCGGTTTTCAAAAGCAAAACCGGGATCGTCCCGCCCCAGCCAGTTTTCGGTCAGAAATCCGCCCGCCAGCGTGCCGTAACACAGGATTTGCATGTCATTTGCGCGCGCCCAATCCGCCAGACCATGGCTCGGGCGGCGGTCCAGAATGGAATATTGCACCTGCGTCGCGGCGATATCAAAGCCCGCTTCCAGAAAACGCGCGGTTTGTCCGACGTCCCAATTAGTGACGCCAAGATTGGCGATTTTGCCCTTTTTCTGGCAG
This sequence comes from Roseobacter fucihabitans, assembly GCF_014337925.2. Classification (NCBI taxonomy): domain Bacteria; kingdom Pseudomonadati; phylum Pseudomonadota; class Alphaproteobacteria; order Rhodobacterales; family Roseobacteraceae; genus Roseobacter; species Roseobacter fucihabitans. The sequence continues at coordinate 3,949,117 of NZ_CP143423.1, read as the reverse complement.
TCCTTCAGCACGTCGAGCCCTTTGACAGCATCGCCCAGCGACAGGTCCCACCAGAAGAATTGCACCAGATCCAGCCGGTCCACCTGCAAGCGTTTGAGGGAGCGGTCGATGATCGCCTCCACCTCCTGCGCGCGCAGATCGGCAAGGCGCGTCAAGTCCGGCACCAGTTTGGTATGCACCAGCACCCGGTCCGCCACCTGCGCCCCGCGACGGCGGCGCAGGTCGGCGATGAATTCACCAATCATCTCCTCGACGCCGGTATAGATGTCGGCACAATCAAAGGTGGTGATCCCGGCATCGACAAAGGCCTCCATATCCGCAATGGCGGCCTGTCTGTTCACGGCACCATGATCGCCTGCAAGCTGCCAACCGCCTTTTATTACACGCGAAATACGGTGGTCCGGGCGCAGATCGACGGTTTCAACGGGCTGCATCAGCGGGTTTCCTTCTGCCAATAGGGGGTTGTGCGCGCGTCCGGCAGGCCCGTCGTTTCGGCATGCGAAAACCAGCGTTTGTCTTCGCGCCGGATGTGGAAGCGGGCACCGCAATGCGGATCGGGGCAGGCGATTTCAGCATCCGTGCTCATCCAGTCATGCTCGGATGTGACACGTTGTTTGGCCGGTAGCAGCGGCAGGATCGCGGCGAGCCCGTACATGGAAACCTGCTGGCCCTCGCTGAAAACGAGGTTTTCGCCCTGTACGCGGAAGAATTCGCCCTCCACATGGCGACAGACGGGCGTCCGTCCCTCGAGCCGTGTTTCGACGCGCAGATCGTATAGCCAGAAGCCCGCCTCTTGCACCATGCTGATGTTCCTCGCCAAAACGGCTGTTACCTGTGATATTTTATCGTAGATATCATATCTCACCCTTGTCAATGACCCTCATGACGCGCAACACTTCCCCTGCACAGAACGGGAAAGGCAAAGATGACAACCGCGCAAATCGCAGCAATCGATCAGACGAATATGCGCGATAGCGCCTATCAGGCGCTGCATGATGCTTTTACGCGCGGGGCGTTTGCGCCGGGTGACGTGCTGTCCCTGCGCTCCTTGGCAGAACAGCTTGGCACCTCCATGACGCCGGTGCGTGAGGCCGTGCGTCGGCTCGTCGCCGAAGGGGCGCTCATCGATACGCGCAGCCGCAAGTTGCTGGTGCCCCCTTTTGACCCGCGCAGGATGTCGGATTTGAAATCAGCACGGCTTGCTCTGGAAAGCCTTCTGCTGGAGCAAGCCCTGGCGTCCATTGATGCCTCAGGCATTGCCAAACTCAAGGCTATTCTTGAACGACCTGAGGACCCCGCGCAGCACGGGCCCGATCTTGTGCAGAACTATGATTTTCATTTCACGCTCTATCGGATGTCTGGCTCCGACGTGTTGTTGCCAATCGTCGAGGCGCTTTGGCTGCAATATGGATCCTATCTCAATCTGATCATCTATCATAAAAATGTGGCGCATATTGAAGAGCATAAATACCACGGTGCCCTTCTAAATGCGCTGGAGCGGAATGATTTGGCCGCTGCACAAGTCGCGCTCAGGCGGGACATCGAGCAATCCTTTGGTGTCTTGAAAAACGATCCGGACCTGGCATCAATGGCACCCCGTTCATGAATGGAGACGCAAAATTGGCCCAACCAGAACGATATGAAATTGCCCCTGGCCTGAACATCGCCCGTGCGCTGACAGGGCTTTGGCAGGTCGCCGATATCGAGCGCAAGCAGGGAAAGCTGGATCCCGAGGCGGGTGCCGATGTTTTGCAGCGCTACGTTGATGCGGGGTTTGACACCTTTGATATGGCGGACCATTACGGTTCCGCGGAGATCATCACGGGCGCGCTGCTGCGTCGCACCGGAACGGGAAGCCCCAAGCCGCTTGCCTTCACCAAATGGTGCCCGCCCCCCGGACCGATGAGTGCGGAGATCGTGCGCAAAGGTGTGCAGGAAAGGCTGGACCGGCTGGGCGTGGAGCGCGTTGATTTGTTGCAATTTCATTGGTGGAGCTTTCAGCATCCGGCATGGCTTGATGCGCTGCACGAACTCACCGCCCTGCGCGAGGAAGGGCTGATCCGTGAGATAGGTGTCACCAATTTTGACGCCGCCCACCTGGCTCTGGCGCTGGCGGATGGAATTGCACTGCGCACCAATCAGGTCTCGTTCTCCCTTGTGGATCGCCGCGCGGCAGGGCCTCTCGCAGAATTATGCGCCACGTCGCCCGTCCGGCTTCTTGCCTATGGGACTCTATGCGGTGGTTTTTTGAGCGAGAGATGGCTTGATGCGCCCGAACCCGACCAGATCACCGATTGGTCCAAAATGAAATACAAGCGCTTCATTGATGCGGCCGGGGGATGGAAGGCGTTTCAGACCATCCTAAGCGCGGCTTCTGCAATCGCGCGCAAACATGGGGTTTCCATTGCCAATGTCGCAACCCGTTGGGTGTTGGAGCAGCGCGCAGTCGCCGGGGTCATCATCGGTGCACGCTTGGGCGAAAACATACATACCGAAGATAATGCGCAGCTGTTTGCTTATGAGCTTGATCGCGAAGATCACGACCGCCTTGAGATCGCCTTCGCACAGACCAGACCAATTCCGGGCGATTGCGGCGATGAATACCGCAAGCCGCCCTTCCTGACGGCCACCGGTGATTTAAGCGATCATCTGGATCAGATACCGCTTTCATATGAGAGCGTCCCCGTTCCGTATCGCCTAGGCGCTGAGCGTGTATTGAGCGGGTCGAAGTGGGAAGATATTGCCGGATATTGTCGCGCCCAACGCGTTGGAGACCGGATATTGGTCTCGGGGACAACTGCGACCGCGGGATCGGACAGGGTTGTGGCACCAGATGACGCGGGGGCGCAGACGACATTTATCCTCGACAAGATCGCCGAGGCATTGGCGGCATTCGGGGCAGGGCCAAAGGATGTGATCAGAACAAGGATCTATCTGGTGGATGAAGCCGACACGCTGCACGTTTCAAATGCGCATGGCCGCGTATTTGGCGAGATCAAACCGGCCAACACCCTTGTGGTGGTGGCTAAATTGGTCGGCGGCTACCGCGTCGAGATTGAAGCGGAAGCTCTGGTTGCGCCAGATGCAGGGAGCGCAAACGGACCGATGGGTTAAGGTGTGTCGGGTTCCATAGGCGTTCAAACAAACATCATCGGCCCGGCATTTTGATGGCTATGGTGCTGGTGCACGGCGCTTTAGGCGATAACAGGCGCTGAAAGCCCAGGCTTTGGACGCATACACTAAACAAACCTTTGCCGCCCGGCTCAAAAGCGCGTCACGCAATGGGATGCACAACGCCCAAAAATGTTTTTGCAGACCCAACCGACCCCTATGGCGCGGCGTCTCTTTCAGATGGTGGCATTTGGCGGTATCTATCGCAAAACGATTGCGCGTAACCAGACGACCTGTGCCGCACCAGAATGGAGAAATGACCGTCATGACGCCCCAAGAGATTGCAAAATTGCCCTACCGTCCATGTGTGGGGGTCATGTTGGTGAATGCGGACAAAGAGGTTTTTGTCGGTCAGCGTCGTGATAGTCAGATTGCGGCCTGGCAAATGCCACAGGGCGGTATTGATGAGGGCGAACCCGCTCGAGACGCCGCCCTGCGCGAACTATGGGAAGAGACCGGTGTCACGTCGAATCTGGTGGAGATCATTGCTGAAAGCCAACAATGGTTGCCTTATGAATTGCCCTTTGACTTGGTCCCCAAGCTCTGGAAAGGTCGGTATCGCGGCCAAAAACAACGTTGGTTTCTGATGCAATTCAATGGCCAGGACAGCGACATCAACATCGCAACAGAACACCCGGAGTTTTCGGAATGGCGCTGGTTGGCTGCGCGTGATTTGGTCGAGAATATCGTGCCGTTCAAACGCGATGTTTACGTCGGTGTGATGGCCGAATTCGCAGATTACTTCTAGGGAAGCAGGGGCGGGACGTTCGGAACTGCGGTTTTGAGCAACACGGCGAGCCCGCGTGATCATCTTCGATTTCCACCATTCCAGACCAGCGATCAGATAAATCCCCGGTCGCTCTATCGCGCCATGCAAACATGGCTAAGTTTATGCGACCTACACATCCCCGGTGATCTTCTTTTTGCCGGCGCGTCAACAGATGGTCATCGCCCAAGGTCAGGCGACCGTGCCGCACCCAATAGAGGGGCCCGACAGCCATCTACGCTCTTGCGGGTATCGCGGTTTTTTCCGCTGGAACTGCGTGAAACCGACTGGCCAGCATGGTCAGACAAGACCTTCCTTGACGAAGACATCCTTCATGTCGATCTGCGGACGCGGACCAACATGGCTGATGACTTCCGCGGCACAGAGGTTGCCCATGCGCGCGCAAATTTCCAATTTACGACCGGTCGCCAGGCCGTAAAGGAACCCGGCGGCAAACTGATCCCCCGCACCGGTCGCATCGACCGGAATGATCTCCTGCACTGGCACGTCCACCCGCTCGCCTTTGGACAGGACACTCACGCCATCACCTGACCGGGTGCAAACCACCAACGGGCAAATCTCGGCAGTCTTGGCCAGTGCCGTTTCAAGATCGGTTTGAAACAGCGACTTGATCTCATGCTCATTGCCGATCACATAATCCAGGTCATGTTCGATCAGCGACAGGAAATCCGCGCGATGGCGTTCGACGCAGAAGGGGTCCGAGATCGCAATCCCCGCAATGCCATTCCCCGCCTTGGTCGCGCGCGCCGCTTCGCGGAACGCCGTTTTGCCCGCGTCATGATCAAACAGATACCCTTCAAGCAACATGATCCGCGCATTGCCCGAAACGCTGATCGGGACATCTGCCGAGGTGAGCCCGGTAGAAATGCCAAGGTAGGTATTGAGGGAGCGCTCGCCGTCGGGCGTGACGAAGATCATGCAGCGTGATGTCGGCATCTCACCCTCCACAACAGGCGGATTCACAAAATCAATCCCGTTATCCGTCATGGCGCTGGCATAGAATTTACCCAAGGCATCATCGCGCACCCGCCCGATAAACGCGGTTTGCAAGCCCAGCGATCCGACACCGGCCACCGTATTGGCTACAGCGCCACCGGGTGTTTGCAACCGATCATTCATCGCCCCGAAAAGTTTCTCTGACCGTGCCTGATCAACCAATTGCATGATGCCTTTTTCGATGCCCATGTGATCCAGAAACGTGTCATCCGCATGGGTGATCACATCGACAACGGCGTTTCCGATGCCAACAACTTCGTAGGTTTTCATATGGTTTTTTCCTCAAATGGGCATAGATCGCGGATGATGCAGGTGGGGCACATGGGTTTGCGCGCTTTGCAATGATAGCGCCCGTGCAGGATCATCCAGTGGTGGGCGTGCAGCTGAAAATCAGCGGGAATATTGTCCTCAATGGCGCGCTCTACGGCATCAACGGTTTTGCCGGGCGCGATTCCGGTGCGATTTCCGAGACGGAAAATATGCGTATCCACGGCTTGCGCGGGGAACTGCCACCACATGTTCAAAACGACATTCGCAGTTTTGCGCCCCACGCCTGGCAGCCCTTGCAAGGCCGCGCGGCTGTTGGGGACTTCACCGCCATACTCTCGTACCAGAATTTCGCTTAATTTGATGACGTTTTTGGCCTTTTGTCGGTATAGGCCGATGGTCTTGATATGTTCCGTCACCCCGTCGAGCCCAAGATCAAGCATTTTTTGGGGCGTATCGGCAATTTCAAACAGTTTGCGCGTGGCTTTATTCACACCGGCATCTGTCGCCTGAGCACTGAGCGCGACGGCAACAACCAGCGTGTAGACATTCACGTGGTCCAACTCGCCTTTCGGCGCGGGATCAGCTTCCTGAAACCGTGCGAAAATTTCTCTTATCGTATGATAACCCAGCTGTTTTGCCATCCGCCGGGTATGCGAGAATTCTACGCACGGAGCAAGAGTAACTACGCCTGACGGCTAAAATCTGAGGTAAATACCCATCCAGCGTGCAGTCACCAATCCGCAAGTTCCGGGTCGCATGAGCGCGCGGCCTCCCGTAAAAGGGGGTATGACACAGCATCAACCCCTCTTTGCCGCATCCGAAACGAGCTACCACTATCAAGTGGTGCGCCGTGCCATTGACCTGATCGACCAGTCGGAAAATCCAATGTCTCTGGATGAAATCGCTGCGGAAATCGGGATGAGCACCGCCCATTTCCAACGGGTCTTTTCGCGGTGGGTGGGTGTGTCGCCCAAACGCTACGAACAATACCTGAAACTGGACCATGCCCGCACGTTGTTGCGGGAAAAATTCACAACGCTTGAGGCCTCACACGCGCTCGGGCTTTCCGGCAGCGGGCGTCTGCATGATCTGTTTTTGCGCTGGGAGGCCATGAGCCCCGGTGAATTTGCGCGGGCCGGTGCGGGGCTCACGATATTCTGGGGCTGGTTCGAAAGCCCCTTCGGACCCGCTGTGGTGATGGGAACGGATAAGGGCATCTGCGGCATTGGGTTTGCGGCCGAGATGGGCGAGTCCTGCGCGCTGGAAGATCTGCTGTCACGCTGGCCCAGGGCAGAGTTTGTCGAAGATCCGATGAAATTACGCCCCTGGGTGCTCAAAGCCTTTGGCGCGGGCGATGGCACCCTGGATACCGCCCCTCTTTTCCTGATGGGTGCCCCGTTTCAAATCAAGGTCTGGGAGGCGCTGTTGAGCATCCCATCTGGTCAGGTCACGACCTATTCGCAGATTGCGCAGGCGATTGGCAATCCGCGTGCCGTGCGTGCGGTTGGCACGGCCGTGGGGCGCAACCCGATCAGCTGGCTGATCCCTTGCCACAGGGCCTTGCGCAAATCGGGTGGATTGGGCGGGTATCACTGGGGCTTGCCGATGAAACGCGCGATGCTCGCCTATGAGACGGCACGCGCGGAAACGTGATGACGCGTCGGGGTGGCGGAGTTCTGCCGCTGTAATTTCCCCCTTGGTTGGCTCGCACAATAGCGCCATATAGACTTCGGTAACACAATGGTGCCTCGCTTGAACGGGGCCGTAACAATCGAAGGCAGCATATATGACATTTGCAAAACCCCTCTTGGTGGTCGCCGTTTCGGGCACATTGGCCCTGACGGCCTGCACAAACCCGAATCAAATCGGCGCAAATTCCAATAATCCCAGAACCCAGCAAGGCGCGCTGATTGGTGCCGGTGCGGGTGCTTTGCTCGGTGCCCTTTCAAAAGGCGACGGCAATCGCGGGGATGGTGCCTTGGTAGGAGCCGCCATTGGCGGTGCGCTGGGGGCTGGCATTGGGTATTCGCTCGACCGACAGGAAGCAGACCTGCGCGCCCAGCTTGGCAATGATGACGTCACGATCACAAATACCGGGGATCGGCTGATTGTGAGCCTGCCGCAGGATATCCTGTTTGCAACAAACAGCTTTACCGTGCGCCCCGATCTGGAAACGGACATCCGATCGGTTGCGGGAAATTTGCAGCAATACCCCCAATCCACCATACAGGTGATCGGTCATACCGATAGCGATGGCGAGGCCGGATATAACCAACAGCTCTCAGAGCGTCGCGCCAGCGCAGTTGGAACCGTCCTTTTGAACGCCGGCGTGTCCGGGGCGCGTATCCAGACGTTTGGACGCGGAGAAAGCCAACCCATCGCAAGCAATTTGAGTGCGCAGGGCAAAGCACAAAACCGCCGCGTCGAAATCGTTATCCTTCCCACAGCATCCTAAATCCGGATCGGAAATGTGCGATAAGAGCCTCAGTTTTCTGCTGAGGCTCTTGCCTTTTGCGCTCCCGGCATCAGGATAACCCCTGATTGATTGAAATTTGAAAGACATATCATGGCAAAATACTCCCTTATCGGCCTGTCGGGTTCGCTCAGAAAAGACTCTGCCAATACGCAGTTGCTTCGCGAGGCAGCGCGCCTTTTTGAGGCGCAGGAATTCACGCTGGCCGATTTGAACTTGCCGCTTTATGACGGTGATCTTGAAAGTGAACAGGGCGTGCCCGCCGCTGTTCAGGCCTTGTCAGACAGTATCGCAAAAGCAGATGCCGTGTTGATTTCGACGCCCGAATATAACAAAGGCCCGTCCGGTGTTTTAAAGAACGCTCTGGATTGGATCAGCCGGACGAAGGGCAAACCATGGAACGACAAACCCGTGGCCGTGATGTCCGCGGCAGCGGGTCGCGCGGGTGGTGAGCGCGCGCAAATGGTGTTGCGTGGTTTCATGGTGCCTTTTCGTGTGCGCATTCTTCAGGGTCCGGAAATCCATCTCGCCGATTGCACGAACCAGTTTGATGACAATGGCGCTCTCCTGGGAGAGGTCTATCCGCGCGAACTCAAGGCGTTGATGCAGGGGTTGCGCAGGGAAATCGAACGCTAAGCCTGCGGGACGGAAACCTCTATCAGATTGTCATCGGGATCGCGCAAATAGAGTGATACGATCGGCCCGATTGCGCCCAAACGGTCTATCGGGCCATCTTCGATGTCAATCTGATGTGTGGTCAGATGGCTGATCCATGCCTCAACGGGTGCATCGGTCAAGAAACAGACATCAGCCGTTCCAGGCTGCGCATGGCCTGCGTTCGGTTTGAACTCGCGCCCTTGCTGATGCAGGTTGATTTTGGTCTGGCCGAACAAAAGCGCCCATCTGCGTGTGCCATCCGCGGCCTGAAACTGTTCACCGCGCATGCCCAGCACCTGAGTGTAAAACCGTACCGTTTCTGGGATACTCTTCACCGTCAGAACGAAATGGTCGAGCATGCGCACGCGGCATTGAATTTCAGGTTGTAACATTGGGTTTCTTTCGCTCAAAGATTGAATACTGCCAGACGTCTTATAGCATAAACCTGAATTTGCAGCATCGTGTTAATCCTAAAACGACGCGCTGACCTCAAAACCTTGAGGAATCCGGTTGAGGTCTTCGAGAAGCAGGTCGGCCATAACCTGCGCGATCTTCGGCGCCATTCCGAACCCGATCTTGAATCCACCGTTTGCAATGAAGTGATCGCGCCGGTCCGGCCAATGGCCCAGCATCGGCGCACGGCTCCTGCTGCGGGGGCGCACGCCCGCCCATTTCTGCACGACCGGCGCATCCCGCAAAAGGGGCACCGCCACACGGGCCCGCGAGATGATCCCGTCGATTTGTGCATCCACCGAACGCGGATCATCAAAAGTGTTCTCGGACGTTGAACCAACCGCGACGGTGCCATCAAGGTGGGGGATGATGTGGAGTGCATCCGCAAAGAGTTGCGGGGCACCCCACGCGTCAAAACGCAATAGCGCCGCTTGCCCCTTGACCCCACTGCCGACGTTGCGCGCGCGGTCCCGGCCCAGGTGTTCCAGACCATGCACACCCGTTGCCCAAAGCGTTCGCCCGGTATCGATACCATCCGCCTCAACCGATACGCCCTTCGCCGCCAATGCCGCGACCAGGGCCTCACAAGCCTTCAGTGGATGCAGTGAAGCACTCAGATTATCGCGAATGACCCATCCGGTTGGGGAGTTGGGTTGCCACGGATTCTGGTCACATTCCTCGACCACCCAAGTGGCCTTGCCTTGCCAGAGCGTGCGCGCCGTTTCGGATCGCCGCTTTGCGAGGGTCATTCCAGCCTCTTCCATGATAGGTTGAAGGCGCCCCGAGCGGATGTATCCGGCGCAGCCCCCGCAGGTGTTCTCCACATCCGCCCAAAACTGACCAGCCATCAAAAGCGAGTCCAATTGGAAGGCCTTCTTTGGGTTCCAGTTTTCCGGCACATGAGGCGCAAGCGCGCCAACGATGCCACCGCTGCTTCCGGATCCCGCGCCGTGGGGGTCGATAATCTGAACTTTTGCCCCTCTTTTAACGCAGGCCCATGCGATCGAAAGACCAAAGATACCCGCGCCGCGGATCGTGATATCGACCATTGCCAATTTCGATTGCCTCCCTCAATGTCGCGCCAGATCGTAGCTGCATTGTGAGGCCTACCCGTGCAGGACCCATCCGCAGATGTGACATGGGACGCAAATGGCGTACCGTTTTCCAACCGCTTTGATGACCCGTATTTCAGTCTTGAAAACGGATTGGAAGAAACACGCCATGTTTTTTTGCACGGGAACGGCCTGCCGGAGCGGTTTTGTGATGGGTTCCACGTGGCTGAATTGGGGTTTGGTACGGGCCTCAACTTTCTGGCAACTGTTTTGGCGTGGCGTGCATCCGGTGTATCGGGGCGGCTGAGATTTACCAGTTTCGAAGCTTTTCCTTTGTCTGCAGAGCAAATAGAGCAAGCCCTCGCCGTGTTTCCAGAATTGACTGGGCTGCGCTCTCAGTTGGTTGCCTGTTGGGAACCGGTTGGTGGCGTTTTCAATCTGGATGATGATGTTGAACTCAATGTGATCAAAGGTGACGCCAGTCCGGCGCTCAACGGTTGGGGTGGTCTGGCAAACGCCTGGTATCTTGATGGTTTTTCGCCCGCTAAAAACCCTGACCTGTGGTCTGACACCATACTCGATCAGGTGGCCCGGCACACCGCCGCGGAAGGGACTTTTGCCACCTACACTGCGGCGGGTTTCGTGCGGCGATCACTTGAAAGGGCGGGATTTGCCGTGACGCGCTCAAAGGGATTTGGGCGTAAACGACATATGTCACAGGGAGTGTTGCGGCCGTGACGCAGTCCAATAACGTACGTCTCGGTGTTACTCTGATGCTGATGACGACGCTCGTTTTCGCCTTTCAAGACGGTATTTCGCGCCATCTTGCGCAGGCTTATAACGTCTATCTGGTGGTGATGGTACGTTATTGGTTTTTCGCGGCTTTTGTCATCGCAATTGCATGCAGAAAGGCAGGTGGACTGCGGTCTGCCTCAACGACCACCCAGCCGGTTTTGCAAGGGTTTCGCAGCATTCTCCTCGCGCTGGAGGTTTGCGTCATGGTAACGGGTTTCACGCTCCTTGGACTGGTTGAAAGCCATGCGGTTTTTGCTTGTTATCCTTTGCTGGTTGCGGCGCTTTCCGGACCACTTTTGGGCGAGCGGGTGGGATGGCGCCGCTGGAGCGCGATCGCCGTAGGGTTTGTCGGCGTGATTATCATTCTCCAGCCTGGCGGGTCTGTATTTGACCCGCTTGCGGCCATTCCACTCCTTGCGGCTTTCATGTTCGCACTCTACGGGCTTTTGACCCGTTTCGCCGCGCGCCGTGACAGTACCGCGACCAGCTTCTTCTGGACGGGAACGGCGGGTGCCGTGACCATGACGCTTATAGGTATTTGGTTTTGGGAGCCGATGACGCGGGTGGATTGGGCGTGGATGGGGTTGCTTTGCGTGACGGGTGTCGCCGGGCATTGGCTGCTGATCCGATGCTATGAGGCCGCCGAAGCCAGTGCGGTGCAGCCTTTCGCCTATTTCCAGCTCGTTTTTGCATCAGCAATTGGCATCACAATATTTGGAGAGGTGATCCGTCCCAATGTGGCATTGGGCGTCGCGATCATCATCATCGCTGGGCTATTCACCCTTTGGCGCGAAAGACAACAGCGATGATCCGGTCAACTCCTCGCTGAACGGTTGCGGCAATGGGTCTTTACCAAGCCTGGCGCGATATATTGGCAAGCTCTCCGTCACCCGCATCACATAGTTGCGCGTCTCGCGGAACGGTATGTGTTCGATCCAGTCGATCATGTCGATCTCCCCTTTTCTGGGGTCTCCAAAGGTAATCATCCACCGGTCCGGGCGGCTTGGACCGGCATTATAACCCGCGGACATCATCACGACATTGCCCCGGAAACGATGTGCCAGTTCTTCCAGATAGGCGGCACCTAATTCTGCATTATAGGTAGGATCCGATATGAGCCGTTCTGTACTATGCTGAGAAGCGCGCCCCATGGAAGCGGCAACCTCGCGGCCCGTTGCAGGCATAATCTGCATCAAACCGCGCGCACCGACGCCACTTTGCACGCCAGGGTCGAACTCACTTTCGCGTCGTGCAATCGCAAGTACCATCTCAGGAGCCATCGGGAGCGGTTGTTCTGAGATGGGATGAAGCGCATAATACCCACGGGGAACAACTACGCTGCGCTGGGCGGCACGTTTGCCGATCATGACTGCCAAATGCGGCTCACCCGTATCCAGTGCAGCCTCTGCCAAAAGAGTTGCCTGTTGTTGATCCAGGCTTTCGGCCAAATGTGTCCAGAACCTCTCGGCCAAATTCAACTCACCAGAGGCCTGAAGTAACAAACCCGCTACAAACAGGGGCTCTTGAGCCAAGGATGAATCACGCCAATTTAACCCTGCGGCGTCATCTGGAAGGTGGACATCAAAGGGCAAATCTGCCCGCTCTGCGGCCAGCAACCCATAGAAGGAGGTCTGATATTGTGCTCCGCGCGTATATGCCTGATCCGCAGCAGCCACATCTCCCAGGGCCTCCAATGCACGGCCTTGCCAGTACCCTGCTCGCCCTTTTGATATTGGAGAGCGCACCGCTGCGTCATGATTCTTGAAATGCTGCAGCGCTGTCTCTGGTTCATTCAGTTTGCGCAGCGCAATGTAACCGGCCAGCCATTCCAGATCGGCATAGTTCGAGCCACTGGTCAGAAAATGGCGCGCCGCGATTTCATAGGCGCGCTCGGCGTTGCCGTCACGCATTTCATCCCGAGCCATAGACCTGCGACGATTGCTCCAGGCTTGCGGATCACCGAGGGCGTCGGCACTGGTTGACGTGGCCAGCAGGAGCGCTTTTGCATCATCCCATCGCCCCTTGCGCGCGCGCCAGACAAACCGCTCATATTGCAAGCCGGGGTTTTTCGCGTGGCTTTGTGGTATTCTGGAGATGAGCGTATCCACGCCCTTATCCAATTTATGCAGGGCAATGCGCGCATCGGCAACGGCTCGATCCGCAGCAGACACCCGATCAAACATGCGGCGCGCGTTCTCAATCGCGCCGGCCCAGAGCATCGCATCGAGGCGGGCGGTATCATGCTCTTTCAAGAGCGCATCATGCGATGCCACGAATAACGCCTGCGCGGTGGCACCCATAGGCATTGAACGCCAAGCATTTATGATATTTTTGCGGGCCTGATCCGGCTTCCCGGTCCGCTCCAGTGCTTGGGCATGGCGCAAAACGCCTTCCGCTGTCTGCGCAGCCTGTGCATCAAAAAACGCGATGACATCCGAATCGGGCCGCACAATCACAACCTTTTCGGATTGTTTGCGCAAATATGGTTCGCCCGGCCAATCCGGGCGCCGATTCAGAAACGTCATGACATCGTCATAGGTGCCCCGCCCCGCGCGCAAACGCGACCATTCAACCACATCGGCCGCAACATCGCCGTCACGTGCAGCAGCTTTTGCCGCGGTCTGCCAGTCGCCGCTGCGCACCGCATCCATTGCCCAGGCCAGGGGCCTTGGCCGCTCCGCCAGACTCGGCATAGCGGTTACAAAAATAAGAATCATCGTTGTCAGCAGACGTCTGATCACTTGCAATTCCCGGCGATTGAGGGCTAGAGCCTCTGTTACATACAGCTTGGCGTGTATCAAATCACGATCGTGCTGACATGAAGTTAATCTCAGGCCATTTGCCGGCCAAAATGGAAAAAGGAGCGTGCACATGTTCAAAGGCTCAATGCCTGCCCTCGTCACGCCGTTCAGAAACGGCGAGCTGGATCTTGAGACGCTCAAGAAACTTGTCGAATGGCATATTGGAGAAGGCAGCAATGGACTGGTTCCTGTGGGCACGACGGGTGAAAGCCCGACGCTGACACACCGCGAACATGAGATCGTCGTCGAAGAGGTCGTCAAGGCCGCAGCTGGTCGCATCCCGGTCATTGCCGGTGCCGGGTCCAACAATACAATCGAGGCGATGCGCCTGGCGCGCCATGCCGAAAAAGTCGGTGCGGATGCTGTACTGGTCGTGACGCCCTATTACAACAAGCCGACGCAAAAGGGTCTGATCGCGCATTTCACCGCGCTGCATGATTGCTGTGAATTGCCGATCATTATTTATAATATCCCGGGCCGGTCGGTTGTGGATATGTCGCCGGAAACCATGGGCGAATTGGCCCAGCTGCCGCGCATTGTCGGGGTGAAGGATGCCACGGGCGATCTGGCGCGCGTAAGCGACCAGCGGCTCACATGTGGGCCGGATTTCATCCAGTTGTCGGGCGAAGACGCCACGGCGCATGGGTTCAACGCCCAAGGCGGCACCGGGTGTATTTCGGTCACGGCGAATGTCGCGCCCAAGATGTTGAGCGAGATGCAGGCGGCTTGCCTCACGGGTGACTATGCCAAGGCTCTCCAGATCCAGGATCGGTTGATGCCATTGCACAAGGCGATTTTCACCGAACCCGGTCTGGTTGGGGTCAAATACGCCATGTCACGGTTGGATCTGTGCTCGGATGAGGTGCGCTTGCCGCTCAGCGGTCTGTCGGATACGACGCGCGGGCTTGTCGAGGATGGTTTGCGTCACGCGGGGCTGATGAACTGATCGCATCCCTGGGTCGCGATCCCGCCATTGCCTATAAAACATGCGCGCCGCAGGGGTAAACCCGTGGCGCGCATTTGGTTTCAGCGTTTGCCGTAATAAAGCCCGACGACATGTTCCGCCTCTGCGAAGAACAACCAGCGGGCCGTTAACACACCTGCCACATGGCTGAGCACGGCAAGTGTGGCGATGAGGTGCGAAACAGGCAGCATCAAGAGCATGACAGGTATGACCACCATAAGCAGCAATGAAATAACGCGCAGCTTCTGGCTATGTTTGCGCCCGATCTCATGCACGAATTCGCGCAGCAGATAGTTCGTGCCAGTATGGGGTGGCTCGAACGCGCGCACCTTGCCGATGCTGCCGAGACCGGTGGCTGTGGCCATATCGGTTCCTGATGCGGCAAGCGCCTTGTCGCCCTGAACCCATGTCATGACCTGCACAATCCCGGCGATGACCAGTAAGCCAAGGGCAACACTCACTTGCCCTGCAAACAGCGCACCCCCCGCGAGGGAGAGGGTCATGAACTTCACGGGCGTAATGCCCATATTCCAGCGCGGGATGGTTTTGAGCTGGGTATAGATCATGGAGGTGGTAAATACGGTTGCGAGGCAGAAAACCGCGCCCAGCAGGCCAAACACCGTATATCGCGTTTCCAGAAACACGAGGCCCGCCGCATAGAGCCCCATGAAAACAAGCGCACCAACCGCGCACCATGCCTCCCGGCTCAGCCAGCTGGAACGCCACTGCGTGAAGGCCTTGAGCGCGCGTTCAGGGCGGCCCAAATGGAAGGTGGAGGCCATCAGACCGCCCACCGCCATGGCATAGGCGATGGCGAAAAATACGAAGGCTACCCAACCCGTGACAACCGGCATCCCGAGGCCGAGGAAGAACAGCAGGCCAAAGCCCAAGCCACTGAAGGTGGTGAAGAAAATGACGGAAGGTGCTGGATGCATCAGAGTTTCTCCAGGGTTTTATCGAGCCAGCCGAGGAACCCTTTTGGCTCCTGTGCGACGGGTTCCAGAAAGGGGGCCAGAACGTCAAATTCAGGCAGGGCGTCTTTGGGGCGGGGCGGCAGGTATTGATTGACCGGCTTGGTGCCTTGTTCCGGCATCAAATCCATACCACCACGCTCCGCCACCAGTTTGCTCACGTCGCTGTCAGGATCGCCCAGATCGCCAAAGTGGCGCGCATTGGACGGGCAGGTGCGCACACAGGCGGGCTGGCGGTCTTCTTCGGGCAGGTTTTCGTTGTAAATCCGATCCACGCAGAGGGTGCATTTCTTCATCACCCCCTCGGCTTGATCGAGTTCGCGCGCGCCATAAGGACAGGCCCAGGCACAAAGCCCGCAACCGATGCAATCGCTCTCGTTGACCAGAACGATCCCATCCTCGACCCGCTTGTAGCTCGCCCCTGTCGGGCAGACGGTCACGCAAGGCGCGTCCTCGCAATGCAGACAGGATTTGGGGAAGTGGATCAGCTGCGCCTCACCCTGCTCGGGCTGTACCTCGTAACTGTGGACGCGGTTGAGGAACGTGCCGCTGTTGTCACCGCCATAGGCGTTTTGATCAGAGAGCGGCGCGCCATAGTTTTCCGTGTTCCACCCCTTGCAGGATATCACGCAGGCATGGCAGCCCACACAGGTATCGAGGTCGATGACGAGCCCGAGTTTCTTTTGCGTGCTGGTGGGGAGCGTCGTCATTTGCCAACCTTCCATTTCAGATCTTTAGGGCCCTGACCAACGGGCGATTTGATCGGGGCAAAACCGGGTTGCGATTCATCGGGCGGGGTGGCCTTTTCGATGCGGACCTTGAGGTCAAACCACGCGGCCTGTCCCGTGATCGGATCGGAATTGGCCCACCGTAAACCGTCGCCCTTGGGCGGCAGCAATTCGTGGATCAGGTGGTTGAGCAGGAAGCCGCGCGTGGCCTCAAGCGCGTTCTCCTCTAAGGCCCAGGCCCCTTTACGCTTGCCGATCGCGTTCCACGTCCAGATGGTGTTTTCATTCAGCGCCGCCATTTCCAGCACCGGCACGGTAATTTCACCATGCGGTGACGTGACCCGCGCCCAATCGCCATCACTCAAGCCGTTTTCGCGCATCAGCTTGGTCGGAATATAAAGCGGGTTATGGCCGTGCAATTGTCGCAGCCACGCGTTTTGCGACCCCCAGGAGTGATACATCGCCATCGGGCGTTGCGTGAGCGCGGTAATGGGGAATTCGCCTGCCTTATTTTCCTCTTCCGAGGAATACCAGATCGGCAGGGGTGACATCTTTTCCTTGATGCGGTCCCGCAGATGATCAGGGGGCTGGCGGTCGCCGTGCCCTTCGGCAGCCAGTTGGAATTTGCGCATCGGCTCCACATAAAGCGAGAACAGATAGGGCATTGGCTTGTCATAAAGCCCCATGCCCACGGCCCAATCCTGATAGGCGGCATTCCACGGTTTATAGTAATTCGACCCGGCCGGAATGTGTTCCACAAAGAAACCGCCGTTTTCGATATAACGGTCCAACTGGTTGGAATTGACCTCACCACGCCCCGATTTGTCGCCGTCCACACCGCGAAAACCCGCCAATGGCCCGATGCCCGGACGGCGCTCGTGGTTCACGATATAATCGGCGTAATCCTTGTACTTCTGACTGCCATCCGGGTTGACGAAGCCGGGAAGGCCAAGCTTGCCGCCCAGATCACAAAGTGCGGATTGGAACCCTTTGACGTCACGGTCGGGTTCTATCACGGGCCAGCGGATGGCATCCGCCGCTGCATCCGCTTCGCAAATGGGACGGTCCAGAAGCGAAATACAATCGTGGCGTTCGAGGTACGTCGTGTCCGGCAGGATCAGATCGGAATAGGCGACCATTTCCGAAGAATAAGCATCGGAATAGATGATCTTGGGGATCACGTACTCGCCGTTCTCGTCCTTGTCCGTCAGCATGTCGATCACGCCGCGCGTGTTCATTGAGGAATTCCACGACATATTGGCCATATACATGAACAGCACGTCGATTTTATAGGGGTCCCCGGCGTAGGCATTGGAGATTACCATATGCATCAACCCGTGGCTGGACATCGGGTTTTCCCAGGTAAATGCCTTGTCGATGCGCGCGGGCGAACCGTCTGCCTTGAGCGCGAGGTCCTCAGGACCATGCACAAACCCAAGGTGGGGACCGTTCAGCGCGGAACCCGGCGTCACGCCAACATGCGGTTTCGGGTGGGCGGTCGCGGGCTTGGGATAGGGCGGCTTGAAGCGGAATCCACCGGGGACCTCGACCGTGCCGAGGATGATCTGCAACACATGCAGCGCACGGCAGGTCTGGAACCCATTGGCGTGGGCCGAAATCCCGCGCATGGAGTGGAAAGACACCGGGCGACCGGTCATTTTGGTGTGTTTCACGCCGCGAAAATCAGTCCATTCCTGATCCAGCTCAAAGGCTTCCTCAAAGGCGACACGCGCCAGTTCCGCCGCAATCGCGCGGATGCGTTTTGCAGGGATGCCGCAACGCTCCGCCACGTTTTCAGGCGCGTATTGATCGTCCAGATACATATCCGCCATCTGATGGAAGACGGGGCGATAGGTGCGCCCGTCGGCCTCATAGGTCGCAGCCAGATCGGGGTGCACACCGGGTTGATCAAACGGCGTCAGCTTGCCCGTTTTACGGTCGATGACCAGCTCTTTGCCATCCGCGTCCCGCATCAACAGGCCGTGATCATCACCACCGGGGTTATTGATCACCAAAACCGGCGCGTTGGTATATTGCGCGAGGTAAGTGAGGTCGATTTTCCCGGCCTTCATCAGGCAATGGATCATCGCCAGAATGAACAGCCCATCGGTGCCGGGCGTGATGCCGACCCAATCATCGGCCACGGCGTTATAGCCTGTGCGGATCGGGTTCACGCCGATGATGCGCGCTCCGCGTTTCTTGATCTTGCCAATGCCCATCTTGATCGGGTTGCTATCGTGATCCTCAGCCACACCAAAGAGCATGAACAACTTGGTATGGTCCCAATCGGGTTGGCCGAATTCCCAGAAGGCACCACCCATCGTGTAGATGCCCGCCGCTGCCATATTGACCGAACAGAACCCGCCGTGGGCTGCATAATTCGGCGTGCCGAACCCCTGCGCCCAGAGGCTCGTGAAGCTTTGCGACTGATCTCGCCCGGTGAAGAACGCGAGCTTTTCGGGGTTATCCTTGCGCACCGGCTCCAGCCAATCGGTCGCGATTTGCAACGCCTCATCCCATTCGATCTCTTCGAATTCGCCTGATCCGCGCGGCCCGACGCGTTTCAGGGGTTTGCGCAAACGCGAGGGCGCGTTGACCTGCATGATGCCCGCCGACCCTTTGGCACAAAGCACGCCCTGATTGACCGGGTGGTCCTTGTTGCCCTCGATATAGGCGACCTGTTTTTCACCATCGGGGCCGTCCTTCATATGCACGTTGATCCCACAGCGGCAGGCGCACATATAACAGGTGGTCTTGCGGACCTCATCGGACACTTTGGGGCTTAGATCAATCACTGGCTGGTTCATACTGGCTCCTGAGTGTCCTTTACGCGGTGGCCTGCAATGCAGTCACAGCAATCATGTTCGTTACATCCTCTGCCACACATCCGCGTGACAGATCATTGGCGGGTTTGGCAAGACCTTGCAACACCGGGCCAATGGCAACGGCGCCACCGATACGCTGTGCGATCTTATAGCCGATGTTGCCCGCATCAAGGTTGGGAAATATCATCACATTGGCATGGCCTGCGATGGCGGATCCCTTGGCCTTGGTCGCGGCGACTTCGGGCGCGAAGGCCGCGTCAAATTGCAATTCACCATCGGCCTTCAGGTCGGGATGGTTGGCCCGGAGCAAGGCGGCGGCCTCGCTTACCCTGGTAACGGAACCGTGGCGCGCCGAGCCCATGGTGGAGAAGGACAAAAGCGCGACCTTTGGTTCAACGCCCAGCAGCTGTTGGCAGGACGCGGCCGAAGCCACGGCAATCGCGGCCAGTTCTTCGGAGGTCGGTTCGATCACCAACCCACAATCGCCAAAGATCATCGCATCACGCCCGGAGGGATGGTTTTCCGGCAGAACCATCAGAAAAAAGCTGGAGACGAGCGGGGCTTCTTTAGCCTTGCCGATGACCTGAAGGGCCGCGCGCACCGTATCACCAGTGGTTGCAACCGCACCGCCAACAGTGCCGTCAGCATGGCCCAGGCGCACCATCATGGCGGCAAATACCAGCGGGTCATGCGCCTGTGTCTCAGCGACCTCGTGACTGACGCCTTTGTGCTGGCGCAGCGCGAAATAGGCGTCGGCGAACTCAGCGGTAAGCGCGGATGTCGCCGGGTCCTGGATCCTGAGGGTGGGGCTTTCGGTTGCACCTGCCGCAACAAGCTGGGCTGTGACATCGTCATACGCCCCGACGAGCGTAATGCGGGCCGTCCCCGCCTGCACCGCGGCAAGAGCACCGGCCACGATGCGAGGGTCAGTCCCCTCGCTCAGGACGATATGGGCAGGCCGGACGGCTGCGCGTTTGGAAAGATCACGCAGCACATTCATGGCCTGCTCCTTTGTTTATGCGGATGCTGGAATGCACCCGGTCTTATACGGTTTGTTGCTGCATGTCGTCTTTGCTGATCCCAGCAACGGCAACCGGCTTCTTCATGGCGTCACGGCGGAAGGGGTCGCCGAGTTCCTGATTGATCATGGCTTCGATCAAAGTGGTCACACCGTTTTCCATCTGGTCCTTGATCGCCTGATCAAGTGCCGCCGTCAGCTCGTCCTGCGTGCGTGCCACGACGCCCTTGAGACCACAGGCGTTGGCGATCCCCGCATAGGAGACTTCCTCGTCCAGCTCGGTGCCGACGAAGTTGTCTTCAAACCAAAGGGTCGAGTTGCGCTTTTCAGCACCCCACTGGTAGTTACGGAAGACGATCTGCGTGATCGCGGGCCAGTCGCCGCGGCCAATCGCGGTCAATTCGTTGACCGAAATACCGAAGGCCCCGTCGCCCGCAAAACCCACAACAGGCACATCAGGCTGGCCGATTTTCGCGCCCACAATGGACGGCAGACCATATCCACAAGGACCAAACAGACCCGGCGCAAGATATTTGCGGGTTTCGTTGAAAGACGGATAGGCGTTCCCGATCGCGCAGTTGTTGCCGATGTCCGATGAAATGATCGCCTCGACCGGCAGCGCCGCCTGAATGGCGCGCCACGCCATGCGCGGGGACATCCAATCCGGCTTGGCCGCACGTGCACGCACGTTCCAGTCGGTGCCCGGATCGTCCTGCTCATCCGTCATGGAGGTGAGTTCCTGCGCCCATGCTGATTTGGTCGTAGCGATCAGGTTTTTGCGCTCCGCACGGCCCGCGTCACCGGCACCATCCGCCAGCTTTGCGGAGATGGACGTGGCAACCTTGGCCGCATCACCAATGATACCGACAGTCACTTTTTTGGTCAGGCCGATGCGGTCCGCGTTGATGTCCACCTGAATGATCTTGGCGTCCTTGGGCCAGTAATCAATGCCGTAACCGGGCAGGGTGGAGAACGGGTTCAAGCGCGTCCCGAGGCAGAGTACAACATCCGCTTTGGCGATCAGTTGCATGCCCGCTTTGGAACCGTTGTAGCCCAGGGGACCGGCGAACAAGGGGTGGTTGCCGGGGAACGCGTCATTGTGCTGATAGCCCACACATACCGGAGCATCGAGCTGTTCGGCCAGGATGCGGGAGGCTTCGATCCCACCCTTTGACAAAACGGTGCCAGCGCCGTTGAGGATGACCGGGAATTTCGCGGAAGACAGAAGATCCGCTGCCTTTTGAACAGCAGATTCGCCACCTTGTGGCAGTTCGAACTCAACAATCGCCGGCAGGTCGACGTCAATGACTTGCGTCCAGAAATCGCGCGGGATGTTGATTTGCGCAGGACCGGAGGCGCGCTTGGCCTGCATGATCACACGGTTCAGCGTTTCGGCGATCCGGGTGGGGTCACGTACTTCTTCCTGATAGGCAACGCAGTCGGCGAACAGGTTCATCTGTTCCATTTCCTGAAAGCCGCCCTGACCGATTGTCTTGTTGGCGGCTTGCGGTGTGACCAGCAGAACCGGTGTGTGGTTCCAATAAGCCGTCTTTACGGCGGTCACGAAGTTGGTGATGCCGGGTCCGTTCTGCGCGATCATCATGCTCATCTTGCCGGTGGCGCGGGTGTACCCATCCGCCATCATGCCGCCAGTTGTTTCATGGGCGCAGTCCCAGAATTTGATACCCGCATCCGGGAAAATGTCAGAGATTGGCATCATCGCGGATCCGATGATCCCAAATGCATTATCAATCCCGTGCATTTGCAGTGTTTTTACAAAGGCTTCTTCAGTTGTCATTTTCATGGAGAGGGTCCTTGGTTGAATGGTTGTGATTCTTGATTGAGGGTTAAGTAAAGCGTCCCGACAGGGACCGTTAGGGCCAGTTACTCGCTTCGCTTAGCCCCAGTTGGTCAAGGTGGCGCATCTCGTCGGCGACAATAGCGACACCCTTGGCGATACGGCCAGCAGAAATGGACGAATAAGCGAGTCGATAGTAGTCTTTGGGTTTCGAGGGGCCACAGAAAAAGGAATGTCCCGGTTCGATTAGCACGCCGCGCGTCTGAAGGCGACGGGCAAGGTCAAAGGTGTCCACATGCGGCTGTGCGCGCATCCAAAAGGACGATCCGCCGTAGGCACCTTGCCCGGCAATTTTGAGGCCGTGTTCGTTTATTGCAGTGGTCATCACCTCGCGCCGTTCATGCAGCGCAGTGCCCATCCGGCGGATCAACGCATCATGATGCCCCAGCGACAGGAAATATGCCGCCGTCCGTTGCACATGGCCCGGCGGGTGGCGCAGCACAGAGGCACGCAAGGCCCTGGCCTCGCGGATAAAGGGCTCGGAACCGATCAGATATCCCAACCGCAACCCGGGAAACAGCGATTTGGAAAAGCTGCCGACATAGATCACGCGCCCATCGGTATCGAGCGATTTAAGCGCGGGAGAGGGGCTTTTGAGAAAGGACATCTCGAATTCGTAATCATCCTCCACGATCAACGCATCCATCTCGGAAGCACGTTTAAGCAGATCATGACGGCGTTGCATGGGCATGGTGTTGGTGGTCGGACATTGATGGCTGGGCGTGGTGAAAATCACGTCCGTATCGGGTGGAATGGCATCCGGTGGCATCCCATCGGCGTCCACACGCACCGGCGTCACATGGCAACGCGATTGTGACAGAATATCCCTAAGCGCATGATAACAGGGGTCTTCCAGCGCCGCACGCCGCCGTTGCGTCAACAATACCTGCGTCGTCAGCCAAAGCGCATTCTGGGCGCCCAGCGTGATCAGGATTTGTTCGGGCCGTGCGCTGATCCCCCGTCGCGGCAGGGTATGCCTGGCGATGAACTCGATCAGCTGCGGGTCGTCCTGATCATAATAATCGGTGGTCAGCGCGGTGAAATCTTTTTGCCCCAGCGCCTTGAGTGCACAGAGCCGCCAGTTGGCATGATCAAACAATTCCGGATCGGCCTGACCATAGATGAACGGATAACGATACCCGGCCCAATCCGCAGGTTTGCGCGGCATGTCCCCGCCGGAAAACCGCTGCCCGATCGCGCGGCTCCAATCCACCGCATCAGGGCCTGCCTTGGAGGGCGCAAAGGCGGGGGGCGCGGGCGCGTTTTCAGAGACATAATACCCCGACCGACCGCGCGAGGTCAGATAATCATTCGCGAGAAGTTCTGTATACGCGATGGTCACGGTGATGCGGCTGATGCCCAGATGGATTGCCAGTTTGCGCGTGGAGGGGAGTTTTTCGCCGCGCTGAAACCGGCCTGATAATATCCCTTGGGCAATTATCTCCTGGATCTGCGATTGCAGAGTCCCCTGAGCATCAGGGTGCAGGAAAAAGGTCTCGACGGGCAGTGCCATTCAAAAGAGCCTACACTGGATATATACTGCTTTCAATCTGGTACTAATCGTACTCGAAAATATGCGGTTCAGCACCTGCTGCACGCAGTCCTGGATGACTAAAAGACGTATTAATGAAACTTTTGGTATCATTAATAAACTTCAGCGGCAAGAAATTCTATTCTCTACCGGTGCAAAGGTACCTCTTTAACGCGATCCGGTCCGGATTGGTGCCTCAAATCGGATAGCAGCCGAAACCGAGACATGTCCGCGACCGGACCGCAGGGGAAAAACTGCAGCTTTCTCGGTGAATGGTCGGGCGAACACTATTCGCACAGGCAAAGGAAGCGCAGGATTGGGCCGCATCTCGGAAACCGGGCGCATGGACAGAGGCCTTTAATTGTGGCTTTGGGGGGGTAAGATGCGTTTTCCTGCTCTATTTCGATGTTGCCGTACTGGTTCAGCATGCCGGACGATGAAAATGCCAGAGTGTCGTTGTCTTTGGAGCCATGACATCAAACGACACCATCTTGAGAGTCGATATCAATGGCGAGCGGACATAGGTTCTGGATCCCATCGACCCTTGGGGTACCACAGGCAACGCTTGGGGATGAACGAGGTCTTCTGGCCCGGATCTGGGCCTGGCCGTCTTGATCTGCGTCAAGGCAGAGTGACACTTGAGGTGTAAACTATCCTGATCTGCGGACAGGAAGAAGCTCATGAAAATCGTCTTAATTCATCCAAACTATCATTCGGGCGGGGCAGAGATCGCTGGCAGTTGGCCGGCCGCCTGGGTGGCTTACATCGGTGGCGCGCTGAAATCTGCGGGTTTTACGGATGTCTCCTTTATCGACGCGATGACGCATAATATCGAAGACGACGCTTTGGCCAAAAAGCTGCGCGACCTTCAACCCGATGTGATCGGCGTGACCGCGATCACCCCCTCGATTTACAAAGCCGAGCGGGTGCTTGAGATCGGCAAGGAGGTCTGCCCGAATGCTCTGGGCGTTCTCGGCGGTGTCCATGCGACATTCATGTATAAGCAAGTCCTCTCAGAAGCCCCGTGGATCGACGTCATCGTGCGCGGCGAAGGTGAAGAGATTATCGTCGATCTGATGCGCGCTTATGCTGAAGGCCGCTGGCCCACCGAGCGCAAATCCATCAAAGGTATCGCCTATATTGACGGTACGGAAATTATCGCCACGCAGGCCGCCTCCACGGTCAAGGACCTTGATGCCATCGTCGCAGATTGGTCACTTCTTGAGTGGGGCAGCTATATTTATGTCCCCTTGGGCGTGCGTGTCGCGATCCCCAGCCTGGCGCGCGGTTGTCCGTTTACCTGTTCGTTCTGCTCGCAATGGAAATTCTGGCGCGATTACCGCGTGCGCGACCCCATCAAGGTCGTGGATGAAATCGAAACACTGGTGAATGATCACGACGTCGGTTTCTTTATCCTTGCCGATGAAGAGCCCAGCATCAACCGCAAGAAATTCATCCAATTCTGCGAAGAGCTGATCGCGCGCGGCCTGCCCGACAAGATCAAATGGGGTATCAATACCCGCGTTACGGACATTCTGCGCGACGAAGACTTGCTGCCCCTGTTCCGCCGTGCCGGATTGGTCCACGTGTCCCTGGGGACCGAGGCCGCCGCGCAATTGAAACTCGATCTGTTCAACAAGGAAACCAAGGTTGAGGACAACCGCCGCGCCATCCAACTGCTGCGGGATGCGGATATCTTCACCGAGGCGCAGTTTATTGTCGGGCTGGACAATGAAACACCTGAAACGCTCGAAGAAACCTACCGTTATGCGCGGGAATGGAATCCGGATCTGGCCAATTGGTCGATGTATACACCCTGGCCTTTTACGCCGCTTTATCAGGAGCTTGGCGACAAGGTCGAAGTCTTCGATTTTGAGAAATACAATTTCGTCACGCCCATCATGCGGCCCGAAGCGATGGACCGTGGTGAATTGCTCGACCGGGTGATGAACAATTACCGGCGGTTCTATATGATCAAGGCGCTGTTTCATTATCCATGGCGTGGCACCGGGTTCCGACGTAAATACTTGCTGGGATGTCTTAAGGCCTTTGCCAAGGCCGGGTTTGCGCGCACCTTCTATGATCTGGGCAAGGTTGGCTACACTGGCCCGCAATCCAAGAACAAGCTGGATTTTCATTTCGACGAAAGCCGCAAGATTGCCCCCGCACAGATGACCGATTGGGAGGCATCCGCAGATCGCGCGGCAAGGGCGAAGGAACGTCGCGAAGCTCTGCGCGCTCAGGGCAAGGCGCGGGCCGAAGATCGCACAGCGGCCAAGGTTATGGCCTGCGGCGCTGGCGATGAACAGATGCCGAAAAACAAGCCCTTCTGCATGCCAAACGGGGCAGTGGGCGCGCGCGATACCAAAGAGCCGGTTTGATGGCAGCGGCAGCACCCTCTCTTGATACGCTGGCGGCCAACCCGGAGGCAAAGGTTGGCCCCAACGCGGTGACCCAGGTCGCCGCCGCCTTGCGCGCGCTCGGCGGGGAAACACTTGCCGTTCAGGTGTTCAAGAGCTCGGGTTTGGGCGATATCCTGATCACGCCCCCCGAAAAGATGGTCGCGCAAGACATCGCTGCGCGCTTGCATGACGGGCTTCGCATTGCCCTGCCGCCGGGCACCGCCCGCGGCATCGCGCGCGATGCGGGTCACAGAACGGCCGACTATCTTTTGGCCAACCGCATTCCGCGTCCGGCCCAATGGGTTATGAAAACGCTCCCCGCGCGATGGGCGGGGCGTCTGTTGCTCCGGGCGATGGCCGCCAACGCCTGGACCTATGCGGGCAGCGGTCGGGTGCATGTGACGCCCGGCAACCCGTGCAGACTCGAGATCATCGATAACCCCCTGGCGCAACCGCAGTGCCATTGGCATGTCGCGGTTTTCGAACACTTATTCCGCAGCCTTGTGGCGCAAAACGCAAAGGTCACCCACCCTGCGTGCTGCGCGCAGGGGGCCCCGGCTTGCCGATTTGAAATTTCCCTATCCTGAAAGATGACACAATGGACCCTGTGCTTGACCGCTATGCAAGCCGCGCCACGCCGCGCTACACCAGCTATCCCACCGCGCCACATTTCCAGAAGGATTTCGCGCCGGACAGATACCGCGCCTGGCTGTCCAGCCTGGATGTGGCGGCCCCTGTGTCGCTTTATTTGCACGTGCCGTTTTGTCGTCAGATGTGTTGGTATTGCGGGTGTAATATGAAGCTGGCGTCGCGCTATGAGCCGGTTGCGAAATATGCCCAAACGCTGCGCGATGAGATCAGCCTGACGGCGGACGCGCTGCCGGCGCGCATGAGCATATCCCACCTGCATTGGGGCGGTGGCACGCCCACAGCCCTGAGCCCGGATGATCTGGAGACCCTCATGGGCGACGTGCGTGCGCGTTGGGATTTCGCGCCGGATGCGGAGATCGCCATTGAAAGCGACCCGCGCACGTTGACGCCGGAAATGGCGCAACGCATCGGATACCTCGGCTTCACGCGCGCAAGCTTTGGCGTGCAGGAATTCGACATGCGCGTGCAAAAGGCCATCAACCGGGTGCAACCGCCCGCTATGGTGCGCGCATCCGTTGAACAATTGCGCGCGGCGGGCGTGTCGGGTATCAACTTCGATCTGATTTACGGTCTGCCGTATCAGACCGTGGAAAGCCTTATTGAAACCGTGAAACTCAGCGCTGCGATGCGCCCGGACCGCGTCGCGCTTTTCGGCTATGCGCATGTGCCCTGGATGGCCAAAAATCAACGTATGATCCCGGACGGGTCTTTGCCTGGAGCCGAAGAGCGCGCCGCACAGGCCGGTGCCGCGGCGGAGGCGTTGCTGGCCCAGGGCTATATCGCAATCGGTCTGGATCACTTCGCCCTGCCGGATGATGCGCTTGCCATTGCGGCACGCAAAGGCCAGTTGCGCCGGAATTTTCAGGGCTATACCACCGATCAGGCCGAAACGATGATCGGGATGGGGGCCACATCCATCGGGCGCACGCCGTCAGGCTATGTCCAGAACATTACCGAAACCGGGGCCTGGTCGCGGGCGGTGAAAGCGGGTGAGTTGCCTGTCTCCAAGGGGCTGCCCTTTGTCTTTGATGACCGGCTGCGCTCCGATGTCATCGAGCGGCTGATGTGTGACGGTCATGTCGATGCCGGGGCGATTGGGCGAACCCATGGTGCGCCGGAGAGTTGGTGGGCAGATGCCTTGGGTATTCTTGACGAAATGGAAGCCGACGGCCTTTTGACCCAGTCGCAGGGGAAAGTGCGGATGACGCAGCGGGGTTTCCCGCTCGTGCGCATCGCGGCGTCGGCTTTTGATGCCTATCTCAAGGATAGCACAGCACGCCATTCTGTCGCTGTTTGAGGTTCGTTCCGCTCTTGCACAGGGCTGCCATGACGGTCCGCCGTGCCTGTGCGCATCTGCCGTTTCGTGACACCGGGTTGCCTGATTTCAGGCGACCGTTACTTTCATACTGCCCAGGCCTTCAATCGCGATCTCCATCACATCACCGCGCACCACCGGAGCGACACCCGCCGGCGTGCCGGTCATGATCACGTCCCCCGCCGCCAATTCGAAATATTCCGACAGGTAGGATATCACCTCCGGGATCTTCCAGATCAGTTGGTTTAGGTCCCCCTTCTGGCGCAACACGTCATTGACCTTGAGCGTGATTGCACCGCTTTGCAGGTGACCGACGTCCGCGACCTTATGCACCGGCCCGATGGGCGCGGAGCGTTCAAAGGCCTTGCCGATCTCCCAGGGGCGACCGGCTTTTTTCATCTGCCCTTGAAGATCGCGCCGCGTCATGTCCAATGACAGCGCATAGCCATAGACGTGATCCAAAGCCGTTTCGAGAGAGATATTCATACCACCCGATTTGAGAAACACGCTCAATTCCGCCTCGTGGTGCACGTCTGAGGAGTGGGGGGGATAGGGAAACACGCCCGAGGGGTCGAGGTTATCGGGGTTCTTTTGAAAGAAAAACGGGGCCTCACGGTCCGGATCATGACCCATTTCGATGGCATGGGCGGCGTAGTTGCGACCGATGCAATAGACGCGGCGCACGGGAAAGACGCCACCGCCCACGACATCAAGTCGCGTGCTGGGCGGGGGGGGGATTACAAAATCTGACATCGGGGCGCTCCACTTCTTGGTCACTAGAGACAGGTGGTATCCGCGACCCTGAGATTAATCAATCCAGCGCGTCTTATCTGATCGCAGGCTCCGAGATTGCACAGGATCAGCCGACGCCGCAAAGCATGATCGTTGAAACAGGCCGACAAACACGAACTAAGGTCGCGGTCCTGCGGGATTGCCAACCGCCCGTCAAAGCGCAAAGATAGATCAATCATTTCTTTTGGAGGTGTTCTAATGTGTCAGGTATTTGCGGGACAGGACCCCGAAGGTTACACGCCCATCACGCGGCGCTTGCGATTGAATGGCCAAAGCACCAGCATCCGGCTGGAACGGAACTTCTGGAACATCGTGGATGGCATTGCGCAGCATGAAGGCATGACTACACCTGCATTTGTTTCCAAGCTGCACGCCGAGGTTCTGGAGCTGCGGGGGGAGGCTGCAAATTTCACGTCGTTGCTGCGCTGCGCCTGTCTGATCCGTCAGGAACAGATCCTGGCGGCGGGCGATAAAATTGCCGCCGAATAAAAATCGGACGTAGTAACGCGCTACTACCCGGCCGCAAAAACCACCGGTACTCTTAAAGTCTCGGTTGCATCAATGTTTGGGGGGACAGATGGCCAAGGCGATCCATTCGATGATCCGCGTTCTGGATGAAGAGCGCTCTGTGCGGTTTTATGAGACCGCGTTCGGCCTGACTTCGGCGGAGCGGCTTGATTTTGAGAGTTTCACGCTGGTCTATCTGAGCAATGCCGAAAACAGTTTCGAGCTGGAACTGACCATCAATAAGGGGCGCACCGAAGCCTATGATCTGGGGGATGGCTACGGGCATCTGGCGTTTTGCGTGGAGGATGTGGACGCCGAACATGCCCGTCTGAGCGAGGCCGGTTTTACCCCGCGCAAGCTGGTGGATTTCGCGCCGGGCGGCGATTTGCTGGCGCGGTTCTTCTTCGTAAAGGACCCGGATGGCTATGAGATCGAAGTGATGCAGAGGATGGGCCGCTATCACTAACTGAATTGAACTTTGGGAGGAGATCATTCAATGACACAACAGACATTAAAGATGACGCGCCGCGAATTGCTGGCGCGCAGTACCGCGGCAGGCACCGCGTTTATGATCGGTGCGGGCTTTGTCGCCAGCCCGAACGCAGCCTGGGCCATGCAGGTCGAGCATTTACAGCCAAGCACGATGGCGACCCTGATCCAGATGGCGCGCGATATTTATCCGCATGACCATGTGGCGGATCATTTTTATGCCGCTGCGGTCAAAGGCTATGACACCGCCGAGATGAAGGACATGATCGAGACCGGGATTACCGGTCTTGATGCCGCCGCCCAAGGCAAGGGGTTCGCCAGCTATGCCGAAACCGGCTGGGAACGTGACCGCGTGGACATCCTGCGGGCCATGGAAAGCAGCCCTTTTTTCCAAACCATACGCGGAGGTCTGGTGACGGGGCTTTATAACCAGAAGGAGGTCTGGCCGCTTTTTGGCTATGAGGGCGAGAGCTATAGCCAGGGTGGCTATATTGATCGCGGCTTTGACGACATTGCTTGGATTTAAGGGGGGGATGGCACCATGACGGCACCATTTGAGCTCACCGACGACAGCGTTGTCGTTATTATTGGAACCGGCGCTGGCGGCGGGGTTCTGGCGAATGAATTGGCCCAGAAGGGCATCAGCGTTGTCGCGCTGGAGGCGGGCGGGCGGTATTTGCCCGATGATTACATCAATGACGAATGGGAAAGCTTTGGCCAACTGGCATGGCTTGACGCGCGCACGACCTCCGGGGATTGGCGCGTGGCGAATGACTTTTCCGGCCTGCCTGCGTGGATCGTCAAGGCGGTTGGTGGCACAACCACCCACTGGGCGGGCGCGTCCTTGCGCTTTCAGGATCACGAGTGGAAGGCGAAAACCAACTACGGTGACGTACAGGGTGCGAACCTGCTCGACTGGCCGATTAACCCGCGCGAAATGGACGACTATTATACCAAGGCCGAGGATAAGCTGGGTGTGACCCGCACCGGGGACCGCGCAGGGTTGCCGGGATGTAACAACTACAAGGTCTTTGAGGCCGGCGCGAAAAAGCTGGGCTACAAGGAGGTCCATACGGGGCGGATGGCGATCAATTCCGCGCCGCGCGGGGACGAGCAGGCCTGCCAACAGACGGGTTTCTGCTTTCAGGGCTGCAAATGGGGGGCCAAATGGTCCGCCGCTTACCGCGACATTCCTGCGGGGGAGGCCACGGGCAATCTCGAAGTCCGCTCAAAGGCCCATGTGTTGCGCATTGAGCATGACGACAGCGGCAAGGTCACCGGCGTCGTCTATGCGGACGCGGATGGCAATCAGCAGATGCAAAAAGCGCGCATCGTCTGTGTCGCGGGCAATTCCATCGAAAGCCCGCGCATGTTGCTTAACTCCGCCTCCGCGATGTTTCCTGACGGGTTGGCCAACAGTTCCGGGCAGGTCGGGCGCAACTACATGCGCCACATGACCGGCTCCGTCTATGGCGTCTTCGACAAACCGGTGAAAATGTGGCGTGGCACCACTATGGCGGGCATCATTCAGGACGAAAGCCGTCATGACCCATCGCGTGGTTTTGTAGGTGGGTATGAGCTTGAAACCCTCGCACTTGGACTGCCGTTCATGGCCGCCTTCCTTGATCCCGGCGGTTGGGGGCGTGAATTCACGACCGCGCTGGATTCTTATGAAAATATGGCCGGGATGTGGATCGTGGGCGAGGACATGCCGCAGGAAACCAATCGTATTACGCTTAATCATGACGTCAAGGATCAATACGGCATGCCCGCGCCCAACGTGCACTTTGACGATCACCCCAATGATATCGCGATGCGCAACCACGCCTATAAACAGGGAATGGCCGTCTATGAGGCGGTGGGCGCGACACGAGTTTTCCCGACGCCGCCCTATCCCTCCACGCATAATCTGGGGACCAACCGCATGTCGCAAAATTCGCGGGACGGGGTGGTGAACGGTCACGGGCAAACCCATGATATTGCAAATCTTTTCATCTCCGATGGCAGCCAGTTCACCACGGGGGCGGCAGAAAATCCGACGCTCACCATTGTGGCGCTGGCGATCCGGCAGGCGGATCATATCGCCGCAGAGATGGGCAAAGGTAACCTGTGAGGCGAAAAAAAGGGCAGATTGAACATCGGGGGGCAAGCGCTCCTCGCCACAATAATGCAACTGGGAGGAAGATATGAAACATCTACTAAGCGCCGTCGCGGCGACGGCTTTGCTGGCAGGGTCTGCTGGTGCACAAACCAACCTGGAAAAGCTCGGGCAATTCAAAGTTACCGGCACCAAAGAACACACTTTCATTGATCAAAACGCCCCTGCGGCGGATTCAATCCGCCGCGTCCTCGAAGGCATCACCCTGCCCGAAGGGTTCAAGATCGAACTCTACGCTTTGGTGCCGGATGCGCGCCACATGGCGATGGCCCCGCAGGGTACGGTGCTGTTTGTCGGCACCAAAAAAGACAAGGTCTGGTCGGTCATGGATCGTGACCGTGACCGGGTCGCCGATGAGGTCAAGGATTTCGCCCCATCGCTGGAATTCGACGTACCAAACGGTGTGGCCTTCTCCAAGGACGGGTTCCTGTTCATCGCCGAACGCAACCGCATGATGATGTATCCGGCGGCGGAGTTTTTCCATGAAAGCCCGGATGTCGTGGCCGTACCGATTGTGCCACAAGGCACGCTGATCCCGGTGGAGGAGGAGAGTTTCAATCACACCGCGCGCGTCGTGAAAATCGGACCGGATGACAAACTCTATGTCTCGCTGGGCCAACCGTTCAACGTGGCACCACCTGAAAAACTGGACCTGTATAATGAGGTGGGAATCGGCGGTATTATCCGCATGAACCGGGATGGGTCAGACCGCGAGGTCTATACCTACGGTGTGCGCAATTCGGTGGGCCATGATTTCCACCCGGTCACCGGTGAATTGTGGTGGACCGATAATCAGGTCGATGGCATGGGCGATGATATTCCCCCCGGTGAGATTAACCGACAGACCGAAATGGGCCAGCATTTCGGGCATCCATGGTATGGTGGCGGATCGACGCGCACCAATGAATACGCCGGACAAGAAGTCCCCGTTGATGTGGTCATGCCCGCCGTTGAAACCGTCGCGCATGCTGCGGATCTGGGCATGACATTTTATACCGGTAACATGTTCCCGGCGAAGTACAAAAACGCGATCTTCTCGGCACAACATGGCTCTTGGAACCGCACCACACCGATTGGGGCGCGGGTCATGGTGACCTTCATTGACGAGGAAGGGAACGCGACCATCGAACCTTTCGCCGAAGGGTGGATTGACGAGAACGGCGAATATGATGGTCGCCCGGTGGATGTCGCCATGATGCGGGATGGCTCCATTTTGGTGTCGGATGACTTCGCGAATGCGATCTACCGGATTTCTTATTCCGAATAAACGATGCGCCCGGTCCCTTTTGGGGCCGGGCAGCTTTCACGGGGGACGAGATGAACCACTTCCATATTTCCGCCGCATTTTGCTTCCTTGTCGCTTCGGCCTCTGGGACAGTCGCAGCAGACATCCAAACAGGTCGGGAGTTGGCACGGCAATGCTCCGTCTGCCACGGCAAAGAGGGTGTTTCAAATGACCCCGAGGTGCCGATCATTGCGGGCCAACATGCGTTCTACATTGAAAAAAGCCTCAAGGATTATCGTTCCGGCGCGCGTCAGGATCGGCGTATGACGCTGATTGCGCAACCTTTGACGGATGACGAAATCTCTGACTTGGCCGCCTGGTTTGAGGCGATCAAAATAACTGTGGAACTGCCTGAGATCCAATAGGGACCCGCTATGGCGTGGGTTATTTATGCGCAAAATCAGCGTTACAACGCCAGCTCAAGCCTATTCCAAAACGGTGGTATCATCCTCTGCATCCGTCCTCTGGCGCGCACTCCGCGCCAGTATTTTTTCCGCACGTAAGGGGGGCAAGGTGGGGGCTGCACGCGCCATTTCCTGCGCGCGTTCTTGTGCCGTTTGCACCATTTGTGAGATCGCGGCAGCCTCTGGCAGATTGTGCCAATATTTTCGGGGCATTTCGGATTGCATCGCTGCCACCTTGAGGCGCGCGGGGTTAAAGATGCTCTGAAAGTAGGTGATCCACAGCGCCTCCTGGGCGTCATCCGGCAAATCGGGCCGTTGCCGGCCTTCGCTGAGCGTCAAATGACCATCTATGAAATACGCCGTGGCATCTGGCGTCATGATCCGCCAATCCATATCCCCAAAACGGCGCATAAAAAAATCTGCTGTGGGTTCAAGTGTGAAATGGGTCGGCTCGAACCAGGCCGCAAAGGACCGACGCGCCGCTTGCGGATTGCCGATTTCGCGGAACCGCACAAAGGCCTTCATCTTATGCTGGCACCGATGCACGTTCTTTTCCATGCGTCTGAGGTGGGCAAACTCCGGATCGCCGTGATCCCCGATAAGGTATGGTTCCTTTTGCAACCGCCATAGCAAGCGATAAAGCCGCGCAAACCTCTCAGGGTCGCGGTGCCAGACCACCGTGTTCGCCATCCGCACAAAGCGGCGCGAGACGGTGATCGGCTTTCCCTCTGGGGCGCGCGTTTGGCCGCCAAACAGGTCGGGGGCGCTGTCTGGTGCCTGCCAGCTTATATGACCCGGCGGCACGCCTGCGGCCAGTAACCCGCGCGCCGCCTGAAGCCAGGCAAGCGCGGCACCGATCATGGGAATCTCGATACGGTACGTCATATCAGCGTCAATTGTTCGGGGGGTGGTGCAAATTGCGCGCGCAATGCCGCGCTGTCGGTCAACGCACCCGGTGTCCAACCGCCTGCCACGATGAAGGCGCGCGCTTTCTTCATCGACGCGCCCATCCGCATCAGATGTTCATATCGCAGATGGCCGTGTCGCCTTGTGCTCAGGATGCGCGTGACGGTTTTCATCCCGAAACCGGGGACGCGCAACAGCATCTCACGCGGCGCGGTATTTACATCGAGCGGGAAAAGCGCGCGGTTTTGCAGCGCCCACGCGAGTTTGGGGTCAATGCTCAGATCGAGATCGCCGTTCTTGTTGGCCCCTGTGATCTCGGATATTTCGAAACCGTAAAACCGCAGCAGCCAATCCGCCTGATACAAACGATGTTCCCGCTGCAACGGCGGGCTGATCAGCGGCAGTTTCGCCGAGCTGTCCGGGATTGGTGAGAAGGCGGAATAATAGACCCGTTTGAGCCCGTAATCCGCATAAAGCCGCGTGGAGCGTTCGAGGATGACATTATCCGTCGCCTGATCCGCGCCGATGATCATCTGCGTTGATTGCCCGGCGGGGGCGAACTTCGGGGGGCGTCGACCGGTGTGGGAGCGTTCGCCGGCGGCCTGTTTAAGGTTCTTGACGTCGCCCATGATGGCGCGAATTTGATCGGGGTTTTTCTCGGGCGCGTAGGTTTTTACCGCATGATCCGTGGGCAGTTCGACGTTGATCGACAACCGATCGGCCAACAGCCCGGCCTGTTCGATCAGCTCTGGCGCGGCATCGGGGATGGTTTTGAGGTGGATATAGCCCCGGAAGGACTGTTCCTCGCGCAGTTTGCGCGCAATCTGTACCATGTCGGACATGGTTGCATCCGGCGAGCGGATGATCCCGGAGGATAGAAACAAGCCTTCGATGTAATTGCGGCGGTAAAAATTGATGGTCAGATCGACGACCTCATCCACGCTGAACCTGGCGCGCGGGACATTGGAAGACACACGGTTCACGCAATAGCTGCAATCATAGATGCAGAAATTCGTCATCAGGATTTTCAACAGGCTGATGCAGCGCCCGTCCGGCGCGTAGGCATGGCAAATCCCGCTGCCCTCGTTCGATCCAAGGCTCTTGCCATCCCTGCTGTCGCGTTTGCTTGAGCCCGACGAGGCGCAAGATGCGTCGTATTTCGCCGCATCGCTCAGAATTCGAAGCTTGGTGGAGAGAGTCGTTTTGGCCATTTGTTCACTATACGTTCCAATCGTGAACATCGCAATAGTCTGGCACCCGCCTCTGTAGCTAGTAGTGTTCACATGGTTTGACAGGGGTAATCACTTGGTTTGATACCGGAAGACACTCGAAGACCACGGGCTATCGCGGATGGGATTTGGGGGGGTGGCTGGATTGCTTTTGCCACCACTGGTGAATGGCGTTCTTGCCGACGCGGCGGTTGGGCGGGAACTCCTTTGCGACCGCCTTTTCCAGCGCCGGGAAAGTCATCGTTTCGATACGCGCGGTGATGAAGGCACGCAGCTCCGGGTCGCTGTCGATCTTGGAGGGGCGTCCGGGGCGGTGTTCGCGCAAGTGGCGGGCGGCATGCGAAGGGGCTTTCAAGGGCGTTTTAACACCTTTCGAAGATGGTTTTAACAGGGCCTTCAAGCCGTCGATCCCCTCTTTGAGCTTTGCCACGATAGGAGCAAGCTTGCCCTGCTCGCGCTCAAGTTCTGCGATGAGGCCTCTGATTTCGCTATCCGTCATCGCGTGATGTTCCCTGAGCTTGAGCCTCGCGCTATCCCCAGCGCTTCGCATTTATCTGTGACCGCCAAAGCGCCGCCCGGTTCTTGGAAGGTTGGTGCCGTTGACATAGCGGCGCGTTGTCGTGTCGGTAACGTGCAACAGGCAACAGGCAACAGGCAACGAGATCCGGGCCTAAAAAGTCGGGACTTGGTAGGCCGCTTCATAAAGCAGGTAAAAGAGATCTCATGAAGACGGTTCGGGCCAGTGAGTTCGCGACAGTTATGGGCATAGCTGATCGAACGGCGCGCGAAGTATTTCGGCAGTGTGCATTGGGGAAAACGTGGCGAAACATCAGCCTGCCAATGGTTGAGCTGGAAGGCGAGACGGGCGGCGTATCAGGCAAGGTGCGCTGCTTAGTGGTTGACGCTCTGCCGCCGGAACTTCGGGCTAAGTTTGAACCACCTTCGAAGGCCATTGAAACACCCCTTCAAACCCTGTTTGAAGAGGGCAAGACAGGTGTTGCACCGGCGCTGGCGTGCTGGCGTTGGTCGGTCATTTCCGATGTCTACGGCATGCCCAGTGGACCGGATAAGACGGCTGAAATCGCGCGCATTGCCCAGCAGAGGCACCATTTTCGGGGTGTAGACGTATCCATTGCTAAAAACCACCATCTACGACTGGATGCAGCGCTACGGCGAAGGTGGCTTTGGCGCGCTCGCCTCAGAGGCGCGCGCAGATCGCGGCAAGCGGCGTGTTCTGATATCCCGAAACTGGGATGGGAACATCGACCTTGATGACGACGCGAAAGAGCGTGTGTCCGAGGCGATGGAAAGCTATGCCAAGGCCTTTATCCGCAGCGATGGCAGTCTGCGCAAGCTGGCGCATATCGGATCCCGCAAGCTGGTAGAACTCTGCCAAAGCGAAGGCTCTGACATTGCGGCACCGGTTCTGTCACAGCTCTGCAAGCTCAACGCCAAATGGACCAGCCGTTTCACGGCATTCAAGCGGGTTGCGCGCAAGGATCGCGACGCCAAGTTACATTTTGACAAGGATCAACCTCGTATCGCACGCCACGGCTCTGCCCTGCCGGGTCAGGTTGTATTTGGCGACGTGCACCCGGTCGATATTTGGGTCCTCAAAGAAGGAACGCGCGAGCAAGTCCGGGTGCGCCTGATCGCATGGCATGACGACTGCACACATATGATGCATGTGACGCCGGTTTTGTTCCTGAAAGGCCGTGGCGTGCGTCAGAGCGATATTATCGACAGCTTCTATGATCTGTCGTGTGATCCGCAGTTCGGACTGCCCGGCACCTTGTATTTGGACAACGGCGGCGAGTATGGATCGCTCTTTGGATCATTCCAAAGCTTCCCGGACCTAAGCATGATTGTGCCAGAGCGCGGTGTGATCAAGGCAAAGCCCTACAATGGGCCTGCGAAGGGTCTGATCGAAGGGGCGTTTGGGTCAATTGAACGCCAGTTTATCAAGCACTTACCCGGATACATCGGCGGCGACAGAACCAACAAGAAAACGCAATCTGTCGGCAAGCCGCCAGCACCCTACAGTGGCACCTATGGCGACCTGCTTACCCAGCTTGAAGAGGTCGCGGCCGTTTGCAGGGTCTTTCGCCCAGACAGGCCTTGGCGCGCGCGGTCGAGAATGGATGGCAAGCCAGCCGCATGGATGATCAGACCTTTGATTTCGTGTTCTGCAAACAGACCAGTGCAATGGTGTCACAAGGTGCTTTTCAGTGCTTGGGCGAGCGGTTCTATTCTGATCAGATCGCCCAGCTGGGCCATGGCGAACGGTTGGAAATCAGGGTTCCACTGCGCAGCTCCGCCGAGGGTGTGGCGGTTGTCCGCAACCGCGACATGCTGGGCTATGCTTATCCGCGCCGTTGCAAAAGCGCTGCGCGCGCCGCGCGCCACCTGCGCGAACACCGCCCCGGCCGGCCCTCCAAGATCGACAGCGATCCGGAGCTGCATGCGTTCATCAACGCGCGTATCGAAACGACGACTTTCCCGGCGCTGGAAAAGGCGGTCGCAAAGAAGTTCCCGCCCAAACGCCGCGTCGGCAAGAACGCCATTCACCAGTGATGGCAAAAGCAATCCAGCCCCCCCAAATCCCATCCTGAATAGCCCGTGGTCACCGAGGGTCCTCCAGATTAAAAGGTATCACTCCAGATTAATTGGTAACACTACAGAGGCGTCGAAAGAGCTTCATGGGTCTTGGGCAAACAGCACAGGCATAAGGTTAGGCGCGGTGGGTCCTAGCCTTCGCGAAACGCGCGCGTGAAGTAGTCGGTCAGCGGCTTTGCAAGGTAGTTGAGCGGAGACCGTTCTGCGGTCTTGATAAAGGCCTCGACCGGCATGCCAGGCAGCAGCGTTTGCCCGCCAAGCTTCTCCATTTCCCCTTCCGAGGGAATCAATTCTACCTGATAATACGACATACCCGTGGCCTGATCGGTGAAAACATCCGCCGACAGTTTCGTCACATGGCCAAAAATCTCAGGCGTCATGCGTTGATCGAAGGCTGCAAAGCGCAATGAGGCGGATTGACCCACATGAACCTGATCCACATGAATGGGATCAACACGCGCTGAAACGACCATCGGTTGATCTTGTGGGATAATGAACATGATCGGCTCGGCGGGTGAGACGACAGATTGCAGTGCAAACACGCGCGAATCGTAAATCACACCCGACACAGGCGCGCGCAGGATCATCCGCGACAGGGTCTCCATGGTGCTCAAACGTCGTTGATACAACTCGACTTCCTGAAACTGCAAATCGCGCAGGGTGGTGATCGCCTCTTCACGCAACCGCGTCGTCAGCGCGATACGCTCGATGTTCAGCGCCGCAATCTGGCCGCGCAATTGCGCAACGCCCGCTGTGAGGCTGCCGATTTCACCCAAAAGCCGGGCCTGTTCACGCTGCAATGCCGAAACGCGCGACGCGGGCACCAGACCCTTTTCGAACAGGCCCTGGTTATCGTCCAATTCAGTTTCGATAAGCTCTTTTTGTGTTTCTAGCGCGGCCAGTTGCGCGTTTGATCCGTCGATCTGGTTTTCGGCCTGCGCGATTTGCTCGGCAATCTGTTCCGCGCTTTGTTGCAATGTTGCTGCGCGTGCCTCAAACAGGCGTTGCTGTCCTTCGAGCAGTTCCAACACGGCATCTTCGCCCGCCATATCCGCCAGTACAGGATCGAGATCGGGTAGCTCTTCCAGACCATCCCGTTCCGCTTGCAGCCTGGCTTTGCGCGCGAGCAGTTCAAAAAGCTGACCCTCAATGATGGCCAGTTCCGAGCGCATCAGCGCATCATCAAAGCGCAACACCACATCACCGGCCTTTACCGTATCGCCGTCCTTGACCGGCAGTTCACCGACAACACCGCCCTGTGGATGTTGCAGCACCTGCCTGTTTGATTCGACCTGGATCATACCGGACGCAATGACCGCCCCAGCGATACGCGCCTGAACGCTCCACACGCCGAGCACCCCCACCAGAACCAGGAGCGCGATGCCACCCACCAGCAAGGGTCCCGAGGCTTTCCACTTACGCGGTTCTGCTTGGGTCATGATGTCACCACCTTGTTGTCTGATTTTTTGACCGTATCAGCTTGTTTGGCATCGCCGGACTTGGGCATCTTCGTCATGGACCGCTGAATGTTGCCCGCATTGGACACCATGGATTGCAAGACCTGATCGCGCGGGCCATCCGCAGCAATCCGCCCATTATCCACCACGATCAATCGGTCACATTCCGAAATGGCCGTTGGTCGATGGGTCAGGATGACAACCGACCGGTTGGAGGCCTTGAACTCGCGGACTGCAAGATTGAGCGCGACCGATCCGTCATTATCCAGCGCAGAGTTTGGTTCATCCAGTACCAGCAGAACGGGATCACCGTAAAAGGCGCGGGCCAGAGCGATACGCTGCTTTTGACCGCCAGAAAGCTGGCTGTCCTCGCTTTGAATGCGCGTCTTATACCCATCCGCCAGCGACAGAATCATTTCATGCGCATTGGCGCGCTTGGCGGCTTCGACGATCTTTGCTTCATCCGGCATCGCCGTCATGCGGGCGATATTTTCCGCGATTGTCCCGGAAAACAACACCACGTTCTGCGGTAGATATCCAATGTATGCGCCCAAGGCG
Source organism: Roseobacter fucihabitans (assembly GCF_014337925.2). NCBI lineage: Bacteria > Pseudomonadati > Pseudomonadota > Alphaproteobacteria > Rhodobacterales > Roseobacteraceae > Roseobacter > Roseobacter fucihabitans. The sequence goes on along the minus strand of NZ_CP143423.1, from coordinate 3,908,998 downwards.
TCCGGCCCGTATTGATCCAGCGTGGCACCGCCAAACCGCACTTCGCCCGCCACCGTATGTGTCAGCCCGAGGATGGTTTTGGCCAGTGTTGATTTGCCCGAACCGCTCTTGCCGATGACGCCCAAGACCTCACCAGCCGCCAGCGCGAAGGTGACACCCGATAGCGTCGGCGTTTTGCCGCCATGGGGCACGACGCTGACGCCTTTGAAGGTTACATTGGCCTCGGGTTGCGGCAAGGCGAGCGTGTCCTGCTCGGGGGGCGTTGCCGCGAGCAACCGCGCCAGATCACTCCAGGCTGCGCGCGCGCGCTGCACCATCGGCCATTGACCCAACGACTGCTCGATCGGTGCCAGCGCCCGACCAAGAAGAATGGAGCCTGCGATCATGGCACCGGCCGTCATCTCGCCTTGCAGGACGAGATAAGCACCGACAGCCAGCATCGCCGATTGCAGAAACAGGCGAAACGCCTTGGTTGACGCGGTGAATAAGCCAGTCCAGTCGCTCGATTTGATCGTCTGGTCCAAGGCCTCATCGCGCAGGCTATGCCAGCGGACGGACACTGCGGATCCCATGCCCTGCGCGCGCACCACTTCGGCGGAACGGCGCACCTGTTCGGCAAAACCACTTGCCTGACCGGAAGAATTCTGCGCCTCCAGCGTCTTGCGGCGTGTGAGGAAGTTGTTGAGCAGGGTCACGGCCACAAGCGTGACCAGGCCGAAAACCGCCATCCACCCGAGCCAAGGATGGAAAATGAAAATCGCGCCGATAAAAAGCGGCGTCCAGGGCACATCAAACAGCGCCAGCATCACGGGAGAGGTGAAAACGGTCTGGACGGTTTCCAGATCGCGCAGGCCCGTAGAGGGCGCGCCCCGTTCCTGTGGCAAAATTGCGCGACGCAAAACCGCGTCAAAAACCCGATCATCCAAGAGAGATTGGAACCGTGCGCCGAACCGCGCAAGCACCCGACCACGGGCGTAATCCAATATCCCCATAAGCCCGTAAAGCACTGCTACGAGTATGAAAAGTGCGGCCAGTGTTTCCTCAGATCGTGATCCAAGGACACGGTCGTAGACCTGCAGCATGAACAGCGGCCCGGTGAGCATCAGCAGGTTCACAAATACGCTGAAAAGGAAAACCGACCATAGCAGCCAAGTCCCTGAGGATCGCGCTTCGCGCAGTTCTGGCATTCCGAGTTCTGACTTTTGGGCCACTGAACCCCACCCCCCTTAAATTTATCAATCCAACGATTTTAAATTCCAAAACCGAAAAAAACTATTCAAAAATATCCATGTACAGAGCACTGAAACCCGGCTTTTGGCAAGCTGCATTCGCAGGTTATTGCGCCGGTAACAGCGATATTTCCTGTCCGTCAGGCTCCCACTTCCACGGCGCACAGACGATTTTCTGCGTCGTTCTGCAACCCGTTTTGTCTCATCGATACCTTTTGAGAGGGAATACGCCTGATGAATCCCGTTCTTGGTTGCGACGAAGCAGCCATGGCAAGGCAGTGGGATGGCGCAGTGACCGTGCCTTGATCGCAGTGCAACCGAGCGCTGGGACAGGTTCACGCGAGCTTGATATGATTGGGGCGGGCGCGGTTTCAACGCCTAAGGTTTTGGTTTTACGGCGCAACCATCAAACACACATACATCAAGACCTGTTTGACGCGCGCAGCGAAACCACCAAGCGTTCTCTGCCCGCGCAGATATGCGGATGATGAAAGCTGCTACAAACCTTACCCTCGGGGTTGTCTTGTGCCACCGGTGTCGGAGATCAAACGATGCCTCAAGGTAGGGGCAAATCCCGACCCATCACATCTGCGCCGCCCAAAAACAGGACCGGGTTTCAGGCCAGCCAATGTTGATAATCACTGACCAGAAGACGTCTGGGGTCCTTATCAACGGTCGCAAAACGACCGATTGGCGCGCAAAAAAATTGTCGGTCTCATCGTCGCTGACCGTTGATACCTCTCCGATCAAAACGCTGCCGCCTTCGCCCCAGAAGGCATGCCAATCGCCCGTTGCGCAGGGTGAACAGGAACAAGCCCATATGATCATAATCCCCCGCGCCGTAATCGGTGATGTCCCAGCCACAGCATGCATTGATCACGTTGCGTGCGCTGTCTTTCTGGCTCTGAAATTTCTGCGGGGTCCAATAGGCGAAGGGCGACAAAGCGAAGCCATGCGCGCGTTTCAGCTCATCGGATTGCGCCATAATCTCGTTGATGCGCGAGCGTTTCTTAGTCCCAACCCTTTCATTTTTCGATGCTATATCATTGCGCCATTCGACTTGTATCCAATTCTAACGGTAAGAAGACGCGATTTGTCAAAAGTTCAGGGGAATAAAATTTAGCAATCCTTTCAAAACTTAAGGCGGCATTATAGCAGGTGCACCGACCTCCTTGAGCGGCCGGCGAGCCTGTCTCAAACCGCTTTTTTGTCAAAACCCAAAAGCGTCACTGGTATGGGAAATGAACGGATCTGCATTGAATTCCATTGGCTGGGATTGGCGCAGGGGCGGCAAGTCGGGGGCAAACCAAATAGTCGATTGCCTCTAAACCTATTACCGCTCTCTTTTGTATTAAAAGCAAAGGTTCTGACATATAAGCCGATCATGTCAAAATCTATGCGTTATCGGCCGGAAATTGATGGCATCAGAACGCTCGCGATCGTTCCGGTCGTAATTTACCACCTGAAAATTCCTTTCGCCGGTGGATATCTTCTGCCCGGTGGGTTCCTTGGGGTCGATGTTTTTCTGGTGATATCGGGGTTTTTGATCACGCAGGTTATTCTGAATGAATTGCAAGATACTGGCAGTTTCAGCATCAAGAATTTCTATACCCGGCGCGCCAGGCGCATATTTCCTGCGCTGATCCTGATGATCCTGGCGTCTATGAGTGCCGCCTTTTTTCTGCTCTCCCCTACGGAATTGCCCCGCTTCAGCCTTTCGGCACTTGCCGCCATCGGATTTGTGAGCAACGTCTTTTGGTTCTTCTCGCTGGGTGAATACGGCGCGCAATCTGGCCTTTTGCAACCGTTTCTGCACACCTGGAGCCTTGCCATTGAGGAACAATTTTACCTGATCTTCCCGCTCCTGCTGCTCTTGATTAAACCGACCCGGCGCCCGGCCCTCGCATTCATCATTGTCATCGCGCTGACCCTGGGCAGCCTCGCGGCGGCGGAAATCACCACGTCGTTCAACCAGCAGCTCTCCTTTTTCTCACCTGTCAGCCGGGCTTGGGAATTGCTGGCCGGGTCGATCATGGCCTTCGCACTGACGTTTTTTCCCAAAGTCGCACAACCCGGACCCCGCATGGTCTGGCTGCTGCCCAAGATCGCCCTTTTTGTGCTGGCGGTCTGCATGTTCACCATCGATCTTGCGCAATGGCACCACCCCGGCGTTATCACGCTGCCCGTAGTGCTGGCCACCTGCGCGATCATCTGGTGCGCGCGGCCACAGGAAACCGTGACGCAACTGCTGTCGACGCGTCCCTTCGTCTTTATCGGGTGCCTGTCTTATTCGATATACCTGTGGCATTTCGCGATCTTTGCCTTTGGTCGTTTGAGCAGTGTGGAAAAGCCCGGTGCGCTGGATATGCTGGCCTGGGTGTCATTAACCGTGGCCTTCTCCATTGCCGGTTATTACCTGGTCGAACAGCGGTTCCGCTTTGCCGCAAGCGCGCGCGCTTTTGGTCTCGCTCTGACGGGCAGCCTCGCGGTCATCGTCGCTTTTGTTGTGATTGAAAGCACCACCGATCTGCTGGACAAGGGGCGCATAGGCGATCTGGCCGTTCTTTACGGCGGGGAATTTTATGACAACGAAGCCCTGCGGAATCAATCCTGGGGTATTCTGGACCGTTTGGCGGGTGAGGGTGAAAGCATTGGCGCATGGAACGCGCATGAGCCTTCCGAAAACGAACGCACCCGGCTTTGGTTTGATAAACCAGAGGCGACCAAGGTTCTGATCATCGGCAATTCCCACTCCAAGGACATGTTTAACGCGCTGTATCTGGCTTATGAAAACAGCGACGCATTGCAGGTCGCGCGTTTCGGCATGGCCACGCAATTTCCACAAGAGCAGCGTGAACAGCTCTTTACCGCGCCTAATTTCCAGAACGCCGATGTCATCATGATCTCCACCCGCTACCGGGCGCAAAGCGTTGAGCGGTTATTATCCAGCATGATCCGCGATATTAAGGCGCAGGGCAAACCCGTGGCCATCGTCGGCAGTACACCCGAATTCGCCTCTCCCGGAACGCTGCCGTTCTATGATTGGTACATTCGCAGACAAGGCAAAAAAACCGACCTGAAGACGGTGAATGTGCTGGCCTATGGGTCTGCGGTCAGCAGGGTTTCCCAGATCGACAGGACCGTTCAGCAGATCGCAGATCGCAATGCGCTGACCTATTTATCCCGGCGTACTCTGGTTTGCCCGGCGGGCAGCAAGTCCTGCACGCTCAGCACATCGCAGAATGAGAAAACGATGTATGATCAAAGCCATTGGACGTTGGAAGGCGCGCTTTTCTTTGGGCGTAGGGCCGCAGAGGCCGGATGGTCGGACAGGCTGCGCGCGGCGGCGCGATTGTGAACCCATTGAACGCGTCTGTGCACATTCTTGCTGATGCCCGCCAGAAAAGGATAATGAACGCCGCCCTTGCGGCGATATCATTGCAGGTCGATTGGAAACCTGCGACTTTGGTGCGGGGTAACGTCAAGACGACAACAGGGGGCACGCGCGGTGAAACGAACAAACCTCGGATCACATGGAACATACCGGCTGGGACGGCGCGCCTTTCTGGCTGGGGGGGCGGCTTTGTTTTCTGTACTCAAAGCCCTGCCGCTTGGCGTCGCGCGGGCCGAGGTTACAGGGCAAGATCTATATGTTTCACCTAACGGGGATGATATGGCCGGGACGGGCAGCTATGATGCGCCGTTTCGCCACCCCCAGCGGGCAAGCTGGGCCGCGCGTCCGGGGGATCGGGTCTATTTGCGCCCCGGCTCCTATGCGCCCTTTGAGGTGTCGGGTTCGGGAACATCGGGCGCGCCGATTACCTATACGACACTGCCCGGCGAGGAACACCGCGCCATCATCCGAGGCGATTTGCGCCGGCATGTGGTGAATGGCGGACCCGGCATAAAGCCGCATCCGCGCACACGCGATGCCATCCGCATCGACAGCAAAGACCACATTCACATCCGCAACCTGATGATCGAGGACGCCTGGCGCTCGGGGATCTATGTGGTCGGCACGCCCGGCGAGGTGCATGGGCATCACATTTTTGCGGATAACGTCCTGCGCCGGACCGGCAGCGCGGCGATTTTCATCTGTGGTTTTCGCCCAGATCATCGCCTGACCCCGGAAGAAACCGAGGTGCTGCGCACAATTGATGTGGTGATCGAGAACAACGACATATCCGAAACCAATGTCGTCACGGATTTCAATAACCACAGACGCGAGCCGGGCGGGGTGGATGAGGCGATCAGCGTGGCCTCTGCGGCGGGGGACGTCATAACCCGGTTCAATGATATTCACGATTCGCGCCAATATGGTGTGGATTACAAGGCGGGCGTGCGCGGTGGTGCGATTTATGGCAATCGCATCTGGAACATGGAACGTTATGGCATTTACCTCGATGCCGGGCGACGTTTCGTCGACGATATCGATGTTTACAACAATCAGATTTGGAATTGCGATGCCGGGATCGTGCTGGCGCGCGAGGCTGATTTCCACAAGGATGAGCCGGTGGAAGATTTCACCCAGCGGCTGCGGAATATCAACATTTACAACAACGCGATGTGGGACCTGAATATCGTCGGGATTTATTGCCAGGGACATCCGGGCGATGGGCCTTTTGGCGTGATCGGGGGCGTCAGGATCAGGTTTAACACCGTATTGAACGCGGCGCGCCGGGGCTCTGGTCGCGAGGCCCGCCTGTCGGAATGGGCGGACCGGGATTGGCGCGCCGCAGGGGTCGTCAGGGATTTTGAATTCATTGGCAATATCCTATGGCGCAGTGATGGCAGGACAAATTTCCTGAATGAATATGGGGGTCATGACGGGTTCTCGGTGCTGGATAACCTTGTGGATGTGGACCCGCTTTTTGCCGATCCCGATGCAAGACCGCCCAACTTGTCCTTGCGCGCTGACTCTCCGGCTATCGGGGTTCTGGATGCGAAATTCAGCGACGGTCCCTTTGAGACCACCCTGTCCGGACATAATCGCACGGATGCCGGAACGATCGGCGCATTTTAAGACGCGACGTTGCGGTCTGGTCAGGCCACCGCTGAGGACGTGCCATACGTGATTTGTGACCCTGACCTGGCGCGCGATGTCGGGGTCCCTGCCAGCAGTGCCGCCGCCCTGTCGCGCAGTTCGACCCAATTCAATCAGGTGTCACTCCTTTTGGCCATTCTGTTTAGGGATAAACCGAATGATGAGATGAAATTTCCCCGCAGGTTTTCAACTGTCCGTCGTGGTTTCCAATTCATCCAATGCCCGCTTGGGGTATTGGGTGAGCAGCTCAGCAACCGCCTGTCTGCAAATGGATCCGCGCCAGCTGGTCGGGAAAACGTGATCCGGCAAAATTGGTGCTTTGAGGATGATCCTGCGCCAACTATGGACCAGTAGAACGCGCAGGGCCGTGATTTCAAGCGGGCTCAGGTGGGGCGCGGTCTTCAGAAAGGTGTTTACACCCTCCAGTTTCGTGGCGAACTCTTTTGACATCTCGACAGTCTCGTCATCGCAAACCCGGCTCGTCATCCATTGCGGAAGCGCGGTATCTGCATCCAGCGGGACCGCCAAAATCTGCGCCGAGGCCGGCACCACGGATGTGATGCAAATGCTTGACGTGATCCAGGCTGCAGGCATGTCGCTTGGCTGTGCCGATTGTCCGGGATTGTGCATGATAAGCCATGCCCGGTCGGCTGCGGGTCCGGATGCATAAATGCGTGGTGATGCCTGGGCGCTTTGGGCACGCCCCCGCGGGGTCAGAAAATAGGAACTGCTGCGACCCGCACGCAGGCTATCAATCCAACCGTCCTTGCGCAGCCGGTGAATGGCAACACGCATCGCTTCAGGCTTGATCCCGATTTCCTCGGTGATACGGCTCAGCAATGCGCCGCTGATTTTCGCGCCGGTGTCTTGTGCCAATTCTCCGAACACCGAAATCAGGAAAGACCAGACGCGCGGGGTTTGGTCTTGTGTCAAATATCTCGAAATATCTTGAAAGGATGTGGTGGGCATATGCGGTTCCTATTCCGCTTAGGCCCGTTTTCCAAGCCTAAGATGCGTATGCATTCATCGTCAAAAGCTCATATTCCGCCACCAGTTCATCGTCCTGATTGCTCAATGTGACGTGCCAGCGCACCTCGCCATATGCCTCATTGCGCGGGGTCTTGTTTTTGACGGTCAGGCGGACCTTGATGCTGTCGCCCGCCTGAACCGGCTTCATGAAGCGCAGCGCATCCAACCCGGTATTGGCCAGCACAGGCCCTTCGTTTGGCTCAACAAAAAGTCCAGCGGCAAAGCTGAGCAGCAAATAGCCATGGGCGACACGTCCGGGAAAAAACGGATTCCGTTTGGCGGCCTCCTCATCCATGTGGGCATAGAACGTATCGCCCGTGAATTGCGCAAACTGCTCGATATCAGCCAGTGTGATTTCGCGCGGGCCGGTTTGGATGGTTTCCCCAATGCCCAACGCGTGGAATGTCCGGGTAAAGGGGTGCGCTGGCGCTGGTATTTCGGTTGCACCGGGCACCCATTTTCGGGTGATTGCGGTGAGAATATCCGGGCTACCCTGAATGGCAGTCCGCTGCATGTAATGCATCACGCCGCGCACCCCGCCCAATTCTTCACCACCTCCCGCACGGCCGGGTCCACCATGGACCATGTGGGGCAGGGGTGAGCCGTGGCCGGTGGCTTCACTCATGCTGTCACGGTTGTTGAAATAAAGCCGCCCGTGAAAGGCACCCGCCCCCATGGCCACCTCGCGCGCGACCTCCGGGTCATGGGTGATCACGGAGGCCACCAAAGAACCTTCGCCACGGTTCACCAATGTGATCGCATGATCCAGATCCCGGTAACCCATGATCGTAGAAACGGGGCCAAAGGCTTCGGTATCATGGACCCGTCGCGCGGCATCGGGGTCGGCGCAGTGAAACAACATCGGCGGCAGGAAAGCGCCATTTTCGATATCCGCGCCCTGTACGTCGAAGTTTTCCGGGTCGCCGAAAACGCGCTCGGCCTCGGTTGCGATGATCCTGGCCTTTTCCAGAACGTCGCGTTTTTGGCTGTTGGAGACCAGCGCCCCCATGCGGGTGCCTTGCGCTTGCGGATCGCCGATCACGGTCTTGGCCAAGCGCGCGCTCAGCGCGGCAATCACCGCGTCAACCTGCGCCTGTGGCGCCAGGATGCGGCGGATGGCGGTACATTTCTGACCGGCTTTGGTGGTTATTTCACGCTCTACCTCTTTGACGAACAGGTCAAATTCCGGCGTTCCGGGGAGAGCATCCGGACCCAGGATCGAGGCGTTCAGGCTATCCTGTTCGGCGACAAAGCGGATCGAATTGCGCAGGATATGCGGGGCAGAGCGCAGTTTGAATGCAGTCTGCGCAGAACCTGTAAAGCTCACGACATCCTGACAGGTCAGATGATCCAGCATATCGCCAAGCCCCCCCGAAACAAGCTGCAAGGCCCCTGTGGGAAGGATCCCGCTGTCGAGCATGATCCGCACGGCGTGTTCGGTCACATAACAGGTTGCGGTTGCGGGTTTGACGATGGCGGGCACACCGGCAAGCAATGTCGGCGCCAGCTTTTCGAGCATCCCCCAGACGGGGAAGTTGAAAGCGTTGATGTGCACCGCGACGCCCTGCAAGGGGGTGGCGATGTGCTGGCCAAGGAAACTGCCGGAGCGGGAAAGCTGTTCCACCGGACCGTCGAGATAGACATGCCCATCCGGCATTTCGCGTCGACCCTTGGAGGCAAAGACGAACATCGTCCCGATGCCGCCGTCCACATCGATCAGGTGATCGGCCTGCGTGGCCCCGGTGGCAAAGGACAGATCGTAAAGCGCCTGTTTGTGATTGCCCAGATGGGACGCCAGCGCCTTGAGCATGCGGGCGCGATCATGAAATGTCAGCGCCCGCAGGGCAGGGCTGCCAATCTGGCGCGCGTGATCAAGCATCGCTTGCACATCCAGCGCATCATTGCCCGCCAGTCCAAAGGGCGCTCCGGTGACCGCGTTGTCGATGCCGCGCGCATTGGCGTCCGGGGCGACCCATTGACCGGCTGCAAAGCTGTTGATCTTCAGAAGGCTCATGGTTTTTCCTTTTGCGAGGAGTTCTGTTGCCCGAAACGCGGTTTTGGTTCTGCATACAGAGAATGTAAACTTGCAGGACCATGACCAGCGCCAAGCGTTCCAAATCTGTGACCCAATCGGGGATAATACGCGGGAAGACCGCAGGTGTTGCAATATCTCTGGCTACGTTTTTGCAGGTAAAGCGGTTCCATTCGGCATGTGGAGTCACGCGCATGGTTTTGAGTGCCACACCCCCGAAAACGCCAAGCCGGATCGGATCAGACCCCAGCGAAATTACCAAGGGCAGGAAGATCGGATCAGTCAAGAGCGGCTTGGACATGCGTTCAATTACGCATCCTGACGTCATATAGACAAGCCGGATCGTCCTGCTCGGCGACACCTTCCACGCGATCACACAGCCGTAAGGGGATCAGGCGGAATTGCGGCATAGACGAGATTGGAAAACACCCGCGGACGACCAGAGGTATCGCTGTTCTCTGCGCCCCCTTGATTGGTGCTTTGAAATTTGGCCAAATAATTGATCGCCGCCCAAGGCTGTTTGCGTTGCTGAACGTATCCGGGTTCGTGACGTCTGCTTCACCGGATTCCCTCCGGCAATAATCAATTGACCAACTGGTCAGTGTATGAGGATATGGATTTATGCACCGCTGAAAGTGACATCCGATGGCTGATTTGGTTCTTGATCAAACCTCTGAATACCAACCAAAAACTGTTCCGCTGAACGGTTTGAGCGTCGATATGCACCCTATGCGCTGGGAGAGGCGCGCGATATTGGCGCACAGGCGGTTCTGTTGATCGAAACGGCTCGCGATAATCAAAGGAAAATGATCATGACACCAAAAGAACGCGCAGACCACGCCGCAGCGGCGATGTGGTCGGATGATGCTGCGTCGCAGTGGATGGGAATGACGCTGGTGTCGGTGGATGAAGGCACCGCGGTTATGTCGCTGACCGTCGCCAAACATCACTGCAACGGACACGGGATGTGCCATGGCGGCATCACTTTTTCGCTGGCGGACAGCACCTTTGCCTTCGCCTGTAACAGCCGCAATCAGGCGACCGTCGCGCAAAACAATACGATCACCTACACCGCACCTGCCCGGCTGGGGGACAGGCTGATTGCGACCGCACGCGAGGTCTCCTTGACCGGTCGCAGCGGCATTTATGACGTGCGTGTCAGCAATCAGGACGATAAGACAATTGCGGAAATGCGGGGCCTGTCCCGGTCGATCAAAGGCCAATTGTTCCAGGAATGATCCCAGCGATGGAGGAGGTAACATGAAAGACCTGAGCCCGGCGAAAGCCGATCTGGACCCCATTGAAATTGCCAGCACCGACGAAATAGCAGCCCTGCAACTGGGGCGGATGAAATGGTCGTTGCGTCACGCCTATGACAATGTGGCGATGTATCGCAAACGATTTGATGAGGCGGGCGTGCACCCCGATGACCTCAGGGACCTCAAGGACCTCGCGAAATTTCCCTTCACCCATAAAGACGACCTGCGGAACAATTACCCTTTTGGCCTTTCTGCGGTGCCAAGGGAAAACCTTGCCCGCATCCATGCCTCCTCTGGCACCACGGGCAAACCCACGGTTGTCGTCTACACCAAAAACGACATCGAAATCTGGGCCGATACGCTGGCACGCAGCCTGCGCGCCTCGGGCTTGCGGGCGGGGGATATGATCCACAACGCCTACGGGTATGGGTTGTTCACCGGCGGGCTGGGCGCGCATTACGGCATTGAAAAGCTGGGCGGGACCGTTGTGCCGATGGGCGGCGGTCAGACGGAAAAACAGGTTGGCCTGATCCATGATTTCCAACCGACGGGCATCATGGTCACGCCGTCTTACATGCTCAATATTCTTGAAGGTTTCCACAAGGCAGGCATCGACCCGCGCCAATCGTCGCTGCAAGTGGGTGTCTTTGGGGCCGAACCCTGGACCAACGCGATGCGCAAGGAAGTCCAAGAGGCCTTCGACATGCACGCTGTCGACATCTACGGATTGAGCGAGATCATGGGTCCCGGTGTGGCCAATGAATGTGTCGAAACCAAGGATGGGCTGCATGTCTGGGAGGACCACTATTACCCTGAAATCATCGACCCGGTTACGGGCGCGGTTCTGGAGGACGGGCATGAAGGCGAGCTGGTTTTTACCACGCTGACCAAAGAAGGCATGCCGATGATCCGGTATCGCACGCGCGATCTGACGCGGTTGTTGCCCGGCACGGCACGCAATATGCGGCGGATGGAAAAGATCACCGGGCGCTCGGATGACATGATCATCCTGCGCGGTGTCAACCTGTTCCCGACGCAGATCGAGGAACAGGTGATGGCAACAGGGGGTCTCGCGCCTTATTTTCAGATTGAACTCTACAAGGCGGGTCGTATGGATGCGATGCGGGTCTATGTCGAGGCGACTCCGGGCGCGCGTGACGAACTTTCCAAGACCGCGGCGGCGCGCATGTTGACGAAACATATCAAGGATATGGTCGGTGTTTCCAGCGAAGTCGTCGTGGGCGAACCCGGTTCGGTCGCGCGCAGCCAGGGCAAGGCGGTTCGCGTGTTGGACAACCGCGACAAGGGTTAAGGCGGGCGCGTTCCGCCGCGATAGAGACCAAGGTGAAAACGCGCCCGCATATGTGCCGAACCGGGCTTTGAGTGCGTGTCGATGTGACCGCTGGCCAAGGCCTATGGTGCCTGGGGCCGGTGATCGATCACCATTGCGCCTGCAACGGCGTGTGGATGTGCGACACCCTCGACATCTATCTTTGCAAGCAGCCGGATCGCATCATCGGTCTGAAAACGGCGTGGTTTGACCTTTTCGAGCGGCTCACTCGCGTCGCATTGAAATCCCTGAAGCGCTCAGGCGTGATCGGGCGGTGCAGATTGGCGGTTTGGGCGCTGGAACAATGCCGGAGGTGTTTGGTGGCAATGCGCGTGAGTTGCATGCGACCGTCCTGTTGATTTTCGCACCGCCCAATGGGTGTCACAGATAGAACAGTACCGCCGATAGCCGCCCCCCTGACGAACCTGCCAGACCGATCAAACGACCTGAATCGCTCGGGAAACGCGCATCTGAGTGCGGCCCATCCGTCAATCCGCAGGACGGCTTACCCCCAGATCTTCAAGGGTCGCCGCGGTGATATTGACCCATCTGTCATGCAATTGCGCGTTGGTCCTGCTGCGCAGGCCCATCGCCTTGAGCGCATCGTTGCGTGCGGTCGCACCTGAGCCAAAGCTATCGCTGACGCGCGGCCACCAATAGGCGACGCTTTGGCTCACAGCATCGATTTCCCCCTGCTGGATCAGCTTTTTCAGACCTTCCACCGCAAGCTCGGTATGGCGCTGTTCGCGCGGCGCGATTTCGCGGATCGCTTCTGCGAAGGGCTGGTATGATGAAGAGAGGAATTCCGACAATTGCACCCCGACCGCGCCCCCCATCAGCATGTTCATCACTACTGCATCGCACCAGCCATCCAGCGGGTAGTTGAGAACCGATAACCGCATGTCGTGGGCATGGCGCAGCGTGCCGGGGGGCGTGTCGCGCGGCAAGCGGTCCGACCAGGGGTGGTGATTGGCATAGCGATCGGTATTTGCGCCAAATTCACCCATCAGCCTGAGGACCTTATCGGCATGGTCGGTCTTTTCCAGAACGATCCGCGCGGCGGCAATCCGTTCCTTAATGCCCGGACCGGCATTGATCACATCGGCAAACCCCGCGGCCCCGGCCAATTCGCTGTCCACAAAAGTGGCCATGATTTTCATCAGCTCGGCGCGGTAGCGCGTGGGGACATTGGCCGGGTTCGTGAGGCGACCGCCCTTTGCGAGGTATTCGGAAATATCCATCGTATCGGTCATGGTCAGCGTCCTTATTGATCGTAATCCACAACCACACGGTCGGTGACGGGGAAGGATTGGCAGGATAGCACATAGCCCTGCGCCACCTCGTAATCCTCAAGCGCGTGGTTTGCGATCATCTCGACTTCGCCTTCCACGAGTTTGCACCTGCACGTGGAGCAGACCCCGGCCTTGCAGGCATAGGGCGCATCCAGCGCGTTTTCGAGCGCGGCCTCAAGGATCGATTGATCTTTGTCCATCGTAAAGCTGCGCGCGGACCCGTCCAGGGTGAGGGTCGCATTGGTCGATTTCGCCGCCGCATCACTGACGCTATCGCTGGGCTTGCGTTTCAGGCGTCCGGGCTGGGCGCTGGCGAAAAGTTCAAACTTGATCTGATCATCGCTCAACCCGTGCGCGCGCAGCGCTTGCGCAATCCCCAGCATCATCGGCTCAGGCCCGCAGATAAACGCGGTGTCCACGCTGTTGATATCGATCCAATGCTCAAAAAGGGCCTCGCATTTGTCCGCATCCACGCGGCCCGTGAACAGGTCGATGTCCTGGGCGTCGCTTTCCAGAATATGGATCACGGTCAGGCGGCCCATGTGGAGATTTTTGAGGTCCTCCAGTTCCTCTCGGAACATGATCGTATTGACGCCCCGGTTGGCATAGATCAGCGTGAAGGCGCTCCCCGGCTCGCGGGTCAGGATGGTTTTCATGATCGACAAGACCGGCGTGATCCCTGATCCCCCGGCAAAGCCGAGGTAATTTTTTGGCTGCTCCGGTGTGATCGGCGTGTGGAAACTGCCCATCGGTTCCATCGCTTCAAGTGTCATGCCGGGCGCAAGGGTTTCGTTGGCCCAGGTTGAAAACGCGCCGCCGTGAACCTTCTTGATGCCCACTTGCAGGAAGCCATCATCCTTGCCCGCGCAGATGGAATAGGAACGCCGTACTTCGGTGCCGTCAAAACTCTGTCGGAAGGTCAGATATTGGCCCTGGATGAAATCGAAATCCCCGCCGTTCACCGGTTTGAGCGTCACAATAACGGCATCTCGAATGGTCTTGGTGACATCCGTGACGGATAGGGGATGAAAACGCGCCATCTGATCTGCTCCTCAGATACATTTGAAATAGTCGAAAGGTTCCAGACAATCGGCGCAGCGCCATTGCGCCTTGCAGGGGGTCGAGCCGAACTGGCTGATCCGGGTGACATTGGTCGATTTGCAGCGCGGGCAGCAATCGGGTCCTCCGGCGGCGCGGGGCGGCGCGATACCGTAGTCCATGAGCTTGGTACGGCCCTGTTCGGACAGCCAATCGGTGGTCCAGGGCGGGCTGATCTGGGTCTTGATGCGTATGTTTTCGATACCCCTGTCAAGCAGCGCGGTTTGGATATCCATCGCGATGACGCGTGTGGCAGGACAACCCGAATAGGTCGGGGTGACGGAAACTTCCAACGTATCGCCGTCCCAGGATACACCCCGCACAATGCCCAGATCGACAACCGAGATCACCGGGATTTCGGGGTCGGGCACGCCGTCAAGCCAGTCCCAGATTTCTGCCACCGCAGGTTTCATCCTACCAGGTCGCGCCGGGATAGGCCCGTTGCAGCCATTGCATCTGTGTCAGCACATGGCCCAGATGTTCGGAGTGCTGAAAGCCGGTTTTCCCGCCCTTATGCGCAAAATCGCCCTCTGGGACGATCAGGGTTGCATCGGCCAGAACCGCGCCGACATGGGTGTCAAATTCTGTGCGCAAATGCACCAGATCAGGGGCAATGCCCGCTTGCGCGAGGGCGTCATCCACCGCGTCGGGCACAAACATTTCGCCCACATAGGGCCACAGCAGGTTCAGCGCATTTTGCATCCGCATGTGGCTCTCAGAAGTGCCATCGCCCAGCCCGATGACCGTGTCACCGGAGCGTTCGACGTGATATTGCACTTCCTTGACGGATTTGGCCGCGATCGCCGCGATCTGTTCATGTGACGCGCCCGCCAGCGCCCTGAGCATCGCCAGATGCCAGGCATCAAACAGGAACTGGCGCATCATGGTCTGGCCGAAATCGCCGTTGGGCTGTTCCACCAGCAGCAGATTGCGGAAATCCCAAACGTCGCGCAACATCGCCAGATCATCCGCGCTGCGCCCTTTGTCTTCGATCTCACCGGCAAGGCCCAGCCACATCTGCGTCTGCCCGATCAGGTCCAGTGCGGTATTGGCCAGCGCGATGTCTTCTTCCAACACTGGCGCGTGGCCACACCATTCGCTGACGCGGTGGCCCAAGACCAACGTATTATCCCCCATGCGGCACAGAAATTCGAAAACTTGGTCCTGTGAAGCGTCGGACATCACATCGCCCCCACGTCGTCTGGAATGTCAAAGAACGTCGGATGGCGATAGACTTTGCTTTCAGACGGTTCGTAAAGCGGACCTTTTTGCGACGGGCTGGAAGCCGCGATATGGCGCGCCTCGACGACCCAGATGCTGACGCCTTCGTTGCGTCGAGTGTACACATCGCGCGCGTTTTTGATCGCCATTTCCTCATCCGGCGCATGCAGGCTGCCGACATGGCGGTGGCTCATGCCGTGCTGGCCTCGGATGAACACTTCCCATAAGGGCCACTCATTGCGCTTGGGTTTGCTCGGTGTTTCGGGCGTGTCGGGATATGCGGAATTGGGCGCGCTCATTCTGCCGCGACCTTTCTCAACTTGCGCTTTTCGGCGTGGGCCAAAAGACCGTCACGCACCCATTTACCATCGTCCCAGGCCTTGTTGCGCGCCGCCAGACGTTCTGTGTTGCAGGGGCCATTGCCCTGAATGACCTGGTGAAATTCTTCCCAGTCCGGCTCTGCAAAGTCATAGCCGCCCTTCTGGTCGTCCCACTTGAGGGTTTCATCCGGAACGCTTAGCCCCAGGTATTCCGCCTGTGGCACGGTCTGGTCGACGAACTTCTGACGCAGCTCGTCATTGGTGTTCATCTTGATTTTCCAGGCCATGGATTGTGCGGAATGTACGGAGTCCTTGTCCGAAGGGCCGAACATCATAAGCGAGGGATACCAGAGCCGGTTGAGCGCGTTTTGTGCCATCGCCTTTTGCGCAGGCGTACCCTGGGCCACCTTCATCATGATGTCATAGCCCTGGCGCTGGTGGAACGATTCTTCTTTGCACACGCGGATCATGGCGCGCGCATAGGGGCCAAAGGAGGTGCGTTGCAGCGGCACCTGATTCATGATCGCGGCCCCATCAACGAGCCAGCCGACCGCCCCCATATCGGCCCATGTCAGGGTTGGGTAGTTGAAGATGGAGGAGTATTTCATTCGCCCATCCAGCAGCATTTCCGTCATCTCGTCACGGCTCACCCCAAGCGTTTCCGCCGCGCAGTAAAGGTAAAGGCCATGGCCCGCCTCATCCTGCACCTTGGCCAGCAGGATCGCCTTGCGCTCCAGCGTCGGGGCGCGGGTGATCCAATTACCCTCGGGCAGCTGGCCGACGATCTCGGAATGGGCGTGCTGTCCGATCTGGCGGATCAGCGTCTTGCGATAGCCCGCGGGCATCCAGTCCTTGGGCTCGATCTTTTCGCCCGCATCAATGCGGGCCTGAAAAGCAGCAAGTCGTTCGGGGTCTTCCTGTGTCGCTTCGGATTTGACCATTTGTGCATACATGTCGTGCTCCTCCCGGTTCAGACGCGTTCGATAAGCATAGCAGTGCCCTGGCCTACGCCAACACACATCATGCACAGGCCATAGCGCCCACCGGTGCGTTTGAGGTGATGTGCCGCCGTCAGGACAAGGCGCGCGCCGGTCATGCCAAGCGGATGACCCATCGCGATGGCCCCGCCATTGGGGTTCACGCGCGCGTCGTCATCGTCCAGGCCAAGCTGGCGCAATGTGGCGAGACCTTGGCTCGCGAAGGCCTCATTCAATTCGATCACATCCATCTGTTCAATGCTCAGACCCGTGCGCTCCAGCAGTTTTTGGCTCGCAGGGGTCGGACCAATGCCCATGATCCGCGGGGCCACCCCGGCGGCGGACATGCCAATAATGCGGGCGATGGGGGTCAGGCCATGCGCCTTGGCAGCCGCCTGCGAGGCGATCAGCAAAGCGGCCGCGCCGTCATTCACGCCGCTTGTATTGCCGGCGGTGACGGAGAGATCGGCACCGTTGATGCCCCTGAGGCTGGCCAGTTTTGCCGCATCTGTGCCGGGGCGGGGGTGTTCGTCGGTGTCGAAAATGATCGGATCGCCCTTGCGCTGTGGCACGGCGACGGGGATGATTTCATCTGCAAAAACACCCGCCGCCTGCGCGGCCGCCCACCGCGCCTGGGACCGCGCGGCAAAGGCGTCCTGATCCGAGCGGCTGATGTCGAAATCCGCGGCGACATTATCGGCGGTCTGGGGCATGGAATCGATACCGTAGAGCGCCTTCATCTCCGGATTGACGAAACGCCAGCCGATTGTCGTGTCGTGTAGGGTATTGGAACGGGTAAACGCGCTTGTTGCTTTTGGCATTACGAAGGGCGCGCGGCTCATGCTTTCAACACCGCCCGCGATGGTCAGGTCATAGTCACCCGCCCTGATCCCGCGTGCGGCAAACCCCACCGCATCCATCCCGCTGGCACAGAGCCGGTTGACGGTCGTGCCGGGCACCTCCTGCGGCAGCCCCGCCAATAATGCCGCCATACGCGCAACATTGCGGTTATCCTCGCCGGCCTGGTTGGCGGCACCATAGATCACATCGTCCACCGCGCTCCAGTCAACGCCGGTGTTACGGCGCATCAGCGCAGCGATGGGCAAGGCCGCCAGATCATCGGCACGCACAGAGGACAATGCACCCGCATATCGGCCAATCGGCGTACGCACCCCATCACAAATCAATGCGTCCACTGCGACTCCTCCCGCAAAGTATTCAATATGATCGAGGTTATATGTTGATGGCCGGAGTCCATCAAGAAAAAAGTTACGGAAATTTGTATCACTTTGTTTTTCGTAACGTGTCTGCTGCACGGGCCTTCCCGGATAACATCTTGCGCAAAAGGGAAGAGAAGGGGCGTGTCGATGTTGAGCATCACCCTGTTCATTCAAAGGCTTGTCCAAGCGCGTCATTCGCCTGATCGCACTCCTGCTTGCCATTGCCCCAGACATCAACGCTTCAAGGGCAGTGTCCCGGAAGCCGACATCAACAAGATAAAATCGTATTTCGAGGGCGTTGAGAAAGATTGCATACCCCGTTAATCACGATCAAACTTAGCTCGGGCAAATGCCGCCGAAATTTGGTACCCATAGGGTGCAATTTGCGAAAGCTGATGTCATGTCTGCCACAAGATACTTTTCCCTCGGTTTGTTGATTGCTTTTCTGGCGACGACTGTGAGCGCGACCGCGCAGACAACAGCAGGACCGCCGCAATTTATCGGCAATCGCACAACCGCGTCCTCCGCAGGTGCCAGTGGACCCTCCGAAGAGCAAGGTGGTGCCAGCCAGCAGGACGCATTGCTGCCACATACCCTCATCGGTGCCGCAATTCTTGAAGCGGCGCGCGAAGAGGGTCGCCATTTCGTTCAGAAACGCAAATTGGAAGCGGCTGAAACGGGCCTCGATTAGAGAAGGAGTTTTGCCCAATCGGAACCGTCCCGTCCCTGTTTTTGACTGTCGTTTCGAAACCGTGGTACGGATTTCGCTGCGCTGGCTTTTGACGTCATGCGCAATTGAAAGTGGTGCAGGCATGATCGCGCGCCCCGCATCATGAAGGGATCCCCTTCCCTTCCGACGCATCAGGTGCCAAAATCGGCTGATGTCAAAAAAGACCCTGAATAAAACCAACCTTGAGGCTCTGGGTGGGGAGAGGCTGGCCGCACTTTTGATTGAGGTCAGCACCGGCAGTGCCGAGATCAAACGCCGATTGCGTCTGGAATTGAGCCACAGCCTCGGGGCGTCAGAATTGGCCCGAGAGGTGCGTAAACGGCTCTTGTCCCTGCGAAGATCGAACAGTTTTGTAAGCTGGCGCAAGCGCAAGGCGCTGATCAAGGACCTCAGGACACAGCTTGCCATGATCGTTGAAAAGATCGCACCGGAAGATGCGACCACCGCTTTTGATCTGTTGTGGCAATTCCTTGAGATCGCCCCTTCCATCTACGAACGTGTGGATGATAGCCGGGGCGATGTCGGCGATGTGTTTCGCTCCGCAATCGCGCATTTCGGCGAGATCGCGCCGCGCGCGCTGATTGATCCCGTAAGGCTTGCGGACCGCATATGGGGCGTTGTGCAGGACAATGGATATGGAGAATGGGACGGCATCATCCCTCTTCTGGGGCCCACTCTCGGGTCATCGGGTCTGGAGCGATTAAGGGGAAATGTGGAGGCCTATGCCGCGGCCCCGCTTGAAGAGGCCCCCGAAGATCATGAGGCGATCCAGTTTTTACGCCAATTGCGCGGCGGTGACACCTATGCTGTGGACCGCAAATCGCGTTTCGTGAAATGGTGCCTTCAGGAAATCGCGGCGACGGCTGGCGACACGAGGGCCTATATTGCGCAATACACGGAGGAAGATCTGCAGCGCAAAGACGTCTCAGCTGAGGTCGCGGGGATTTTGCTTGCCGATGCGCGGGCAGAGGATGCTCTTGCGCTGCTGCTTGGGTCTGAGCAAGACGACCGCAGCCTGGGACAAGAGGCATGGGATGATGCCTATATCGCAAGCCTTGTGGCGCTTGGGCGGAACCAAGAGGCCCAGACCCACCGCTGGGCCTGTTTTTCCGGCGCTCTGAGCGCGCGACATCTGCGTGATTTTCTGAAAACGCTACCGGATTTCGAGGATGTCGAAGCCGAAGAGGTGGCCAAGGCCCATGTCCTCGCGTTTCCGGAGTTCTCAACCGCTTTGGCGTTCTGTATCGACTGGCCTGATCTGCTGACAGCGGCTCGATTGATAGAAACCCGCGCCGATGAAGTAAACGGCGATCACTATCTTTTACTGACGCCGGCCGCTGAGGCGTTGCGATCACGGCACCCGCGCGCCGCTGTATTGCTATGGCGCGCGATGATCGATTTTGCGCTTGGGCAGGGTCGATCCTCACGATATGGCCACGCCGCCGATCACCTTGCGGATTGCGCTGCGCTGGATGCACAGATCACGGATTATGGTGCCTTCGCGACGCATGAAAAATACATCAAGGCGCTTCAGAGCCAACATGAACGTAAATCCTCTTTTTGGGCAAAGGTAACCGCTGTGGTTTGGCTTGATCCGGGTCATCTCGAAACCCGGAAGTAATCCCACCCTATCAACGAACTGGTCGAAAAAGCGCGCCAGAGCAGGAACCTGCGACACCCTTCCGCAAGCCGCCCAAAAGACCAACGGCCTGTGGTATTCCTCGCAGACCTGCCAAAAGGGTTTATCAAAGACAGCCTTTGGTTAAAGACAAGTTCGGTTTGAAAGCCCCCGGATGCAGGCCTATACCATTAAAGAGATGAGACCGAGGGAGTGTCCAATCATGCCAAATCCGACCGCCGCCATGCTTGTGATCGGCGACGAAATCCTGTCCGGGCGCACCCGCGATGCCAATATGTACCACCTGTCGGGAAAACTCTCGCTGGCCGGTTTTGATCTGCGCGAGGTGCGCGTCATAAGCGATGATCGCGCCGCAATCATCAGCGCGGTACAGGCGCTTGCTGCTCAAAACGATCATGTTTTCACGAGCGGTGGGATCGGTCCGACCCATGATGATATCACCGCAGATTGTATCGCTGCCGCGTTTAACAAACCTATCGACGTCAGGGACGACGCCCGCCACATTCTGGAGGCGCATTATGCCAAAACCGGGACCGTTCTGAATGAAGCTCGCCTGCGCATGGCCCGGATTCCGGTGGGTGCCGCGCTGATCGAAAACCCGGTGTCTGCGGCACCGGGGTTCACGCTGGGAAATGTGCATGTCATGGCCGGCGTGCCGTCGGTGTTTCAGGCCATGGTTGAAAGCCTGCTGCCCGGCCTCACAGGTGGGGCACCGCTGGTTTCACAGACCTTGCGAATTGAACGCGGCGAGGGCGATATTGCGGGACCTCTGGGCGCATTGGCGGCTGAATTTCCGATGCTCAGCATGGGTTCTTATCCGTTTCAGCTGCAAAACGGCAAATATGGCTCCAACATCGTTGTGCGCGGGGCTGATGGCGATCTGGTGCAGGGCGTAATCGAGCGGCTCGCCGCATCATTTCCACAATGACGGCGACGCATATCTTTGCGGCCATCGATGGGACTTGGCCTGCTGCGGAAATTCGGATTTTGCCGACCTGGACGCTGCGACGTGGCGGGGGCGGGGGCAAGCGGGTGTCGGCAGCTACGGCAATCGGGCCTGTGCGGGCCAGCGATATAGATCAAGCCGTTTCGCAGATGACCGGGTGGCACCAAGACCCGCTTTTTATGATCCGCCCACAGGATGCGGA